>NZ_CP023315.3:3148750-3523125 GCF_002310375.3 Caulobacter vibrioides
GTTCAGCGGGACGGCGTCCGGCGTGGTCATTGGGTGAGCGCCTTTTGCAGGGCCGCGATCTTGGCCTCGGTCTCCAGGCGCTCGCCGCGCGGGTCGCTGTCGGCGACAATCCCCGCCCCCGCCCGGGCCTCCAGCCGCCAGCCCCGGCTGTCCTGAACAAGGCCGACGGTGCGGATCAGCACGCTGGAGTCGAACGCGCCATCGACCCCGGCCCAGAACAGGCTGCCGCAATAGGGCCCGCGCGGCGGCTCAAGCGCGGCGATCACCTTCATGGCCTGCACCTTGGGCGCGCCGGTGATCGAGCCCGGCGGGAAGCTGGCCCGCAGCAGGTCGGCGACGCCGCGCCCCGGCGCTAGGCGCGCGGTGACGGTCGAGACCAGGTGATGGACATTGGCGAAGCTCTCGACCGCGAACAGGGTGGGCGCGCGCACGCTGCCGGCCGGCGAGACCCGGGCCAGGTCGTTGCGCATCAGGTCGACGATCATCAGGTTCTCGGCCCGGTCCTTGTCACTGGCCAGCAGCTCGGCGGCCAGGGCGTGGTCCTCGGCGGCGTCGCGCCCCCGGGGGCGCGTGCCCTTGATCGGCTGGGTCTGAATCGCGCCGGACGGGTCCAGCTTCAGGAACCGCTCGGGCGAGTTGGAGACCAGCGCCCGGCCGGGCAGGCGCCAATAGGCCGAGAACGGCGCGGGGCTCTGCTGGCGCAGCCGCACGAACAAGTCGAACGGATCAACGCCCGTCGCCAGCCGCCCCGTCCAGGCGCGGGCGATATTGGCCTGGAAGATCTCGCCCCCGACGATCCGCTCGACCACCTGCGCCACGGCGGTCTCGTAGGCGGCGGCGTCGCTGGCGACGAGATCGGCGCAGAGCGGGCCGGCGGGTTCGGCGCGCTCGGCTGCGGCGACCTCCAGCCAGGCCAGGGCGTCGCGAGCGCGCGCGTCCGCCTCGGCCTCGGACTCGCCGCGCCCCACGGCGATCACCTGACGGGTGTGATGGTCGAAGGCCAGCACGGCGGCGTAGCGGGCGCAGGTCAGGTCCGGCCAGTCGGTGCGCGAAAGCCCCAGGTCCTCGACCCGATCGCCCAGCTCATAGGCGCCCAGACCCACGACACCGCCCTGGAACGGCGGACCGTCGGGATAGGTCGGCAGGCGGGGGCCGACCAGTTCGGCGAGAGCCGTGAAGGGGTCGGCGCTGTCAGTGTCCGACAGACTCAGCGTCGCGTCCGGCGCCCGCAACAGATACGACCACCGCCCCGCCCCGCCGGTGACCAGCGCGCAGGCGTAAGGCTCGTCCCGAAAGGGCGCCAACGCCCAGACCGGCTCGCGCCACGGGGCGGTGAGGAGAGCGACATGCCGCATGGCGTGGTGATAGCGGGCTCGACGGGGCTAGGCCAGTGCGAGGCCCCTCTCTCATGGATGTCCCCGTTCTGAACATTCGAAGGGAGGGCGTCGCGAAGCGAAGTTCGTATTTCAGCAGCGACAATGGTCAATCTGAATGCTTGATGATAGCTTTGAAAAACACAGGAAGGTCAGGCTTTGGGGGCCAGCCTTCAAGGGGGATTTATGGCAACCGAAACTCAGCGCATATATGTGCTGGATTGTCTGCGCTTTATAGGTGTCACTTTTGCGCTGTTTTCACACGCCGCACTGACGCTTGAACTTTATTCAGGAACAGGGTCTGGGCAAGCGCTTAAGCTCATGACCCGAACCGCAACGCCCACACTGCTTATACTGTTTGGGATTATGATTGAAATTGCTTACACAAGGCGCTTCGATAGAAGCCCGCGCGATGCAATAAGGCGGACAATACACAGATCTATTGAGTGCTATCTTGCACTTACGCTGGCCGCTGCACTTATGATTGTAAAGAATGATATTCCAACGTTTTTCAATCAAGTTGTACTTGCGGAACCAGTAACTAATTTCGAGATATACCGGCTTTATAGCCTGCTGCTCCTAGCAGTTCCAGCGCTTCTATTGCTTCGCCAGCGCCTTGGCCCTATCGGCTACGCCATCCCGATCGTACTTATCGGGGGATATCATGTGCTGTTTGCCGCAAGCCGCCCACTGGCCGCGCCACTGACAGAATGGGGCGCGCTACTCGGCATAGGCGGGCTTCGCGGACCGTCTCTGGTACACTCTGTGGGTTTAGTCCTCGTCGGCATGTGCGCCGGAACCTATTTTAGCCGCTCACACGTGAGATCCGGCCTTGTAGCTCTAGTAGCCTCTATCGTGACAGCCGCCTCTGTCGTGGCCTGGGGCTTGTTGTCCTTAGGGCCGGACAAGTTCGCGAACGGCATCACCGATATCTCGCAATTCAGAAACCACAATTCTCCCTATTACTTTGCCTACGGCATAGTATCGATGCTGCCATTATTTTGCGCCGCAATGTCCATCTCCATTGTCCGGCAGCGCCATATTCAAGACGCGATTACAATCGTAGGCGGCAATACTTTTTCATACTTCTTTGTCGGTAACTTGTTCCTAGCCGCTATATCTATCGCTGCCCCTAAATCTGGTTGGGCCGGCCTTATCGTAATCCCCGCAGCTATCGCTGCGACGCTTGTATGGGTTCTATTCCAGCGCCGCTTTCCAAAAATTAAAGCCGTAAAAGACGCGGCGATCCTTTGGTTTGTTGACCTTCTAGTACGGAAACCAGCCGCCACATCAGCTCAACCTCAGGACATCAAAGCGTGAATGTAGGCGGGCCATCTTAGCTTGTTCCGACCACAATCCAGCTTTCCGGGAGTAGGGAAGTCGGATTGTCGGTCAGGCTAATCGGCGCCCCGTCGATCGGGCCGCAACTAAGTATGAACGTAGTATGCGGGGCGGCATCTGCGCCGGATGTCGACTTGCCCCCGCGGCGTTGACTACGCATTAGGCCATAGTGATTCCGTAAAGCGCACAGCGGCGCACACGTCTCAGACTGGGCTGCGCCCACGATCTTTGAGCCTTGCGCCGAAACGTCGCGAAGATGGGCCGCTGCCATCTTAGTCAAGAGGCTCTCTTGCTGAATCGATGAGTCAGTGCTCGTCAATTCAAGCGCGCGGATCCTGTCTTCAGAGCGGTTATGGAAGCTGTTCCCGCCAGACCGGTTACACCCTAGTCTCTACCGAAAGCGCCACCCCACCGTTTGCCAATGTCGGTCTATTCTCCTTATTCCCGACGGAGGGGGACCGCGAAGCAGCGGCCGGAGCCCCCCCCTCAGCTCTCCCGTCCCCCGCCCTTAACCGTGAATAGCCCCAACAGTCCCAGCGCCAGCAGGACAGCGATCGGGATGAAGCCGGCCACCTGGCTGGCGAACATCTTGGTGGCCAGGGCGACCAGCAGCGAGCCGACCCACATGGTCGCCGTGCCCGACAGCGAGAACAGGCCAAAGAACGCCGCCATCCGGTCGGGCGGGGCCAGGCGCACCAGCAGGGTGCGGCTCGAGGCGTACTGCGCGGTGACGAAGACGGCGATCAGCAGGCCAAGGCCCAGATAGATCAGCTCCGGCAAGGTGCGGAACAACGGGCCGTTCCAGACGGCGGGATGGGTGGCCGCGTCCCAGGTCCAGAAGAACAGGATCTTCTCGCGGCCCATGCCCAGCGTGCCGAGCAGCACGAGAATACAGATCCCGACCTCCAGCTGAACCGCCCGTCGGGGGCCGAGGGTCTTGTCCAGCCACGGCGCGATCAGCCCGCCCAGCACCCCGAAGATCGACAGCGAGATTCCGTAGGCCAGCATCTCCAGCTCGCCCCACTTCATCAGCCCCGCCGCGAACAGACCGCCAAAGATCAACAGGGCGGTCATGCCGTCGCAATACAGCATCCGCGCGCCGAGAAACTTGGCGACGTCGGCGTGGCCCTTGAGGTTTCTGAAGGTGTCGATGAGCAGCTTCACGCCTTCCTTCAGCGAGGCGACGAACGACACCCCAGTGCGCGGCGCATCGCGCGTCCACAGGAAGAACGGGATCGCGCCCAGCAGCATCACCGCTCCGGCCAGCGGTCCGACGATCCGGCTGGGCTCATGGTCGGCCTGGCTGAGGCCAAACAGCGGGCCGGCCGGTACGAACGACCACGACACCTGGCCGGGCAGCACGAAGGCCCACATCACGAAGATCAGCAGCGCCACCGACAGGCCGTTGGCGACCGCATAGCCGAGGCCCGACAGCACCGGCTCCTGGCCCTTCTCGGCGGCGCGCGACAGCAGCGAGTTCTGCAGCACGTCGCCGCAATTGTAGACGACGCCCAGGATGATCAGGAACGCTCCGATCAGCCCCACCGGCAGCGCACCGGGCGTGGCCCACCAGAGGCCGAACAACAGCGGGACCATGATCGCCAGGCCCAGCGCCATCAGCGGCTTGCGCGGGCCATACCGCTCAATCGAGGCGCCCAGGATCGGCGCCAGCAGCGCGGTCAGCAGGCCATAGGTGGTGGAGATGTCGGCCACCGTCGCCTGGCCCTTGACCGGATCGCCGATCAGCACCCGCGAGAAGTACGGCGCGAACACATAGATGGTGACCAGGATCACATAGGGGTCGCGCGTGCCCTGGTGCAGGATCCAGCTCAGCGCACCCTTGGAGAGCTTGCCGGTCGGCGGCGGCGTGAGAACGTCTTCCCGCCCCTCCGCGCCGGCGACATCGCTCAAGCCCGGAGGCGTCCCCGCCAACTCACTCATACCCTAACCCCCAAGAACAGTCCTCTGGCGGGACCGTCAGGCGAGGTTGGCGGTTAAACGGGTGTTTGTCACCTTACCGATTGGGGCGGCCCACTCCCGACTCCCCGGCGAACGCCGGGGCCCAGATTCATCCGGAGCGGTTTGGGTGGGCCCGCTCGCTGTCCGAGCAGGCACGACGACGTCAGCGGGTTCGATCTGGGCCCCGGCATTGGCTTCGCCGCACTGACGTGTCGCCGGGGAGGTCGGAGGCTTCGGACCCTAAAGCAGAATATGCGCCGCCACCGCCTCGCGCGTCGCCGCGTCCAGGCCCACAGCGTTTTCCAGGTAGCCGTCCAGCGAGCCGTACTGATCCTTGATCGCGGCGAAGGCCGCCGCCAGGTAGCGGGCCTCGACGCCCATGGCCGCGCGCATCGCCGCCTCGGTGGGTCGCTTGCCGGTCATCTCGAAGATGTTGTTCAGGAAGATGTGGCCGCGCCGCTCGAAGCGGGTCGGGTCGTTGGTCAGGAGGTAGTCGTCGATGACGTCGTCGTCCGAGACGCCCGCGATATGATGAGTCAGGGCCGCCAGGATGCCGGTGCGGTCCTTGCCCGCCGCGCAGTGGATCAGCACCGCGCCCTCGCCCCTGGCCACCGCCTGGAAGTAGCGGCTGAACAGATCCAGGTGCCGTTCCTTGAACGGCGCGCGGCGGTAGTACTCGTCCATGTAGTCGTGGATCGACTCCAGCGACAGATCCGACTCCTTGAGGAAGGTGTGCCAGGGATCCTCGCCGGTGATGCCGAGATCATTGTCGATCACCTGGGCCGAAAAGCCGTCCCACCGCCGCGACGGCGCGCGCTCGCGCTCGTTGGGGCGGCGCAGGTCCACCAGGGTGGCGATGCCCAGCGAGGCCAGGTGCGCGAGGTCCGCCTCGGTCGCCTCGGCCTGGTGGGCGGCGCGAAACAGGACGCCCTTCTTCAACCGCCCTTCGCCGGCGGCGTAGTCGCCGAAGTCACGGAAATTCTCGACGCCTTGCAGGGGGATCAGTCTGGTCATGGGCAGGTGACTTATCGAATGGGCGCGCGGCTGGAAAGCGCCCCCTTCGTCACGCGGCCTTGCCGCGCGACACCTCCCCCGTTGCACGGGTGAGGAGGACGCCGCTCCCCTCCTGCCCCGCTTGCGGGGGAGGTGGATCGGCGCGGATACGCGACGAGACGGAGGGGGCTAATCGAGCGAGGTTGCCGCCATCAAAAACAAACGCTATAATTTAAATAATTCCCCCTGCAATCTCTACGTTGCGGATTGGCCATCAGGAGATTTTGTAAAAATGTCTGCCCGAGATCGCCTAGAAGACGAGATCTACTTTTTGAATGCTTTTCGACTCCGTGGAGTCAATTTGGAAGAGATTGAAACCTCCATTCACACCCTTACAAGAATGCTGGAAAAGCTGAACTTGAGCTACTAGCATCGAAGGACATTCTATCGATGCTGGACTAGCTCGAAACTGCCTCACCACCATTTCGCCTTGCGGTCCTCGGCGGTCGCTGGCTTGGCGCGCCACAGGAAGACGAAGTTGCGGTGCTCGGCCCAGGTCTGGCCCTCCAGGCCACCGGAGCCTTGGCAGACGCTGGTGTGATAGGGCCCCGCGCCATCGGTGGTGCGGAAGCTGGCGCAGGTGCGGCCGCCGGCGGTCTTCCAGCGACCGGCCAGGATCTCGCTGTCATAGAAGCTGCCGGTCACGGTACCGTCGGCTTCGAGCTTCAGCGTCATGCCCTTGTAGTAGGGCTCCGACGGCGTGGCCGACAGGTCGACGACCCAGTCTCCAGCGAGCGGCCCTGGCGGGGTCGCCGTCTGCAGGGAAAGGGCGAGCATCACGGCCAGCATGGGCGTCTCCAACGGCGATCGATAACGCTGTTACGCAGCAAGTGTAGCGGTGGATGGCTGGGCGCTGTCCCCCAAAAAGCGTGTCATCCCGGGCGGCGCAGCCGACCCGGGACCCAGGGGGTGAAAGAACTCAGTGCCAGTCGCCCCTGGGTCCCGGCTCTACGCGCGACGCGCTCCGGCCGGGATGACACCAGGAGAAAACCCCCTACCGCCGCAACAACGGCTGGATGCGGTCCTGCAGCGGCTGGTCGATATAGCGGTGGAACAGCCACGCCCCGCCATAGGCCAGGGGGAAGCCGGCCAGCCACATCAGCCACTGCCAGCCGATGCCGATCGGCACGGTGTCGATCAGCTTGTGCACCGCGCTCCAGTAGATCACGCCGACAAAGATGTGGGTGATGAACAGGGCGAACGACAGCTTGGCGCCCTCCTCGATCCACCGCTGCGGACGCTTGACCGGCAGGCGGCCGGCGCCCAGCACGATCATGGCGATGGCCAGGAGCGAGGGCGCGTCGAACAGCAGCGGATCGGGCAAGGCGTAGCGGTCCAGCGGCTGGGTGATGACCAGCAAAGCCACCCCGCCCCACAGCAGGGCGTGGGCCGCGCCTTCCGAGGGCCAGCGCATGTCGACGGTACGCGCCAGACAGACGCCCAGGATGAACAGCGGCAGGGCCCGCACCACGCCGAACTGGAACCGCAGGTCCGCCAGCCCCTGGTCGAACACCGTCTCGGCCAGCACCTCGAACGCGGCCAGGATCACCAGACCCAGCAGCGGCAGAAGCCAGGCGTGGCGGATCTTGCTGACCGCGCGCCAGAAGCTGGGGAACAGGGCATAGCAGATGATCAGCGCCGACAGGCTCCAGCTGGGCAGGTTCCAACCGTCGCTGGGGAAGCCCCAGGCGTGGATCAGCAGGGCCTGCGGAACCATCTGGTCCCAGGCGAAGCGGCTGGGCTTGTGGGCGTCGGTGCCGATGGCGTTCAGCACCACGACCAGCACCGCCAGCATGGCCAGCACCGCCAGGTGCCCAGGCCACACGCGCGCGGCGCGACGCACCCAGAACTGCGGCGTGCTCAGCCGCCCGCTCAGGGTCGAGGCGCCATAGGCCCGGCCCAGCACATAGCCCGACAAGATGAGAAAGAAGTCGGTGGCCAGAAAGCCGCGCGAGAACACCTGAGCGAAGCGCTCGATCCGCATCGGGCTCTCGGCGCCATAGTGGTAGACGACGATCAGCAGCGAGGCGAGAAAGCGCAGGAAATCCAGCGCCCCGCCCCGCACGTTTTCCTTGCCCGAAACATGGCTCACCGACTGAGCCGTCGGCTCGGTCGCAACGGGGGTCCCGTCGGAGGGAATCTGGGGCGGCGCGGCGGTCACCATGGCCGCATAGCAAAGCCCGTCCGGAGGCGGAAGCCGTCTCCCGAACCCTCGTCTTGCGCTATGGCGTCGCGGACACTATCTGCAACTGAAGTTGTTTCTAAAAGGCAGCATCGCCATGTCCCGCATGCCCGTTCTCTTCGTCGGCCACGGCTCGCCGATGAACGCCATCGAGGACAACGCCTGGCGCCGCGACTGGGCGCGGCTGGGGCGTGAGCTGCCCCGCCCCAAGGCCATCCTGATGGTCAGCGCCCATTGGGAGACGCGCGGCGCCTCGGCGGTCAGCGCGGCGGCCGCGCCCGAGACGATCCACGACTTCTTCGGCTTCCCACAGGCCCTGTTCGATGTGCGCTATCCGGCGCCGGGCGACCCGGACCTGGCGGCGCGGGTGGCCGACCTGCTGGCGCCCGACACGGTGGTCCAGCACCCGACGCGCGGCCTCGACCACGGCGCCTGGGGCGTGCTGGCCCCGATGTATCCGGACGCGGACATTCCCGTCGTCCAGCTGAGCCTCGATCGCGACCGCAGCGACCGTTGGCACTACGAGGCCGGCCGGCGCCTGGCCCCGCTGCGCGACGAGGGCGTGCTGATCATGGGCAGCGGCGACATCGTCCACAACCTGCGCGCCGCCGACTTCCGCCGCCCCGAAGCCCCGCCTTGGGCCGATCGCTTCAACGAGACCGCCAAGCAGCTGATCCTGGCCGGCGACCACGACCCGCTGATCGACTGGCGCACCCTCGGCCCCGACGCCGAGGCCTCGATCAACAGCGCTGAACACTACCTGCCGCTACTCTACGTGCTGGGCGCCCAGACGCCGGGCGAGCCGGTGAGCTTCTTCACCGACGATGTGTTTGCGGCGATCTCGATGACGGGGGTGCAGGTGGGGTGAGGCGAGCGCCCCCTCACCTCAAAAAAAACCGTGTCATCCCGGCCGCAGCGCGCAGCGCGGAGAGCCGGGACCCAGGGGCGGCCTCACTGCGCTTGGCCCCTGGGTCCCGGGTCGGCTCCGCCGCCCGGGATGACACGGTACTTGAACTCGGAACCTACAACACCCCCGCCGCCGCCTTCGCCGCCGCCACCCGCTCGTCCATGCCCTGGCCGTAAAGCGCCGTGATCCGCTCCAGCACCGCCGCCGGCGCAGTCTCGGGCCGCCCCGCGTTGAACGGCGGGGCCGGCGCATACTCCACGGCCAGCTGGATGCCCTGGGCCATCTCCTCGCCGGCCAGTTCGGCGATCAGCGTCAAGGCGAAGTCGATGCCCGCCGTCACTCCGCCGCCGGTGATGTAGCGGCCGTCCCGCGCCACCCGCGCGGCGTCGGGAATGGCGCCGAACAGCGCCAGCTGGTCGCGCCAGGCCCAGTGGCAGGCCGCCCGCTTGCCCTTCAAGAGCCCCGCCGCCGCCAGCACCAGCGAGCCGGTGCACACCGAGCAGACATAGCGCGCGCCATCGGCCAGTCGCCGGATCTCCGCGATAAAGTCAGGATCGCCCATCGCCTGGGTCGTGCCAAAGCCGCCCGGCACGATCAGCACGTCGCAGGTCTCGATGTCCGACAGCCTGGGCAGGCGGGCGAACACCAGGCCGTCGGCCTCGATCTCGCCGCCGGCCAGGCTGGCCACGGTGACCTTGGCGCCGGGCAGGCGGCAGAGCACCTGATGCGGGCCGGTGAAGTCCAGGTGCGTGACACCCGGGAACAGGGCGATCACGATCTGCAGGGTCTGGCTCATGCGATGGTCTCCGTCACAGTCTCGCGCGAAGATGACTCGACGGGGCGCTGGCGGAAATGACATAGTTCCCGCGATTTCAGCCAAGGCGTCCGCCATGTCCCGCGCGATCGGCTTTCTCGTCTATCCGGGCTTCCAGCTGCTGGACGCCACCGGCCCGATCGCGGCGTTCGAGATCGCCGGCCGGCTGACGCCGGGCGCCTACAGCCTGCACTTTCTGTCGCTGCGCGGGGGTCTCGTCCCCAGCACCTCGGGCATGGTCGTACAGACCAAGGCCCTGGCCGAGGCCCCGCCGCTGGACACCCTGCTGATCGCCGGCGGCGACGCCGTGAAGGTTCCAGCCAGTTGCCCCGAAACCCTGGCCTTTGTCCGCCAGACCGGCCGCTCGGCCCGCCGCGTGGCCAGCGTCTGTTCAGGAACCTATGTTCTGGCTGAGGCGGGCCTCTTGGACGGCAAGCGCGCCACCACCCACTGGAGCCGGACCAAGGACTTCCAGCGCCGTTACCCCAACATCAAGCTCGAGCCCGACCGCATCTGGGTTCAGGACGGGTCGGTGTGGAGCTCGGCGGGCATCACCGCCGGCATTGACCTGTCCCTGGCCCTGATCGGCGCCGACGAGGGCGAGGCCGTCGCCCGCCGCACGGCCCAGCAACTGGTGGTCTATCACCACCGCCCGGGCGGCCAGTCGCAGCACTCGGCGCTCATTGACCTGCGCCCCGGCCGCTTCGACGCCCTGCTCTCCTGGGCGCGCCAGAACCTGTCCGAGCCCTTGACCGTCGAACAGTTGGCCGACCGCGCCGCCATGAGCCCGCGCAACTTCGCCCGCCTGTTCGCCCAGGAGACCGGCGTCACCCCGGCCAAGGCCATCGAACGCCTGCGCGTCGAAGCCGCGCGGGCTCTGCTCGACAGCCAGCCGCTGCAGGTCGAGGACGTGGCGCTGGAGACGGGTTTTGGCGATCCGGAGCGGATGCGGCGGGCGTTCATCAGGGCGTTCGGACAGCCGCCCCAGGCGCTGCGACGGGCGCGGGCTGTCGCGATCCCTCTCTCTTAGAGAGAGGGAGGGGCCCGCGCCGAAAGGCGCGGGAGGGTGAGTGGTTACGAGGTCAGCCGCGCCCCCTCAGACCGTTCAGCCGCTCTTCGACCCTGCCCTGTCCGGAAAGCGCGTACCCACTCACCCTCCCACCGCTTCGCGGCGGGCCCCTCCCTCTCTCCATGAGAGAGGGATTCTGATTGGCCGCCCCCTAAAGCCCTCTCCGGTCCCGCGATCTCGGATCGTCCGCAACCTCCCCCGAATGTAGCACCCCGTCGATCGCGCGGCCCCGCCAGGCTAAGGTGCTGTCGTAGATCGGCGCGTCGGGGTCGATCAGCGACAGCAGAACCCCTTCGGTCTCGGGCTCCAAGGCCCCGGTGATCACGCCATCCGGCCTCACACAAAACGAGGGCCAGCAGCTTCGCGGCGCCGACGAGTTCGGACAGCTGATCCACATATTGTTGTTCGAGGCGCTGGCGATCATGCCCGCCGGCATGGTGATGGCCGGCAGCGTCGTCCCGCCGGTCAGGTGATGGCTTCCGACGTCAGCCTCCATCGCCGCGAAGCGTTCGACCGAGAGCCCGCCCGCGTGGAAGCCGTGGAACATCAGCCGCACGCCCAGCCGGTGATAGGCGCGGTAGAGTTCCGGATAACGATAGTCGTGGCAGATCAGCACGCCGCAGCGCACGCCGTTGATCTCGAAGACGGCGAAGTGGTCGCCCGGCGTATAGTGGGCCAGGTCCCCGGTCAGGCCCGCCGCGTCGCCGGCGCAGAACCGCTTGTCATAACGGTCGACCAGCGCGCCCGAGGCGTCGATGACATAGGCGCAGTTGTGCGGCTTTCGCCCTTCGGACAGCGGATGGGCCGAGCCCAGGATGGTCCAAAGCTTCAGTTCGCCGGCCAGGTCCATGACCCTACGGGTCGCGGCCTCCAGGCGCGGCCAGTCGAACCCGTCGAAGCCGTCGAAGCCGTCGAAGCTTGCGAAATCGACGCCGGCATAGCCCGACAGGGCCGCTTCCGGGACATGAATGACGTCCGCGCCGCCCGCCCGGGCTTGGCGCATCAGGCGTTCGATCGCCGCCAGATTGGCGGCGATGTCGGCGCAGACGGCGAACTGGACGGTGGCGACGGTCAGACTCATCCGCCCCGCTCCGCCCGCAGGATCGCCACCTCGTCCTGCAGCTGCGCCAGACGTTCGGCGTGTTCGCGGCATAGCACCATCAGCTCGTCGCTGCGCAGGGCGTCCAGCTTGTCGATCACCCGCATGATCTCCAGCTCGGCGCGCAGGTTGACCGCATAGTCGTGCTCGGCGGACAGCCGATCCTTAGCCGCCTGGCGGTTCTGGCTCATCATGATCACTGGGGCCTGGATCGCCGCCACGGTCGAGAGCAGGAGGTTCAGGAAGATGAACGGATAGGGGTCGAACGCCAGGTGCAGCGGCTTGAGCGCCAGGTTCACCCCGATCCACAGCAGCAGCGCCAGGCCAAAGCCGCCGATGAAGCTCCACGAGCCGCCGATGGCCGCGACCTTGTCGGCCAGACGCGTCCAGAAGGTCCCCTCGTCGAGGATGGTGCGCGGATCCGAGGGCTGCTCGGCCAGGATCAGGTCGATGACCCGCTTCTGGACGTCGTTGAGATCGGCGTAGGACTTGCCCAGCAGGTCCATCGAAAGCTGGTCGAGGCGGTCGTGCGACATGGGAAGAGACTCGGCGAGGACGCGGACCCCATCATCGGCGGCGCGCCCCGAACGTGACAAGGCCGCGATTGACAGGCCCGCCTCGGCAAGGCGACGCTTTGACCGTCGGGTGGGGCCGACCAGATTCACACCCTCAGAGGAGAAGCGCCATGGCCCATAAGTTCGTAATCAAGAAGAACAAGGCCGGCGAGTTCGTCGCCTACTTTACCTACAACAGCGAAACCATCTTCTGGACCGAGGGCTATGCGTCCAAGGCCTCGGCCAAGAACGCCATCGAGTCGATCAAGAAGAACGGCCCGGACGCCGAGATCGACGACCAGACGGACTGATCGGTCCGGACCAGAGGCTCCCTCGCGATGCGGGGGAGCTGTCGGCAAAGCCGACTGAGGGGGCCGTTGCGGCGTCGGCCCTGCTCGCCCCCTCCGGCCCTCTGGGCCACCTCCCCCGCAACGCGGGGGAGGATCTGTCTTCCGCCCCTTGACCCCTCCGTCCGTTCGGCATCTGATCATTGATAACAATGATACGGGAGGGGTCCATGCCGGCGAACGGGCGCAAGAGCATCTTCATCACGGGCGCGGCCAGCGGCATCGGCCTGGCCTGCGCCAAGCGCTTCGCCAAGGAGGGCTGGTTCGTCGGCCTGTCGGACATCGACAAGGTGGGGCTCAAGGCCGCCCTGCTGGCCATCGGCCCGGAGAACGGCTCGATCCATCCCCTGGACGTCCGCGACCGCGAGGCCTGGGAGAACGTCATCGGCGAGTTCGGACGCGAGACCGGCGGCCAGGCGAACGCCCTGCTGAACAATGCCGGCGTCGCGCGCTTTGGCATGCTGAACGAGATGTCCGACGCCGATTGCGACATCCAGATCGACATCAACATCAAGGGCGTGATCAACGGCGCCCGCGCGGGCCTGCCGCTGTTGAAGGCGGCCGGCGGGCGACTGATCAATGTGGCCTCGTGCGCGGGCCTCTATGGCTCGCCGAAGCTTGCGGTCTATTCGGCCACCAAGTTCGCGGTGCGGGGGCTGTCAGAGGCTCTGGACGTCGAGTACGCCGCCTACGGCGTCAGCGTCGCCTGCGTCATGCCGTGGTTCGTCGAGACGCCGATCCTCAACGCGGCCTCGGACGGCTCCAACAAATCGATGTCGGAGTCGCTGAAGGCCGGCGGGCTGGAGGTCTATCCCGTCGAGGACGCAGCCCAGGTGGTCTGGGAGGCCGCCCACGGCAAGGCGCTGCACTACCTGGTGGGCAAGCGGGCCAAGCAGATGCGCTTCGCCGCCAGCCACATGCCGGGCAGCCTTAGGAAGCAGCTCCGCTCCCGGCCCCTACTGTAGCTTTCAGACCGTCCAGCGCCGGCTTGTCATGGGTCGGCGCGCTGGCCTTGGCCGGCGTCAGCGCCGGCGCGGACGCCGGTTCGCTGACCGGACCGAGGGGCCCGCCGACGCCCGGCGCGCCATTGGCGAGCTCCGGACGCGCCAGGCTGGCATAGGCCACCGGGCCGTGACCGTCGGCCGTCAGGCTGGCGATCTCGGACGGCGCGATGTCGTCCACAGTCGGGGATTGGATCGAACCGCCGCTGCGGCGACCGAAGCGATAGAAGATGTGCATGCCCACCTGGGTCACGCGCTGAAGGCGCAGCCCCCAGCCCGGCGACACATGGACGGTGTGGAAGTGCGTGGCCGAGCCGACGGGGCTCTCGATCGTGCCAGCCACGACGCGGGTGGCGACCTTGCGAGCCCGGCTCCAGGCGCCGATGTCGCGGGCGCGGCGCATCGAGCCGTCGCAGGCGAAGCTGAACTGGCAGCCCGTGCGGTTGTAGGCGCCCTGGAACACGACGCCGCAGATCGACTTCGGGAAGGCCGGGTGACGCACGCGGTTCAGAACGACCTGGGCCACGGCCGCCTGGCCGCTGGGGGTCTCGCCACGGGCTTCGTAATAGACGGCCTGGGCCAGGCATTCGAGCTCGCGCGAGCTCTGCAGGGCGTTGCCCAGCTGGAACGGACCCGCGCCGCCGCCATTGAACATGGTGCCGAAGCTGGCGCGCAGCATCAGCGGGCCGGTGCGGCCGCTCTGGCCCGGCAGCAGGGTCGAGCCGGCGCCTTCAAGACGGGCGGCCAGCATGGCCGACTGACGATCACGCTGATCGACGGCGGCGAAGAGATAGGGAT
Source organism: Caulobacter vibrioides (assembly GCF_002310375.3). Taxonomy (GTDB): domain Bacteria; phylum Pseudomonadota; class Alphaproteobacteria; order Caulobacterales; family Caulobacteraceae; genus Caulobacter; species Caulobacter vibrioides_D. The sequence continues at coordinate 3,163,248 of NZ_CP023315.3, forward strand.
CATGACGCTTGGCCACGGCGAGCGCGCCGGGGTCCATACGCGTAGACGCGCTGAGCATCGCCGCCTCGGAGAAATCTCCCGAAGCGCCTTCCGCCAATCGGGCGACACGGGCGTGGGTGGAGGCCGATTGGGCCAGGCCACCCAGAAGGTAAACGCCGCCCAGGGCGAGACCCGTGATGGATCCCACCAATACGGCGCCGACCAGCCCGCGCGCATCCGCGCGCGTCTGCGACTTGATATACAAAACTCGTGTCCTGCGCGGCGAGAGCCTCCGGCTCCCCGACAAAAGCGCCTCGGAAACCCCGCGAAAATGACCGGCGGAGACTCTTCCGAAGCGGAGGATTGGCCGTATCACGCTGTGGCCAAGATCCTGCTTGTAGCGGCTTATGACGTATCGGTGACCGACTCGCAAGCACTGGACGCGCCGCGACACGGGCTGTGCGCGCTTGCGTCGCACAGTCTAATCGTTAACGCCTTGAATCCTCGCGAAAAGCTCGAGAAGCCCGATCGTCGTTTTTTTGCCGCCGCGAAAGCCTTGCCATGCCTGTGTTGCGCCGATCCGGGCGGAATCTGAGCCGAGACTTATCGTTACTCGGCAACGACACAAGGTTAACGGCCAAGGCCGATGCGGGGACTCTGGCGAGCCCCCCGCTGGTCCTGGATCAGCGCCCGCGGATGAGGCGCCAGCCGTCGATGATCAGCTTCAGCAGAATGATCGCCACGGCGACCCAAAGGCCGATCTGCAGGCTCATCTCCACCGTCCTCTGCAGGTTGGCGAGACCCGCCACCGTGGCTTCCGGCGCGACCAGGGTGACCAGCGGCATGGCCGGCCAGAGGGCGGCGGCGATGGCCAGGCCGATCAGCCCGCCGACGATCTCAAAGCCCGCCCGCGCCCGCACCCAGCCCGGCTTGACCACCAGGATCAGGCCCGACATCACCTGCACCACCGCCATGACCAGGATCGGCCAATACAGGGTCTGGAAGATCGGCGAGAAGCTTAGGACGATCTCGCCGTCGCGCGTGGCGATGACGTTGCTGTCGGGGAAGTCCACCAGCTTGGTCCACCAGCCGATGAACAGCAGGGTGACCGCCACCTCGAAGAGACCCTCGAACAGGCTCTCGAAGAACCACTTCTTGGTCTTCGGGACCTTGGGCAGGTCATTGACCTTCCAGTTCTTGAACCCGTCGGTCTTGATCCAGCCGCGCTCGATGGCGGCGCCGATCAGGGTCGCCGCGCCGATCAGGCTGAGCGCGGTCGGGATGAAGTCGTTGAACGTCCGCGCCACCAGGCGCGCGTCGCCATGCGCCGTCAGCAGGGCCACGCCCGCCGGGATCACCGCCGCCAAGGCGGCCACCGCCAGCAGCACCTTCACGCCGAACAGCCAGAACGGATAGATCTCCGGTCCGATCAGCGCGGTGCGCGGGCCATAGCGACCGGCCACGGCGATGGGGTGACCGATCTCGCGCAGCAGCGCCTCGATCTCGCGCTTGTCGAGCGGGCGGGACAGGGCCGCCTCCCGCTCCTCGACGCGGTTGACGATCAGGTCGCGCAGCTCGGCGACGATGTCCTGGCGCGAGTCCTTGGGCAGCAGGGCGGCGACGGCGCCCAGGTAACGATCGACCAGATCGCTCATGTCATGGGGTCCTTTGGTGAGAGTGGCCGCGCTCACAACAGCGGCTCCAGGGCGGCGTTGATGGCGCGCCATTCGTCGGCGAGGCGGGCCAGCACGGCCCTCCCCTCGCTCGACAGCTGATAGAAACGCTTCTTGCGCTTGTCTTCCTCGCGCCACTCGCTGGCCAGCAGCCCTTGAGCCTCCAGCCGGCGCAGCATCGGATAGAGCGCGCCTTCGTCGATCTCCACGCCCACGCCCGAAAGCGCCTGACGCAGGCTGTAGCCGTAGCGCTCCTCCCTAAGCTGGGCGAGCACGGCGAGGATCAGCGTTCCCCGCCGCAGCTCTTGGCGGAGCGATTCAAAGATGTCCGTATCGGTGGGCATAGGGTGTACGACGCATAGTGTGTGGCACATGGTGTGCGATAAACACTGTATGTCACACAGTACAAACGCGTGTCAACGCCCACGGAACGGCGTTCGTGCGCGCCGCATTGATAGGTGTTCGTACCCAATACCCCCGCGGGCGGATTGACGTAGTCTTCAGGGGACCAGGAGCCTCGCCGATGCCGCGCACGATCCGCACCTTCGCCGCCACCGCCCTGCTCGCGGGCGGCCTTCTGGTCGCAGCGACCTCGGCCGCCGCCCAGGCCTCGGCGGCCAATGGCCAGAAGCTGGCCCAGCGCCACTGCGGCGGTTGCCACGCCGTGAGCGGCCTGAGAAGCGCCCTTCCCGGCGCGCCGGCCTTCGCCAAGCTCTATCTGCGCTACCCGCCCGGCGGGGTCGACCAGGTGCTGTCCGAAGGCATGCTGTCGCCCCAATCGCCGCCCGAGGAGGGCTCGCCCCACACCCATCCGCGCATGCCGCAGGTTAAGTTCGACGACGACCAGCGCGCCGACCTCAAGGCCTATCTGCTCAGCCTGGACCCACGCTGACCCTGCTCAGGCCGCCGCCGTCAGCGCAGTGTTGATGCCCGCATAGAGGGTCGCAGGCGTCACCGGCTTGGTGATGAACCCGTCGGCCCCGGCGGCGAAGGCCGCGTCGCGATGCTCGCGCGAGGCGTTGGCGGTCATCATCACGATCGGCGTGGGCGCAGCCCCCTCCTCGGCGCCGGCCTCCAGGCGCCGGACCTCCCGGGTCGCGGTCAGGCCGTCCATCACCGGCATCTGCATGTCCATCAGGATCAGGTCGAAGCGCTGGGCGGCCAGAAGGGTCAGCGCCTCGGCGCCGTTCTCGGCCATCACCAGCTCCGCCCCGGTCGGCTCCAGCAAGAGCTCGACGACGCGGCGGTTGTTGGGATTGTCCTCGACCAGCAGGATCTTCATGGCGGCGGCCAGATCGGCCTCGCCCTCGACCGCCGCCGAGGCCTCGGGCTCGGCGGTCGAGACCGGCACGCGCACGCGGAACACGCTGCCCCGCGCCGCGCCGGCGACCGCCTCGATCTCGCCGCCCATCATGCGCGCCAGGGCGCGGCAGATCGTCAGTCCAAGTCCCGTGCCGCCGAACCGGCGCGTCACCGAGGCGTCGCCCTGGATGAAGGGCTCGAAGAGCACGCGCTCCATGTCCGGCGAGAGGCCCACGCCCGTGTCGCGCACCTCGATGAGCAGGGTCTGGGCCGCCTCGTCCGGGCCGTCGACCTTGACGCTGACGGCGATCTCGCCCGCGTCGGTGAACTTGATGGCGTTGGCCAGCAGGTTCCAGAGGATCTGGCGGATCTTCTGGGCGTCGCCGCGATAGCGCGCGCCGGGCGGGGCGATCACCGAGACGTCGAACCCCAGCCCCTTGTTGTCGGCCTTGATCTTGAAGAGGTCGGTCGAGGAACGCACCAGGTCCTCGATCCCGAAGGTCACGACCTCCAGCTCCATGCGCTCGGCCTCGATCTTGGCCAGGTCCAGGAGGGCGCTGAGGATCGACTCCAGGGTCGTCCCGGACTCGACGATGATCTCGACCATCTCGCGCTGGCGATCGGTCAAAGCGCTCTGGCGCAGGGCCGAGGCCAGGGCGATCACCCCGTTCAGTGGCGTGCGGATCTCATGGCTGACATTGGCCACGAACTGGGATTTGACCTGGCTGGCGCGCTCGGCCAGCTCCAGGGCGTCACGAAGCTCGGTCTCGCGCTCGCGCAGCTCGGTCACGTCGATGAACGAGGTGACGGTCAGGTTCGGCGGCTCGCCGATCTTGTCGAAGATCGGCAGCGAATTGACGCTGAGCCAGCGCAGCGCGCCGTCCGGCAGCTGCACCCCCAGAACAAAGTTCAGGACCGGCTCTTGCGTGGCCAGGCACACCATCGAGGGCTGGGCCTCGACCGGAAGCGGCGCTCCGGCGGCGTCGACGATCCGCCAGTCGTCGTCGATCGAGCTCTTTCCCAGCAACTGGTCGTGGGTCAGGCCCAGCAGCGCGGCGGCGGCGGGGTTATGGCGCAGAATGGTGCTGCTCCGGTCCTGCAGCACCACCCCCTCGCGCATGGCCGCGAAGATCGTCCGGAACTGCACCCCTTCGGCCGCCAGGTTCAGCAGTTGCTGCGCCTGGACGTCGGCCAGTTCGCAGCGCGCCCGCATCTCGATCAGACGCGCGGCGATCCTGGCCAGGCGTTCGAGGGCCTGAACCTCCTTCGCCGACCAGTCGCGCGTGCGTTGGTCGATCACGCCGACCGCGCCGATGGCGACGCCCTGCTCGGTGACGATCGGCGCGCCCGCATAGCTGCGGACGTGCTCGGGGCCGGTCACGAGCCGGTTGTCCTTGAACCGCGGATCCAGCGTCACGTCCGGCACCAGGAGCGTGCTGGCCTGGGCCACCGCATGGGCGCAGAACGACACCTCCCGCTCGGTCTCGCAGATATCGATGCCGACCCGGGCCTTGAACCACTGGCGATGATCATCGATCAGCGACACGACGACGATCGGCGCCTGGCAGGCGTCCTGCGCGGCGTGGACGATGTCGTCGAACTCCGGCTCGGGCGGCGTATCCAGGATGCCAAGGTCCAGGAGCGCCCGAACTCGGGCGATCTCCCGTGCCGTTACAGACTTGTCCATCGCTGCGACCGCACCCCCAAACTCAGCGCCGAGGGTCTTAGTACTTGATTTGGGGTTATCCGCGCCCTTCGTGTGGGGTGGCGGAGATGTCGCTTTTTGACGCAGGCGGCGCGCTGACACGCCGGACGCGGATGCGGCCTCGAAAGACCGCCGCGTCCGCGATCCCCCTGGATTTCGAGGGGGCCAAGGTTTGCGTGACCTCAACGGCGACAGTATCTTGCACGGCGAAGGGGGACGATCACCTTGTCCAGAACCAAGGGCGCAAAGGATCTCGGTCACGAGGCCAAGCGCCGCGACTTGTTGGAGAAGATGACGCTGCACCTCATGGCGCGTGGGGGCGAGCGCGCGAGCTTTCGCGACCTCGCCGCCGCCGCCGAGGTGTCGCCGCCGACCCTGCGCCACTATTTCGGCGACCGCCGCGCGGTGATCGATGCGGTGCTGGAGGAGTGCCTGCGACGCGGGCGCATCGGCCTCGAGGCTCAGCGCGCCAGCGATCTGCCCTTCGAGGCCTCGATCCACACCTATGCGCGCAGCCTGGTCAATGCGCTGCGGGCCGAGAAGACGGTTCGTCTGGGCGATGTCTTCGCTCTCAGCCTCGCCGAAGGCCTGATGGATCCCAGCTACGGGCGCCCGGCCCTGGAGCACATCGTCGAGCCGACCCTGCAGGCGCTGGAGGCGCGTCTTCAACTGCATATCGCGCGCGGCGAGATGCGGGCCGACGTCGATCCGCGCATGGCGGCGCTGCAACTGGTGTCGCCGCTGCTTCTGGCTTGCCTGCACCAGGACCAGCTGGAGGGCGCTCACCTGCGCGCCATGAGCCTGGAAAAGCTGATCGCCAGCACCTGCGGCGCGTTCCTGCGCGCCTTCGCCACCTCACCGCCTGTGTGGGGAACCGACGAGCCGCCGGCGCCGGCCCTGGCTGCGGCCGATTGGCGCTAGAGCGTTCTCCGATCAGCGTGAAGCGGTGATCGGCTTGAAGAACGCTCTAAACTCTTGAAAAAATCCCTTTTTATCCGACCCGATTGGTTCAATCAGATCGGAAAGCGCTTCAGCGCGCGCGACCTGATTGCGTCAGGCCGTGAAACCCAGCCTTGATTTCGGCGCGTTTTCTTCACCCGAACCGGGACCACGTCGCTCCAGAAAACGCTCCAAGCGCCACCGCAAACCCTTAAGCGGTTTGCCGCCCTTTCTTTATACCAACTGATACACTAAATAACCTTCGATCAGGTTTGACCGAGGGAGACGCCAGCATGGACGGCGCGATCCATATCCTCGAGCCCCGCGGCGAAAGCACGACGCGCGCGGGCGCCGACGCGGCCAAGGCCATGGCGCTTCTCGGCGCCTTGGGTCTGATCCCGTTCGTCGCGCCGCCTCTCCTGGTCCTGACGGGCCTGATCCCGGCCGGAGCGGCCTGGATCGCCCAGGCCGCCTATGCCGGCGCGATCCTGGCCTTCCTCGGCGGCGTCCGCGCCGCCCACGCCGCGCTGGGCGCCCGGGCGGACATCGCCACCCTGGTGATCGCCATGGCCCCGCCGATCGTCGGCTTCGCGGTCGCAGCCCTGGTGGCCGCCGCCGGCTCGCCCGCCGTGGTCTCCGCCGGTCTCCTGGGCCTGGCCCTGGCCCTCGCGGCGCAAGGCGCCTGGGACATGACGGCGCGCACCCTGCCCGACTGGTATCGCAAGCTGCGCCTGCCGCTGACCGTGGTGGCCTGCGGCGCGCTGCTGGTCGGCGCGCTGGTGGCGAGCCTGCCCGCATGACCTCTCGCCTGGCCGTTGTTGTCGGGGCCAGCGGCGGCCTCGGTCGCGCCTTCGTGACCCGCCTGGCGGTCGAGCCCGGCTGGAGCGCGGTGATCGGCGTGGGCCGCGCTCGTCCCGACGACTGGCCAGACGACCCCCGCACGCCGTTCCTGACGATGGACCTGCTGGACGAGACCGCCCTGGCCGACCTCGCCCGCCAACTGCGCGAGCGGGGGACCCTTGGCCTGCTGCTGATCGCCACCGGCCTGCTGCATGACACCGACCTAGCCCCTGAAAAGAGCATGCGGGCGGTCAGCGCCGCGTCGATGCAGCGCCTGTTTGAGGTCAACGCCGTCCTCCCCAGCCTGGTCGCCAAGCACCTGGCCCCGCTGCTGCCCAAGGACGAGCCAAGCGTCATCGCCGCCCTGTCGGCGCGGGTCGGCAGCATCGGCGACAACCGTCTGGGCGGCTGGCACGCCTATCGCGCCAGCAAGGCGGCGCTGAACATGATGATCCGCTGCCAGGCGCTGGAGCTGCAACGCGAGCGTCCGCGCGCCGTCTGCGTGGTGTTGCACCCCGGCACGGTCGCCACCGACCTCAGCGCCCCGTTCGCGCGCTCGCCCAAGACCCTGTTCACCCCCGACGACGCCGCCCAGCGCCTGCTCAAGGTGCTGTCCCAGCTGGAGCCCGCCGACAGCGGCGGCTTCTTCGCCCATGACGGCCAGCCCATCCCCTGGTGAGACGCTCGCCCCCTTCCCAACCCTTTTCGGAGACGCCCGCATGTTGATCCCCAGCGATGTCGCCCGCGCGGTGCGCCGCACGACCACGACCTTCGTCCTCAACTGGATCGACGCCCGACAGCGGGCGATGGATCTGGATCCCCTGGAGTTCCTGATCGTCCACACGATCGCCGCCGCCAATCTGCAGCACCTGCCCGCCAGCCGCCGCGCCGACCTGAACGATCCCGAGGCCGGCGACGAGCGTCACCCGGTGTCGATCGAGGGCGTGGCCGCAGCCCTGAACGTCTCCAGCGAGACCGTCCGCCGTCGCCTCAAGGCCCTGGTCGCCCGCGGTCTCGTCGAGCGCATGGGCCCGCTGGAGGACGACGACGGCGAGCGCAGCGGCCTCAGCGCCGGCCTCGCCATCGACCTCAAGGCCCTGGAGAGCCCGGCCATGCGCCGGTCGCTGGGCCTGGAGCTGTCGCAGCTGTGGCGGCTTTTGCTGTCGCTGGAGCAACTCGGCGTCATCCGCATCAACCGCCAGCACATCGCCAATATGGCGGCGTGAGGGGTGCGCGCCGGGCCGCCTACCGCCAGCCTGCTGCCAGTCTCCGTCAGCAGGCCCCCTAGCCTTCGCCCCCGCGCGCTCCTAACTTGACGCCATGCCTTCTCGCGACACCTCCGGCGTCTCTGACGTCTCGACGCCCTTCGTGCTGGACACGGTTCCGGGCGGAGCGATCCCGGCGCTGTGGACCCCGCACCGCCCGGCGCGCCCCAGCAAGTCCGAGGGCGGCAAGACCTTCAAGCTGGTCAGCGACTACCAGCCCGCCGGCGACCAGCCGACCGCCATCGCCGAACTGGTCGAGGGCCTGGAGAACGGTGACCAGGACCAGGTGCTCTTGGGCGTCACCGGCTCGGGCAAGACCTTCACCATGGCCCAGGTCATCGCGCGCACCCAGCGCCCGGCCCTGATCCTGGCCCCGAACAAGACCCTGGCCGCCCAGCTCTACAGCGAGATGAAGTCGTTCTTTCCGGAGAACGCGGTCGAGTACTTCGTCAGCTACTACGACTACTACCAGCCGGAAGCCTACGTGCCCCGGACCGACACCTATATCGAGAAGGACTCCTCGATTAACGAGCAGATCGACCGGATGCGCCACTCGGCCACCCGGGCGATCCTGGAGCGCGACGACGTCATCGTCGTGGCCTCGGTGTCGTGCATCTACGGCATCGGCTCGGTCGAGACCTACACCGCCATGACCTTCACCCTGGAGGTCGGGCAGCGGGTCGATGAAAAGCAGCTGATCGCCGACCTGGTGGCCCAGCAGTACAAGCGCAACGACCAGGCCTTCGAGCGCGGCACCTTCCGCCGCCGGGGCGACACGATCGAGATCTTCCCCGCCCACTACGAGGACCGCGCCTGGCGCGTCACGATGTTCGGCGACGAGGTCGAGGCGCTCAGCGAGTTCGACACCCTGACCGGCAAGAAGACCGCCGACCTCGAGATGATCAAGGTCTACGCCAACAGCCACCACGTCACCCCGCGCCCCACCCTGCGCCAGGCGATCATCGCCATCCGCGAGGAGCTGAAGGAGCGCCTGGAATGGTTGGTCGCCAACGGCAAGCTGCTGGAAGCCCAGCGCCTGGAGCAGCGCACGACCTTTGACCTGGAGATGATCGAGACCACCGGCTCGTGCGCCGGCATCGAGAACTACAGCCGCTATCTGTCGGGCCGTAAGACCGGCGAGCCGCCGCCGACCTTCTTCGAATATATCCCCGACAACGCCCTGCTCTTCACCGACGAGAGCCACCAGACGGTTCCGCAGATCGGCGCCATGTACAAGGGCGACCGCAACCGCAAATGGACCCTGGCCGAGTACGGCTTCCGCCTGCCCAGCGCCCTCGACAACCGCCCCCTCAAGTTCGAGGAATGGGACGCCATGCGGCCCCAGTCGGTGCATGTCAGCGCCACCCCGGCCAACTGGGAGCTGGAGCGGGCCGGCGGCGTCTTCGCCGAGCAGGTCATCCGCCCCACCGGCCTGATCGACCCGCCGGTCGAGGTGCGCCCGGTCTCCAAGGACGGCGCCTCCCAGGTCGACGACGTGGTCGACGAGATCCGCCAGACCATCAGCAAGGGCTACCGCACCCTGGTCACCGTCCTCACCAAGAAGATGGCCGAGGACCTGACCGAATACCTGACCGAACAGGGCATCCGCGTCCGCTACATGCACAGCGACGTCGACACCATCGAGCGCATCGAGATCATCCGCGACCTGCGCCTGGGCCACTTCGACGTGCTGGTGGGCATCAACCTGCTGCGCGAGGGCCTGGACATCCCCGAATGCGGCCTGGTGGCCATTCTCGACGCCGACAAGGAAGGCTTCCTGCGCTCGGAGACCAGCCTGATCCAGACCATCGGCCGCGCCGCGCGCAATGTGGACGGCAAGGTCATCCTCTATGCCGACCGGGTCACCGGCTCGATGGAGCGGGCCATGGCCGAGACCGCCCGCCGCCGCGAAAAGCAGCACGCCTACAACCTCGAACACGGCATCACGCCCGAGAGCGTCAAGCGCGACATCAAGGACATCCTCAACAGCCCCTACGAGCGCGGCGACCGCGTGCTGGTGCCCATGGGCATGTCCGAGACCGACGACCGCCCGTTCAGCGGCGACAACTTCAAGGCCGCGCTCAAGGACCTGGAGGCCAAGATGCGCGAGGCCGCCGCGAACCTCGAGTTCGAAACCGCCGCCCGCCTGCGCGACGAGATCAAGCGCATGAAGCTGATGGACCTGGAGTTCGCCAACGAGGTCCTCACCGCCCCCGGCGAGGCGGTGGACAAGGCCATGCCCAAACGCGTGCGCGCCGAGCTGCGGGCCGAGCAGGCCGAAGCGTTCCGCAAGAGCCGGCTGTAAGACCCTCTCCCCTTGCGGGAGAGGGTGGCCGCGCCGCGGCCGGGTGAGGGGTCGCGCGGGCGCCCAAGCCCCTCTCCTCCCCCACCGGGGGAGGGGGACCGGCGAACGCCGGTGGAGGGGGCTCGCCGCGCTCCAACGCCGTTTTGAGAAACCCCCGTTTTGTTCTAACCTTCGGTCGATGACCGCGCGAAAGATCGCCCTCGACCCGCCCGCCGCCCCAGCGCCTGACGCTGACGAGGCCGCGCGCGTGGCCCGCTATCGCGCCCTGATCCAGGAAGGCCTGGACGAGCTGGATCGTGGCGAAGGTATCGAAGTGACCGACATCGACGCCTGGCTGGACACCCTCGGCCGCCGCCCGGCCTGACATGCGCCTGACCGTCACCATCGACGACGCCCTGATGGCAAACAAGCCGATTGGTGGTCACCCAAGCGAAAACGTCAGCATTCGCCGTTTTCCCTCGCTATCGTGAAGCCGGAATAGCACTCCGCGTTCCTTCTTGCCGGCGAGTTCCAACGCGGTTGTCATCGCAAGATCCAAGGCTTGGATAGCTGCTTCACTATCGACTTGATCTATCAATTCGAGACGGACTGCTTCGCGCACCGCCAGTCCGCCCATCCGCATCGCACAATCGATGATCGCAGTCGCTACTAGAGGATCCTGCAGACTGATTGATAGCAGTACTGCGTTACGCCAAGCCTCAATGTCACCCGACCGTTTGAAGGCGCAAATCAGGAAATGTTTGACCGCGTTCTCAACATTGCCCGCTTTCGACGAAGTCAGACCGAGATTGAAGTTAGCGACTAAGTTGAATACGTCGTGCGATACGATCAGCTCGCGCAGCAGTATCGGGTCGTTGAGGTCATCTCCCACTAGGGCGCTTGCTCGCGCGTCGCCCGCCGCTTTGCGAGCCGGTACGACAGGGGAACTGAACTCTAACTCTATGATCTCGCAAAGGATTGCCTTGAGGCCGATCTCCGCGCCTTCGCCTTCCTCCATATCCTCCTGCAAGGCGCGAAAATGATCTCTGGCCTCACCAACCAGACCAGCGAACATCAGAGCATCGGCAAGGAATAAGCGAACGCCACGATCATGCTTACGCTCGTAGGCAGCGCGATAGAAAAGCGCCGCGCCACGATACCGCCCCGCATTGAAGAGAGTCCGACCAATGTCGACCAGGAAATAGTCCGCACGCATATAGGCCGGCCGCAAACGACGCGCAGCATTGAGATGATGAAGCGCCTCGCGTTCATGACCGCCTAAACCAATAAGAAGGTTGGCGAGATTGTTGCGAACCAGGGCTTCGCGCTCAGGTTTTCCCGTGGCCCTTGCATGGGCCAAGGTCTCTCTGCAGAACCATTGGGCCGCTTGCGCGCTCACGGCCTTGGGTGCTCGGGCCTTTACAAGAAGATGATAAGCCATCGCCCATGACGGGTCTTGCTGTTGGTGTATGCCGTTGCTTATCGCAAGCTCGCAGGCCGCCATGGGGTCCGACGCTAAGGCAGCAACTGCGCGCGCAGCCAGAGATCGCTCCATGGTAGTAAGATTTTGGCGCAATACCGCGCGAGCCGCTACCTCAGCCTGAACATGAAGCCCCAAGCCTCGCAGCATCGTAACGAGCGAATAGAGCAACTCCCCCTTTAACGCGCTCGGATCGGGTTCGGCGATCTCTACCGACGCGTATCGATCAAGCCGCATGCGCAGGCCTAGCGCATGATCCTCAACATCGATGATTAAGTCATCGACGGCCTTGCGATCCCCAGTCAAGCAAGGGACTTCATTGATAATCGCGGCGATAGCATCATCGACTGCGAATTGCCTGCGAACCGGCGCGATAGGCCCCGCGCGAACCAGCGCAACCCTTTGTTGCGGATACGCGTTCTTCAGTGCCCGCCCGACCCGTAGCGTGCGCTCAAGGTCTGCAAGAGTCTGATCGCACCAAGCGTGCTCAAGACCGAACCGGATCGTTGCGGTCTTAACCCCGCCCTGCGCATTGTAGACATTGGCATCAAAAACCCAGGCCCAACGCCAACTGTCATCGGGACTGGAGTAGCGGAAGAGGGCTACTGGCAGATCAAGGCCACAGAGGTAGGCTAACTTTTCGTTTGGAAGTGTTAGTCGATCGGCTGCGTCTGCCGAGTCCGTGGCCTTCAGCTGAGCCAAGAAGATAAGCCCAGTGGCTTCGCCATCGGGCGAGAATACCTCGACTTCGAAGCCCACGCCGTAGTCATGGGACCGGTCTCGCACAACCCAATGCAATGGCACTAGAGCGCGAAAGCGATTGCGTGAGAGATCTTCGAGCTGATGTGATCGGGGGCGATTGGCCATGGACGCCTTCTCCATTGTACGAACAGAACTCTGTACTTTCCCGAGTCGCTCCATCGCTCCGCGTCCGCGACATCAAGGCTAGCCGCCGTGCGAAAGCCAAGTTGCCTTCAAAGAAGCCGGATCAAACGGAGCGATTGAAAGTGCTAGGTTCGGCTGATTCCCGCGCCTTTCATGCTCCGACCGCAAGCGTACCAATCCAAAGCATTTCAAGCGTCACAAGGGCCTACGCTGCCCCCTCATCCGACCGCCTGCGGCGGCCACCTTCTCCTGCGAGGGGAGAAGGGGTAGTTCGCACCTCTGCGCGGGCGTATCCCCTGCCCCGCGCCCGCAAATTCAACCCCTTAGCCGCCGCAGACTCCAACCTGTCCCCGGCGCTGTCATCGCTCGCACAATGGCTCCACCTCGTCGCGGGGAAAGGGCGCGTTGGCCAGCGACCGATTGCGGCGGCGGGGGGCGGTCGAGCGGGCGCGCTCGCCGGTGCGGGGGAGACCTCGCAACGATGTTCATCCGGCGGTAGTCGACCCTGGAACACAGAAACGACGTTGGACATCGGCCGGTGAGAGCGACAGGGACGCTGAAAAGCGTCCGTCCGGGATCAGGCTTCGCGACCTGACCCGCCCGTCGGAGGCTTCAAGGGTTTCGAGGCGCCAACAGCGTCGCGGGATCACGCTTCCGGATAACGGCTGCGCGGAGCGTTGCGGCTTCGTCGAAACGGTATTCAACATACACACTCCGGACGAAGGTCCGGCGCTCCGCAGCCCTTTTCCGACTCCTCGCAGCCGCGTGGCGCGAGGTCGATGAAACGCGCCCCCTCCCCTCGATGGGGAGGGGTAGGGGTGGGGTGATCTCGGCGGTCGAGGCCGTGCGCAGCCGCCGGCTCAGCAGGTCACCCCATCCCCCGCCCTTCCCCATCAAGGGGAAGGGAGGCTTCTTGGGAACTCTAAGCGGGAACGCCGGACGCATGCCCCCTCCCCTCGATGGGGAGGGGTAGGGGTGGGGTGATCTCGGCGGTTGAGGCCGCGCGCCGCCGTCGGCTCAGCAGGTCACCCCATCCCCGGCCCTTCCCCATCAAGGGGAAGGGAGGCTTCTTGGGAGCTCTAAGAGGGAACTCCGAACGCATGCCCCCTCCGTTGGCGGATGGCGAGGCGCAGGGGTGGGGTGATCTCGGCGGTCGAGGCCGCGCGCCGCCGCCGGCTCAGCAGGTCACCCCATCCCCGGCCCTTCCCCATCAAGGGGAAGGGAGGCTTCTTGGGAGCTCTAGGCGGGAACGCGGCGCGAACGCCCCCAATCCTCCCCCCAGCGGGGGAGGTGTCGGCCCGAAGGGACGACGGAGGGGGAAGAGGCAAGGTCAGCAGGACTTCCCCCACCGTCCGCTGCGCGGACACCTCCCCCGCTGGGGGGGAGGATTTTCGGAAGCTCGCGCCTTCAGGCGGTCCGCGCCGTCAGCCGGGCGGCGGCGGCCAGGAGGTCGCGGGCGACGACCGGCTTTTGCTGGACGGCGTCGAAGCCGTCGGCGCGCCAGCGGGCGGGGTCGTCGGCCAGGGCCTCGCCGGTCAGGGCGATGATCGGCACGGCCGGGTCACCGGCCTCGCCCCGGCGGATGCGGCGGGCGGTCTCGCGGCCGTCGAGGACGGGCATGCGCAGGTCCAGCAGCACCAGGTCGGCCGGGGCGGTGTTCAGGCTGGCCAGGGCGGCCTCACCGTTGTCGGCGATGACGACCCGGGCGCCGCCGGCCTCGAGGATCGCGCGGGCCACGGCCTGGTTGACCGGATGGTCGTCGGCCACCAGCACCCGCAGGCCGGCGAGATTGGCCAGCTCGGGCGTCGCGACGGCGGTGGGGGCGACGGCGGTGGGGGCGTCGATCGCTGCGGCGGCCGGGGCCTGGCCGGGCAGCGGCAGGGTCAGGCGGAAGGTCGAGCCCGCGCCCGGGGCGCTCTCGACCGTGATCGCCCCGTCCATCAGCGCCGCCAGCTGGCTGCAGATGGACAGGCCAAGGCCGCTGCCGCCGAACCGGCGGGCGATCGAGGCGTCGGCCTGGGAGAAGGACTGGAACAGCCGCGCCGACTGCTCGGGCGTCAGGCCGATGCCGGTGTCGGCGACCTCGAAGACCACCGTCTCGGGCGTCTGGCCCGGCAGGGCGCGCAGGGCCACCTGGCCCGACGGGGTGAACTTGACGGCGTTGGAGACCAGGTTGCAGAGGATCTGGCGCAGACGATTGGGATCGCCCAGCCGACGCTCCGCCAGCCCCGGCGCGATGGTCAGCAAGAGGTCCAGGCCCTTGTCCGTGGCCGCCGTCGCCCACAGGGCCCGCAGGTCGCCCAGGAGTTCGGGCAGGTCGAACGGCTGGCGCTCGATCTCCAGCTTGCCCGCCTCGATGCGCGAGATGTCCAGCACGTCGTTGAGCAGGGTCATCAGGTCCTCGCCCGAGCGCTTGAGCAGCGCCGTCTGGCGGGCCTGGGCGGGGTCGAGCTGGGCGCGCGACAGGGCGTCGGCCATGGCCAGGACGCCGTTCATCGGGGTGCGGATCTCGTGACTGATCATGGCCAGGAAGGCGGACTTGGCCTCGCTGGCCTTCAGGGCCTGGGCCTCGGCGGCCTCCAGCGCGATCATTCGGCGATTGTTGGCCGCGGCGCTGGTGAAGGTGTAGAGCAGCATCAGCCCCACGGCGGTCATCATGGTGGCGATCTGGACCGGCGAGAAGCCGCCGGTGAGGATCGGCATGACGATCAGCGAGGTCGCGGGCATGCCCACATCGATCGCGAACAGCGTCGGCGCCCGGAAGGTCACCGACTGGGCGTGGATCAACTGGCCGGCCGCCAAGCAGATGGCGGCCCACTGCAGGGCCGGGTTGGCCGAGGTCCACAGCACGATGGTCAGCGCCGTCCAGGCTCCGACCATGACGATCACGGCGGTGACATAGCCCAGGCGCCGCAGCATGGGCGACAGGTTCAGCCGCCGCGACAACTGGGTGACGCCCAGGGCGTAGACCTCGGCGACCATCGCTGCGGCGAACCACGCGACCGCGATCGCGGCCCCGAGGTTGAACCCCAGGAAGCCCGCCACCAGCACGGCCATGCCCAGCCGCGCCGGCCGCGCCTGGCGGCCGGTCGAGGCGATCAGGTCGATACTGTCATCCAAGAGCGGCCGCGCCATGGGTCCCCTTCGCTTTGGCGACCAGCCTGCGGAACGGCGGTTAAGGACGCCTTGGAACCGCGCCCGGATTCGCCCCCTGCGACAATCCGCCCCAGGCCGCTCCAGGCGCGCCCCCCATCAACCGAGCGCTTGCCGGAAGAACCTCTCCATCTTGTCGAAGGGAATGACGTCAACCCGATCATAGAGGTCGGTGTGGACCGCGCCCGGGATGATCATCAGCTCTTTGGGCTCGGCGGCGGCGGCGTAGGCCGTCTCGGCGAAGTAGCGGGAGTGGGCCTTCTCGCCATGGATGAACAGGATCGGACGCGGTGAGATCTCGGCGATATAGGTCAGGATCGGCATGTTCATGAACGACAACGGCGTGGTGACCGTCCAGGCGTTCTTCGAGTTGACGGCGCGGGGATGGTAGCCGCGCGGCGTGGCGTAATAGTCGTGATAGTCGATCACGAACTGCGGCGCGCCGACGGGCGGCTCGGCGTTATACGCCGGCTGATAGGCCGGAACGCCCGTTTCCGCGTCGCGCCAGCGCTGGCGGCTCAGCTGTTCCAGCGCCGCCGCGCGCTCTTGCGGCGTGATGCTGTCGTTATAGCCTTTCGACATCACGCGGGTCATGTCGTACATCGTGCTGGCGACGACGGCCTTGACGCGCTTGTCGACGGCGACGGCGTTCAAGGCCATGCCGCCCCATCCGCAGACGCCGATCATGCCGATCCGTTCGCGGTCCACAGTCGGCAATAGCCCAATGAAATCGACGGCCGCGCTGAAGTCCTCGGTGTTGATATCGGGAGAGGCGACGTCGCGCGGCTCCCCGCCGCTTTCTCCAGTGAACGACGGATCGAACGCCAGGGTGACGAAGCCGCGCTCGGCCATCGTCTGGGCGTAGAGACCGGACGACTGCTCCTTGACCGCGCCGAAGGGCCCGCTGACGACCAGGGCGGCGAGACGGCCGGCCGGCGCGGCCTTCGGCGTGTAGAGATCACCGATCAAGGTGATGCCGTAGCGGTTCTTGAACGTCACCTTGCGGTGCTCGACGGCGCTGCTTTTGGGAAAGGTCTTGTCCCAGTCACGGGTCGGCATGGGCGGCTTCTTTCTGGACGGTTTGACGCCTTCAGCGTGGCCGATGGCGGGCGAGGCGAAGATGGCCAGAGCCGACAAGGCGACGCTGCGGATAAGGGACTGACGCGACAGCATGGGAGCTCCGGAGCTAGATCGCACGGCGGCGACAGCCCCCTAGGTGGAAGACCGCAAGCCCCGCCATAAGAGGCCGACGCTCGAACGACGCGATGAGCTCTACTCAACCTTGGTCGCGCCTTCAGACCATCCCGAGCAGCAAGGCGCGTCGCCGCGAGAGACGCCAGGGAGGGCGAGCGAGGCTGGACTGTCCCAAGCGGCGCGCTAGAAGCTGGAGAGACTTGGAGACCGCGTGCATGCCGTTACGCCGTTCTGACCTGGCTGATCTCTCGGCCTTTCTCGAGATCGCCCGGCATCGCAGTTTCCGCAGGGCGGGCCTGGAGCTGGGGATCAGCGCCTCGGCCCTGAGCCATGCGCTGCGCGGTCTGGAAGAGCGCCTGGGCGTCAGATTGCTCAATCGCACGAGCCGCAGCGTCACGCTGACGGCCGCCGGCGAGGCGCTGCGACAGGCGATCGAGGGGCCTTTCGACGAGATCGGCCAGGGCCTGGATGGCATCAACCGCTTCCGCGACGCCCCGATGGGACGGGTCCGCATCAACATCCCCACCGAAGCGGCCGTCCACCTCGTGGGGCCCGTCATGGCCGAGTTCCTCAAGCGCTATCCGGACGTCGAGATCGAAATCTCGGTCAGCAATCGGATGATCGACGTGATCGACAGCGGCTTCGACGCCGGCATTCGCTATGGCGGGACGGTTCCGGAGGACATGGTCGCGCAACGGCTCTCCGCCGATATTCGCTGGCTCGTGGTCGGCGCGCCGGACTATCTGGAGCGACACGGCGTTCCCGCGACGCCTCACGATCTCCTGAGCCATCGATGCATCCGTGTCCGGATCGGCGACGACAGCATCTATCGTTGGGAATTCGAACGCGGCGACCAGCACCTCGAAATCGACGCGCCGGGCGCCTTGGTCGTTGACCAGGTGGATGTCGGCATAGCGGCCGTCCTCGGCGGCGCGGGCCTGTTCTATGTGGCCGAGCCCGTCGTGCGCGAGGCCCTGGCCGCAGGACGCCTGAAGGCGGTGCTTCAAGACTGGGCTCCGCTCGGGCCCGGGTTCCACATCTACTATTCGTCGCGTCGCCAGGTGCCGGCGGCCTTGCGGGCGTTCATCGATCTGGTCCGCGAACTCAAACCGCTCGCCTAGAGCGCTCTCCGATCCGTGTGAAGCGGTGATCGCAAAGGGCTCTAGCCAGGGCGAGCGTTCGAACGACGCCTACGCGCCCTCGGCCCGTCGGAACGGCATGGCCAGCTTGGTCACCGTCATCGAGAAGATCACCCAGCCCAGGTCGTTCTGGATCAGGGCGTCGGACTCGGTGAGGCTGTGCAGGGTGAAGATGGCCAGGAACGGCAGGAAGAAATAGGCCGGCGCGGTGGCCAGGCGCGAGAGGCCCTTCAGCCAGGCGCCGATCAGCAGCATCAGCCAGGCGGTCACGCCGATCAGGCCCAGCTCCAGCCAGACGCCCAACACGGTGTTGTGCGCCGAGAAGATCTTGAAACCCTGGTCGTTCGAGATCCAGGCCACCGGGCCCCAGCCGGACAGGTCGTCCCACACCGCGCCATAGCCATAGCCGGTCAGCGGGCGCTGCTCGATCTGGCGGCTGATGGCGTCCCAGATCAGGGTCCGCCCGGTGAAGGTGGCGTCGCGGCCGATGAGCTCGAAGACCAGTTCGGGAGCCAGGGCGTAGATCGCCCCGCCCAGCGTCAGAACGCCGACCGCCGCGAGGATCGCCCCGATCCCCAGCACAGGGCCGATCCGGCAGAGCGCGACCAGCGGCACGAAGGCCATGCCCGCCAGGCAGGAGACCAGAGCGGTCTTGGAGGTCGACAGCACGATCAGCAGCAGCGCCGCGCCCGTAAAGCCCAGCCACAGACGGCGGCGCTGGGGGTTGGCCAGGGCGCAGGCCAGGAAGGTCGGCGTGGCCAGCGACATGGCGTAGCCCAACTGGTTCTTGAACCCGTAGACCCCGCGCCAGGCGCCGGGGAAGTCGACCGACATCACGCCATAGGCGGGCATGAAGATCCCGAAGACGAACGACAGGCTCACGACGACGGCGTAGGTGCAGGCCAGCACCTCCAGCGTCTTGGGCCACTCGAAGCGCTCGGCCAGAAGCACGCCGGTCAGGGTGGTGAAGACGACCGCGACCAGGCGGCGGATCGTGACGTCGGGCTGCAGGCTCCAGAGCACGGAGCTGATGGCGATGACGAGCAGCCCCGTCAGCAGCCAGGACCGCGCCAGCACCGCCGCAAAGCGAAACGGCCGCGCGCAGATCGCGACCAGCACCACCAGATAGACCGGCAGGAACATCAGCCGCAGCACGGCTGACTGGCTGTTGGCGGCGCTCGACTGGGGGGTGGCGCCGCCGGTGCCGGGGCCCGTGAACAGCAAGAGATAGAACTGGCTGAAGATCAGCGTCGCGAACACGCACGCCCAGAAGGTGATGTCGATCCGCCGCCAGTCGACGCCGCCGGCCAGGTCGAGCGGCATGGCCGTCGCCTGATCAGAGACGCGAGTAGGCGTGATCATGCCCCAGGGGCTCCGGTCCGACAGCGCCGTCGAGGTTAATGGCCGAGGCGTTAACGCCGCTTGAATTGCAGCCGCTCAGCCCCGCGCGCCAAGATGGAGCCGCGCCCGCTACAAACCCGGCCTACAGGTAGCTCAACCACCCTCCCCGGCGCTGCGCCTTCACCCGCCCGTACCAGAGGCAGGCCGGATAGCAGAGGGCCACGACGACCAGCCAGACCGCATAGACGACGGCGAGGTTGTGGCCGAAGTCGGCGGGGAAAGCGTCCTTCGCGCCGCCCAGCGGCGGATAGGGCGTGAAGACGAAGTCCCACGCCTTCCAGCCGTAGGTCGCCAGGGCCAAGCCCGCCGCGATCAGGTGCGCCAGGAAGAAGTGCAGGAGATAGTAGAACAGCGGCACGCGCCCCAGCACCTCCAGCGCGGCCCTGACGCCGGCCGGCCGGCCCGGCGCTCGCACCAGGACCGCCGCCAGCAGGAAGATCAGGCCCAGCGTCAACAGTACGAAGTCGAGCGAGGCCGGATACTTGGTGACATTGACGAACGACATCACGCTAAAGATCGGCGTGCTTTGCTGACTCCATGGCGCGGGGTCGCCGTACACGTTGACCACGCGCAGGGCGGTGAAGGCGACCAGGGCGATGAGGCCAAGCCCCGCGAACGCCCGAGCGCTGATGCGGCCCGCCTCGATCGCCGGACCCAGCGCAAAGCCCAGCAGCATGATCGCCGCCCAAGGGATGAGCGGGTACGGGCTCACCACGGTCGCGCCCAGGACCTGGAAGACCGCCACCTCGTGGATGAAGCCCAAGCCGGCGCCGAAGGGGGCGATGTCCAGCAGGGGGTGCAGCAGCAGGATCGCGATCGCCAGCGGGGCGAGCCAAGTCCTGGGCAGCCAGACCAGCGCGGCCAGGACGATCATGGACAGCCCCAACGCCCAAAGAACGAGCAAGAGAACCGGGCTCTGCAGCGACACCGAGAAGTAATAGGCCAGGCGCATGACCACCAGCTCGAGCAGCATCAGCCACAGCCCGCGCGACACCAGGAACCCGGAGAGCTGGGCCTTGCTGCGCCCCTTGCGCCACCAGAGATAGGCGCCGACGCCCGCCGTCAGCGCGAAGGTCGGCGCGCAGACATGGGTGATCCAGCGCGTGGCGAACAGCAGCGGCGTCGTCGTGGCCAGGTCGGTCGGCAGCGCCGACATCGCCCCGCGATGGATAAAGTCCCGCACATGGTCCAGCGCCATGATGACCATGATCAGGCCGCGCAACTGGTCCACCCAGACCAGGCGCGCAGGGGCGGAGGCCGCTGGGGCCGCCAGGCTTGGATCCTCCACGACGTCCCCCGACACTCTTGACGCACCGCTCATCCCTGCTCCCCCCTCGTGTCGCCGGATGGGCGGGACACTGACGGTCTCAGCGCAGCGCCTCCAGCGTTTTCGCGGATGGCGCGACAGGATGGAGCGCCACGCCCAGGACGTTAGCGGAGCGGACACGCCGACGCCAAGGTTTCGCGCACGACCGCCTCAGGGCCGCCCCAAGGCCCGGCGCCGAACCGCGAGATACAAATAATAGACTGCGACAGAAGGTCTCATCTCAATAGAAATTGGCTTTTTCCATGCATTTTATGGGTATCGACTCGTTAAACGCGGCGAACACAAGTCTGACGTTTACGAAGCGATAAGCACCACCATGGCCCTATACTTCCACAAGAATGGCGGAGGAAAGGCCAGCTATGAAGATGCTCTTTGTCTCGGCAGCGATTGTACCGCTACTATTTGTCGCACCCGCGTATGCGCTGGCTGAAACCGGCGCAACCAAGGCCGCCGACGCCTCTGCAAAGCCCGCGGCGAACGCACAGGCCAGTCGCGAAGAGGTCTTCTCCACCGGCGTCGCCAAGGGGCGCGATCGCCTCGACAGCGCCACCTCGACCAGCGCGCTGCGCGAGAAGGACATCGCGGTCTCGGGCGGTCGTTCGCTAGGCGACCTGCTGCGCAACCTGCCAGGCATCCGCACCGAGTCGTCGACCGGCGACGGCAGCTCCGCCTACACGATCCGCGGCCTGCCGCTGGCCTCGGGCGGGTCCAAGTACATGCAGTTGCAGGAAGACGGCCTGCCGGTCCTGGAGTTCGGCGACTTCTTCAACGGCGCGGTGGACATCTATATCCGCGCCGATCTGAACCTGGCTGCGGTCGAGTCCATCCGGGGCGGCTCGTCGTCGACCTTTGCGTCGAACGCGCCGGCCGGCGTGATCAACCTGATCTCCAAGACCGGGGAGGTGAAGGGCGGCTCGGTCCTGCTGACCACCGGCCTCGACTACGACTCCAACCGCGTGGACTTCGAGTACGGCGCGCCCATCAGCGACACGCTGCGCTTCCACATCGGCGGCTTCTACCGGGTGGGCGAAGGGCCTCGGAAGATCGGCTACGACGCCTTCAAGGGCGGTCAGCTGAAGTTCAACATGACCAAGCAGTTCGAGCACGGGTACGTCCGGATCTCCGGCAAGTATCTGGATGATCGCTCGCCGCACTATCTGCCCGGCCCCGTGCGCATCACCGGCACCAATGACGATCCGGTCTATGGCAGCTTCAACACCTATGACGTCCGGCGCGACTCGATGAACGCCGGCCATCTGGGCAACCTCATCACGCTGGACGCCGACAACAAGCCGGTCCAGCTGCCGCTCAGCCAGGGCATGAACGCCCTGGTGAAATCGATCGGCCTGGAGTCGCAATTCGACATCCACGGCTGGACGATCACCCAGCGCGGCCGCTACTCGGACATCGAGGGCGGGACGACCCGCAACCTGGTCGCCAACATCTATTCGGGCGCCGCCATGCCCGCCGCGCTGGGCGGCGGCACGGGAACCTTCAGCTACGCCACGGGCCCGCGCGCCGGCCAGGCCATCACCAACCTCGGCACGCTGAACGGCAACGGCCTGATCGTGGGGACCTCGCTGAACCGCATCGAGTCGCGCTCGCTGAACAACTTCATCAACGACCTGCGCGCCACGCGCGCCTACCCCTTGGGCGAGGGCGAGCTGACCGTGACCGGCGGGCTCTACAAGTCGCTGCAGGACTACACCAGCGACTGGCTGTACAGTAACCACATCCAGGACGTGGCCGCCGACGGCGGCTCGGCGCTGATCAACTACACCAACGCCGCGGGCGTCCCGCAGACCCAGAACGGCTATCTGGGCTTCAACCGGTCGGGCCCCACGGCATTCTTCCGACGCAGCTACGACGTCCGCTACAACATCACCGCGCCCTACGGCTCGCTGAACTATCGCATCGGCAAGATCGCGATCGGGGGCAGCCTGCGCCATGACGGCGGCCGCGTGCGCGGCGACCTCTACGGCGCGGATCTGGGCGGGGGCCGCATCGGCATCAAGTCGGTCGACTTCAACGGCGACAACGTCATCTCCGTCGCCGAGTCCAAGACCGCCTTCACGCCCTTCGATCGCCCGGCGCCCGTTCGCTACAACTACGGCTATTACAGCTACTCGGTGGGCGTGAACTACCGCGTCGCCGAGCCGTTCGCGGTCTTCGCCCGCTACAGCCGCGGGGCGCGGGCCGGGGCCGACAAGCTCCTGTTCTCGACCAAGGTCAGCACCACCGACGGCAGCCTGATCAACAAGGCCGACGGCTTCGACATCGTCAAACAGTTCGAAGCCGGCTTCAAATACCGCGCCCCGAACTTCACGGTGAACGTCACCGGCTTCAGCGCCGACACCGAAGACACCAACGTGCAGGCCGGCGCCATCACCACCGATCGGACCTACAAGGCCTATGGCGTGGAAGCCGAAGGGACCTATCGCCACGGTCCGTTCAGCGTGCGCGGCGGAGTGACCTACACCAACGCCGAGCTGGTCAATGACAAGCTGAACGCCGCCGTCGCCGGCAAGGTCCCGCGCCGCCAGCCCGACTTCATCTATCAGGCCACGCCCCAGTTTGACCTGGGCAAGGCGACGGTCGGCGCCAACATCATCGGCACGACCGACAGCTGGGTGCAGGACAACAACCTGATGAAGATGCCCGGCTATACGCTGGTCGGCGCCTTCGCCCAGTACCGCCTGAAGGACAATATCCAGCTGATGCTGAATGTCGAAAACCTGTTCGACAAGGTCGCCTTCATCGAGATCACCACCCCGTCGGTTCCGACCAACGGCATCGGCCTGGGGCGCGCGGTCAACGGACGCACGGTGTCCATGTCGGCCCGCATGAGCTTCTAGTTTGGACGAGGAGGCTGGGCGCAGTCCCGCGCCCAGCCATCTCTCTTACAGGCCTCAGCCGACCATCCCGGCCAGACGCCCGCGGATCAGGGTCTCGGCCTCGGCGACCATGCGGTCGACGAGGTCTTTGACCGTCGGGATGTCGTGGATCAGGCCCTGGACCATGCCGGCGCTCCAGATGCCGCCGTCGGTGTCGCCCTGGGCCAGGGCGTCGCGGCCGCGCGTACCGGCCACCAGATGGGCCACGTCCTCGAACTTGGCGCCGCCGGCCCGCTCGATCTGCACCACTTCCTGGCTGACCGCGTTGCGCATGACGCGGGCGGTGTTGTGCAGGGTGCGGAAGATCAGATCGGTCTGGCGTTCGTCATTGGCCACCATCTGCTCCTTGAAGGCCATCGGGATCGGCGCCTCCTGGGTGACGCAGAAGCGGGTGCCCATGTTGACCCCGTCGGCGCCCAGCGCCAGGGCCGCGACCAGGCCGCGCGAGTCGGCGATGCCGCCCGAGGCCAGCATCGGGATCTTCACCTTGTCAGCGGCGGCGGCGATCAGGATCAGGCCGGGAATGTCGTCCTCGCCCGGGTGACCGGCGCACTCGAAACCGTCGATCGAGATGGCGTCCACACCCATGCGCTCAGCGCTCAGCGCGTGGCGGACGGCGGTGCACTTGTGGATCACCTTCACGCCATTGGCCCTGAGGTCGTCGACATGCTCCTGCGGCTTGTAGCCGGCGGTCTCGACGATCTTGACGCCGCTTTCGATGATCGCAGCCCGGTACTCGGCGTAGGGCGGCGGGGTCATGGTGGGCAGGATGGTCAGGTTCACGCCGAACGGCTTGTCGGTCATCTCACGGGTGCGGGCGATTTCCTTGGACAGCGCCTCGGGCGTCGGCTGGGTCAATGCGGTGAGGAAGCCTAGAGCTCCCGCATTGGCGACGGCGCTGACCAGCTCGGCCTTGCCGACCCACTGCATGCCGCCTTGAGCGATCGGGTGCTCGACGCCGAACAGCTCGGTGAAACGCGTCTTGATGGCCATGGCCGCCTTCTCCCTCCAGTTTTGAGAGACTATGCGGCGGCGCCCGCTACGTCAGGCAAGCGCCTAATAGCCGGCTCGATATCGCTCCAGTTCCTCGGCCCTCTGGCGGGTGCGATCCAGCACGCACTGGTTGGCCTCGACGCGGGCCAGGGAGCCCCAGTCCTCATCGACATAGGCGGCGCAATCGGCGTCGCGGAAGGCGATCCAGGCGCGCTGGGCCTTCTGCAATGCCGCCTTCTGGCGCGGACGCTCCAACCGCATGAGAGCGGCCTGATAGGCGCGATTGAGGCGGGCGTCCTGAACGCCGACCTCCTTGCCGATGCAGTCAATCATGCCGTAGGTCGACTGCCCCTCGGGCGTCGCGAGACAGCGATCGAGCGCTGTCATCGACCGGCTCGCGGCTTTGGGCGACGCCGCCGGTTTGGCCGCTTGCGCCGACGCATCGGACGCGACCAAACCCAGCAAAGCGGCCGCCATCCAGGCGCGGACGAGACGTGGGTTCATCGTGAAGGCTCCTTGGCGGGCACTGTAACGCGCTTCGACACCCGCGGAAAATCCCGACGGCCCTACGCTTGAAGCCTCCTGACGCCGAGCTGAGCCCTTGCGACTCAATGCGCGCTTTCATGGCCGCGACGATGGAACCCTGGGTCTTGCGACCGAAGGCCGCGCCTCCGGGTCCGTGCAAACGATCGCGTATCGAAAACACTTAAGTTAAGAAAGTCTTTGTTCGACGAGCGTCGTGCACGCCTCGTCGGGCGGGCGTCGCCAATAAAAAATCAGGGAGCGCGGACGGCCAAGGCTCTTGGACGGTCGCGAACAGAACGGGCGGCGCGATGAAGGGTGTGATCTTCAACCTGTTGCAGGAGGTTGTCTCGGCCGCCCATGGGGCGGACGCCTGGGACGATATCCTCGACGAAGCCGGCGTGTCCGGCGCCTACACCTCGCTGGGCAGCTATGACGACGAGGAGTGGGAGACCCTGGTCGAGACGGCCAGCGCCCGACTGTCCCTGTCGCGCAGCGAGCTCCTGCGCTGGTTCGGGCAGGAAGCAATGCCGCACCTGGCGCGCGCCTATCCCGTGTTCTTCGAGGGCCATGTGAGCTCGCGCAGCTTCCTGGCGGGCGTCAACGACATCATCCATGCCGAGGTGCACAAGCTCTATGCGGGTGCGGCGTGTCCCCACCTGAAGCTGCGGGCGATCGACGCCGGCGGCGTCGCCATGGCCTACACGTCACAGCGGCGCATGTGCGCCCTGGCGCAGGGCTTCACCGAGGGCGCCGCGCGACAGTTTCACGAGGTCATCACCTTTGAACACGCCGCGTGCGTGGAAAAGGGCGACAGCGCCTGTGTCTTCCATATCGGCTGGCCGCCTCTAGAGGCGGCGGCGAATGACTAGCGCCGTCATCCCGTTTTCGCCCGCCCAGGTCGACGCCGCCTCGGACCGCGAAGCGCGCATCGCCCGTCTGGAACGCCGGCTGAGCCGCGAACTGCTGGCGCGGCGCGAGGCGGAAGCGATCGCCGAGGCGGCGACCCATCGCCTCTACCGGCAAGGCGAGCGGATGCGGCTCCTGGCGGACCTGGCGCTCGAGGCCAATCGCAGCGACGATCTCGACACCATCCTGCGCGCCGCGCTCAGGGCGATCGGAAGCCAGACAGGCTGGCCCGTCGGACACGTCCAACTGGTCGAGACCGACGCCGAGGCGATGGACTGGCTGCAACCCTCGGCGTTGTGGCTGGCCCCGCCCGATACGGACATCGCGGCGCTTCGGCGGGCGACCACCCCGCGCCGCGCCCAGATTGGCGGCGGCGTACTTGGCCAGGTGATGCGGCTGCGCGGCGCCTGCTCCATCGAGAGCCTCGCCAGTTGCCCACCCGAGCGCCGGCGCGCCGCAGCCGCCCTTGGCCTCAATCAGGGCGTCGGCTTTCCCATTCTGGTCGGCGACGAGATTGCTGCGATCGTCGAGTTCTTCCACGACCACGGCCGAGGCCCTGACGCGGAGACGCTCGCCTTTCTCGACCAGGTCGGCGCGGTGCTGGGGCGGGTGTTCGAGCGGCGCAGGGCCGAGCGGGCCGCGCAGGACGCCCGCGCGCGGCTTGAGGAAAGCCTTGCGGCGGCCGAGGCCGCCAGCCGGGCCAAGACCCATCTCCTGGCGGTCGCCAGCCATGAGGTTCGCACACCGCTGAACGCGGTGCTCGGGCTGGCGGAGGTCCTTGCCCGAAGCCCTCTCGACGCGACACAGCGCGAGCATGTCGACGGTGTGCGCCAGGCCGGCGGCATGCTCCTGCGCCTGTTGAGCTCGGTTCTGGATTTCGCCCGCATCGAAAGCGGCGCCACGCCGCTGGTCCCCAGCCCCTTCAACCTCGTCGATCTGGCGCGCGAGGTAACCGGTGTCTGGCGCGCTGCGGCCAGCGCCGCGCAGCTTGACCTTCACCTGGACCTCTCGGCCTGCCCTGACCCCTGCTGGATTTCGGCGGACAGCGGCAAGATCGAGCAAACCCTGACCAACCTCGTCTCCAACGCCATCAAGTTCACGCCCACCGGCGGCAAGATCCTGGTCCGCGTTGAAGCCCTTACGAGCGCCTCACCGACCTTCCTCATTGTGGTCGAGGATAGCGGCGCGGGCGTACCGGCCGAGGACATCGATCGGATCTTTGACCCCTTCCAGCAAGCCGCGCTGGGACGCGAGGTCGGCGGCGCGGGCCTTGGCCTGGCGATCTGCGCGGCGAACCTGCGCGCCATGGGCGGCGACATTGGCTATCAGCCGGCGCCCGAGCGGGGTTCGCAGTTCTGGTTCAGCTTCGTGGCAGAGGCCGTCGACGCCCCGGCGGAGCCTGCGCCGGTCGATGCGCTGAGCGACCTGCCGCTGCGGATTCTGGCGGCCGAGGACAATCCCGCCAACCAGCGCGTCCTGCGTTTGTTGCTGGAGCAGGTCGGCATCACGCCAACCGTTGTCGAAGACGGCGCGGCTGCGGTGGAGGCGGCGCGATCGACGCCGTTCGACCTCATCCTGATGGACGCCAACATGCCGCGAATGGATGGTCCGTCCGCCGTCGAGGCGATCCGCGCCCTGGGTATCGGCAAGGACCGCACGCCCATCGTCATGCTGACGGCCAATGTTTTCGAGGACGACATCCGCAGCTACCGAGCCGCAGGCGCGGACGGGGTCCTGGCCAAGCCGCTCGCGGTCGCCGAGCTCTACGCGGTGCTCGCCGATGTTCAGAACCGCGTCGCTGGCGAGGGCCTAGAGCCCCCTCCGATCTGATTGAACCAATCAGATCGGATAAAAAGGGCTCTAACGATCTGAATCAGGGCTGGAGCAGTTCTTCCAGCGCCTGGGCCCGGCGCGCCGTGTGCTTCAGATAGCAGCTCTGCACATAGATCGGACGGATGGTGCCGCCGCTCAACGCCTGGACCGTGTCGCAGTCGGCGTCGCGGAAGGCGATCCAGGCCCGCTGGGCCTTGAGCAGCGCGGCCTTGGCCTCCGGCGCGTCGGCCAGGTCAGCCATGTCCGCCCGGTAGGCCTTGTTCAGGCGGGCGTCCTGAAACTTGAGCTCGGCTTCGCCGCACCGAAGGATCCCGGGGGTGTTGTCGTTCTCCGGCTTTTCCCGACACCGATCATAGTCGGGACTGAACATGACGCCGTCCTGGGCCTGCGCCTGGGTCGCGACGGGCGCCACGGACAGCAGAGCGGCGGCGATCATCATCTTCCGAAGCAGCATGGGTGGTCCTTGTCCGACTATTGCAGGCCCGCGCGGCCGATGGCGTAAAAGCGCTCCGAGCGCTGCGTCTTCAACTCAGCCGGGCTCATGGCGGCCATGGCCTTCAGCTCGTCCTCGACCGCGTCGCCGACGGCCAGGATCGCCGCTTCGGAGTCGGAGTGGGCGCCGCCGGCGGGCTCTTCGACGATGCGGTCGACGATGCCCAGCTTGATCAGGTCCTGGGCGGTGATGCGCATCTGGGTGGCCGCATCCTTGGCCCGGGCGCCGTCGCGCCACAGGATCGAGGCCGCGCCTTCCGGCGAGATCACCGAATAGATCGAGTGCTCCAGGATCAGCACGCGGTTGGCGCCGGCCAGGGCGATCGCGCCGCCGCTGCCGCCTTCGCCGACGATGGTGGCCACCATCGGCACGCCCAGGGTCAGGCAGCGCTCGGTCGAACGGGCGATGGCCTCGGCCTGGCCGCGCTCTTCAGCCCCCAGGCCCGGATAGGCGCCGGCGGTGTCGACAAAGGTGATGACCGGCAGGTTGAAGCGCTCGGCCATGTCCATCAGGCGCACGGCCTTGCGGTAGCCCTCGGGGCGAGCCATGCCGAAATTGTGCTTCAGGCGCGTGGTCGTATCGTGGCCCTTCTCGTGGCCCATGACCACGACGGGCTGGCCACGGAACCGGCCAAGGCCGCCCACGATCGCCTGGTCGTCGGCGAACTTGCGGTCGCCGCGCAGCTCGACGAACTCGTCGATCAGGCCGGCCACATAGTCGCGCAGGTGCGGCCGCTGCGGGTGGCGGGCGACCATAGTCTTCTGCCAAGCGTCCAGATTGGCGTAGGCCTCCTTGCGCAGCTCTTGAGCGCGGTCGCGGAGGGCCTGGATCTCGGTGTCGAACGCGCCCGGACCGGCGGTTTCGGAGAGCCGGCTCAGCTCTTCGATCTTGCTTTCCAGGTCGGCGATGGGGCGTTCGAAATCGAGATAATGGGCGGCCATGGACTCTTAACGTCGCCGTTGATGAAGGGGTGCGAACCTAGAGGCCAAATCCCCGAAGGGAAAGAGGCGAGATTCCGGCCGGGAACCGCCCTGCTGTCGCCTCGTTTTGTCCACAGGATCGATCCCCAGGTGAGTCTCGATTCAAGACTCTCCTGGTCTGGTGAATCGCGACATAGAGTCCTATGTTGTTTTGTAGCGGATCGCGGAAGCCGATCTGCATCCTTGCGGCCCCCGCCATCGAACGTGCGCGGCCCCGCCTGGTGAGAGCGGACAGTTCCCATGCAGGTGTTCACATTCTTCTGTGTCGAGTCCGACGGCTCGGTTTCGCGCTTTGACGTCACGCCCTGCGCCGACGACAACGCCGCGCGTGTGCGGGCCTTCGAGCTCCTGGACATGCACCGCCGCTGTGACTTCGTGGAGGTCTGGCGCGGCGCCCAGCGGGTGTTCGACGTCCTTGCTCCGCAGGCCGTCGCCGCATAATTCAACGTTCGATGAATTATTGCATCGCAACCTGAACGCGCCTAGGGTGCCGTTCCGGATGGAGCCCGCTGCGGGCGCCTGAAATCCGGAAGGCCGCACCATGGACGCCCTTGTCCGCTCCGCGCCGTTGATCCCCCCCGCCCCCAAGGTTCACCCTCGCCCGCTCGGCGGCTCGCTCGTGGGTGAATTGCGCATCGCCCTGGAGATGGGCCGAAACTTGATGGGGGCCTGGACCGAGGCCGACTTCGACAACCTCGTCACCCCCTATGTCTTCATGGGTCAGCCGGGGATGGTGGTCAGCGACCCCGCCGCCGCGCGCCGCATTCTCAGTTCCCCTAACTATCTGCGCCCTGTGAAGGCGGCCCGCTCCGTGCGGCCGATCGCCGGCGATGGCCTGCTGCTGAGCGAGGGTGAGACCTGGCGACGCCAGCGCAAGAGCCTGGCCCCGGTGTTCACGCCGATGGCGGTCGAGAGTCTCCTGCCCCACTTCACCGCCGCCGGGGCCAGCCTGGTCGAGGCGCTGAGCGGCCGCGCCCGCGCCGACCTCTCCGAGGCCTTTCACCACGCCACGCTCGACGCGGTGCTCAGCGCCCTGTTCTCGCGTCGCGCCGATGCCCAGGGCGATCAGCTTGCCCATAAGGTGCGGCGCTACATGGAGGGTCCGGCCCACTTCAACCTGATGGACTTCGTCAGTCGCGGCGCCGATGATCTGACCTTTCTCGATTTTGAGCGACGGCGGCAGGGCGCAGCCTGGTTCCAGGCGGTGGAGCACCTGATCGCCGAGCGGCGAGCCCATCCTCACGCCGAGGCGCGCGATCTTCTGGACCGCCTGCTGGCCGCACGCGACGAAGACGGCGCCCCCCTGTCCAATCATGAGATCCGCGACCAGTGCGGGACGATGCTGGTGGCGGGCTTTGAGACGACGTCTCGCCTGCTGTTCTGGGCGACCTATCTGCTGGCCCTGGATCCGGCGACCCAGGACAGGCTCCGGGCCGAGGTGCTGGCCGCGCCGGCCGGCGACGTGCGGGCGCTGGACGATCTGCAGGCCTGGCCGCTGATGCGTTCGGTGCTGTTCGAGACCTTGAGGCTTTATCCCACCGCGCCGTTACTGGCCCGAGAGGCGATCGGGCCCGACACGGTCATGGATCATCCGGTGGTTCCGGGCCAGATCGTCACCATCAGCCCCTGGCTGATCCACCGCCATCGCCAGCTGTGGGACGCCCCGACCGCCTTCGTCCCCGACCGCTTCATCGACCAGCCCCATCCCTGGGGGATCGACGCCTTCCTGCCGTTCGGGGCCGGGCCGCGCGTCTGTATCGGCGCCAGCTTCGCCCTGGCCGAGGCGCAGATCGTGCTGGCCAGTCTGCTGGAGCGGTTCGAGATCGGCCTGGCCAGCGACCGCCCGGTGATCCCGATCGCCTCGATCACCCTGGGTCCCGACCACACGCCGGACTTCACCCTGACGCCGGTCACGCAAGCGCGGCCTTGAACGGCGGACGCCGAAGCGCCAGCTTCAGCGCTCCATTGAAGGATCCGCCGATGACCGAGACCCCCACCCGCCCGTTCGCCACCGCCACCGACAGCGGCCATGGCGGCCTGCAGACCTTCGTGACGGCGGGCCCCGCGACCATCGTCGCCGACCTGTCGGTCGCCTCGGGCGGCCTGGACCTTGGTCCCGATCCGCATGAGCTGGTCGCCGCGGGCCTGGCGGCCTGCACCACCATGACCCTGCGCCTCTACGCCAACCAGAAGGGCTGGGACATCAGCGGCCTGCACGTCGAGGTGTTCTCGTCGTTCGACAAGGACGCCACGCCGCATGAGCGCTTCGAGCGGGTGATCACGCTGGAAGGCGACCTCACCGACGAACAGCGCGAGCGCCTGTTCCAGATCGCCGAGAAATGCCCGATCCACAAGCTGCTGACGGCGGGCGCGAAGGTGGTGACGACGGTGGCGGGGAACTAGCCGAAGACGGAAATCCTCCCCCTAGCGGGGGAGGTGTCGGCTCGAAGAGACGACGGAGGGGGAAGAGGCAAGGTCAGCAGGACTTCCCCCTCCGGCGCTTCGCGCCACCTCCCCCGCTGGGGGGAGGATTTAGGACTCACAGCCCATAAAGCGCCGCATACTCCGCATCCTTGCCCGCAATCTGCCGCGCGCAATCGACCATCACCTTGGCCTGTTTCCAGGTCGCGTCGTCCTGCATCTTGCCGTCGATCATCGCCACGCCCGTCCCATCCGGCATGGCCTCCAGGATCTTGCGGGCGAAGGCGACCTCGGCGGGGTCCGGGCTGAACACGCGCTTGGCGATCTCGATCTGGCTGGGGTGCAGGCTCCAGGCGCCGGCGCAGCCCATGAGGAAGGCGTTGCGGAACTGCTGCTCGCAGGCCACCGGATCGTCGATCGCCCCGAACGGACCGTAGAAAGGCTTGATGCCGTGGGCCGCGCAGGCGTCGACCATCTTGGCGAAGGTGTAGTGCCAGAGGTCCTGCTGAACGCTGACCCGCGCAGAACCATCCGCATGCGGATCTTCGATGACGCGATAGCCCGGATGACCCCCGCCCACGCGGGTCGTCTTCATGGCGCGGCTGGCGGCCAGGTCGGCCGGACCCAGCGAAATCCCCTGCATGCGCGGGCTGGCCGCCGCAATGGCCTCGACGTTCATCACGCCTTCGGCCGTCTCGAGGATCGCGTGCAGCAGGATCGGCCGGGTGACGCCGTGCTTGGCCTCCAGCGAGGCCAAGAGCTGGTCCATATAGAAGATGTCCCACGGCCCCTCGACCTTGGGCACCATTATAACGTCGATCTTGTCGCCGGCCTTCTCGACGATGGTGGCGATCTCGTCCAGGTGCCAGGGCGAGTTCAGGCAGTTGATCCGCGTCCAGAAGCCGACGCCCAGGGCCTTGAAGTCGACCTCGCGCGACATGGCCACCAGGCCCGCCAGGGCCGCGCCCTTCGCGTCGGCTGGGATGGCGTCTTCCAGATTGGCCAGGATCACGTCCACCGTCGGCGCGATCTCGGGCAGCTTGGCGCGCACCTTCTCCAGGTGCGGCGGCACGAAGTGGATCATCCGCTCCACGCGGGCGGGCAACTCGCGGTAGGGCGTCGGCGCGCCGATGGCCAAGGGTTTGAAAAAGCCGCGCGGCGTCTTCATGCCGGTCACTCCCCGCTTCGTCTCCTTCACGAGGAGATCATTTCGCAATTGCGAGAACCATGCGGCGACGCAAAAACGGCGTCAAGCTTATCGTCGTTCAGGCGGCGGCGGCGGGACCTTCGGCGCTTCCTCGGGATCTTCCCGCTCAAGATCGGCGGCGGCGTCGTTGCTGGAGCCCAGCGGGGCGGTCTTGGACGCCTTGCGGCGGCGCGCGGCGGGCTCCAGGCGCAGGCTGGCCATCGCCTCCTCGCCCTCCTCGCCGAACAGGCCCCGCAGGCGGATGTCGCGCTGCGGATAGGGGATCTCGATCCCCGCCCCGCGCAGCGCATCGTCGATCAGCCAGGTATAGGCCGCGAAGATCGCCGCCGGACGCCGCACGGCCTCGACGGTGGGCCAGACCACCAGCTCGAACTTCAAGCTGCTCTCGCCATAGCCGACCAGCCAGACCTGGGCGCGGCGGGTGGCGTCGTCGGGCGAGGTGAAGGGGGCGGCCTTGGCGGCCTTCAGCACCGCCTCGCGCACCCTTTCCTTGTCGGTCCCAAAGGCGGTGACGAACGGCACCCGCAGGCGGCGATTGGTGCCGCGCAGGGTCCAGTTGATCACCTGGTCGTTCACCAGCACCGAGTTGGGCACGATGATGTCGGTGCTGTCATTGGTGCGGATGCGGGTGGCGCGCGGGCCGATCTCGTGCACCACGCCGCGCCCGCCATTGGGCAGCTCGACAAAGTCGCCCACCGCCACCAGGCGCTCGAACACCAAGGAAACGCCAGAAGCGAAGTCCTTGATCACCCCCTGCAGGCCAAGGCCGACCCCGACGCCCAGGGCGCCGGCGAACACCGTCAGCGAGGTCAGGTCCAGGCCCATGGTCGAGAGACCCGCCATAACGCCAACCACCACCAGCGTGTAGCCGGCGACCTTCTCGACGATGTACAGCGAGGCGGCGTTGCCCCCGGCCCTGGCCCGCAAGCGCCGCAGCCCCGCCGACGTCAGCCGCGCGGCGAACAGCGCCGCCAGCACGATGAGCAGCCCCGCCGCCAGACTCCCCACCGTCACCGACGCCTTGCCCAGCTTCAGGAGCTCGAAGGAATCGAGGGTGTGGAGGGGGTTATCGGTCATGGGGTTGAGTGTGGGGGCAGGCGACGCTGTGGATCAAGGGCGGGCTTGGGATGGGCTGCGGAGGGGTGCGCCCCAATCCTCCCCCTAGCGGGGGAGGTGTCGGCAAAGCCGACGGAGGGGGAAGTTGGGCAAGCTCAGAGTGTCTTCCCCCTCCGGCCTTCGGCCTCCTCCCCCCTGGGGGGAGGATTTGCGTCTTCGGCGCCTACGTCCGCTCAAGATCGCAAGCGGCTTTCAGCCCCCCTACCGCCCCACCATCGCCATGCCGCTCTTGCTGTAGCGCTCGCCTTCGATCGCCGTCTCGGGCACGGCGGCGGCGATGCGGGCCAGTTCGTCGGCCGAGAAGGCCACCGAGGCGGCGGCGACATTCTCCTCCAGGCGGTGGATCTTGGTGGTGCCCGGGATCGGGGCGATGTCTTCGCCCTGGTGGAGGATCCAGGCCAGGGCCAGCTGGGCGGGGGTGACGCCCTTGTCGGCGGCGATGGCGGCCAGCGCCTCGACGAGCGACAGGTTCTTGGCCAGGGCCTCGCCCTGGAAGCGCGGCAGGCCCTTGCGGAAGTCGCCCTCGCCCATGGTCTCGGCCTTGACCGCGCCGGCCAGGAAGCCGCGCCCCAGCGGGCTGTAGGGCACCAGACCAATCTTCAGTTCACGGAGTGTTGGCAGGATCTGCGCCTCCAGCTCGCGGAACCACAGCGAGTATTCGCTCTGCAGCGCCGCGACCGGCTGGACGGCGTGGGCCTTGCGGATCGTGGCGGCGCCGGCTTCCGAGAGGCCAAAATGCTTGACCTTGCCCTCGGCGATCAGGTCCTTGACCGTGCCGGCCACGTCCTCGATCGGCACGGCCGGATCGACGCGATGCTGGTAGAAGAGGTCGATCGTCTCGATCCCTAGCCGCTTCAGCGAGGCCTCGGCGACGCTGCGGATATGCTCGGGCCGGCTGTTGACGCCGCGCACCCTTGCCATGCCCTGGCCCAGCTCCTCCGGCCCGATGTCGAAGCCGAACTTGGTGGCGATCACCACCTGGTCGCGGAAGGGCTTCAGGCCCTCGCCGACCAGTTCCTCGTTCGCGAAGGGGCCGTAGACCTCGGCCGTGTCGAAGAAGGTCACGCCCAGCTCGACCGCCCGCGCCATCAGCTTGAAGGCGTCGGCCTTGTCCAGCGCCGTGCCATAGACCTGGCCCATGCCCATGCAGCCGAGGCCAATGGCCGAGACCTTGAGACCGTCACCCAGTTCACGCGTCTTCATGGGGTGTTCCCTCTATTCGCATCATGCGCGGCGGGAGCGTCCGCCGGCGGGTCAAAGATGGGCCGCGAGCGGGCGGATCGACAGGTCCACGCGCACCGATGTGGAGCATTAGGCAATCATTCCGGCCCCGGCGACAATCACCCTTGGCGCGCCCCGTCGTTTGGGCCGCGCGCCCCGGTCGCGGCGGCGAGGAGAGCCCGTGCGGCTGGTTGAAGGACCGGTTTGGCCTGTCCTGGCAGGTCACCCCGCGCCAGTTGATCGAGATGACCACCAGCCCTGACCGCGCCGCCGCCGGCCGCGCCCTTCAGGCGATGATGGGGATGAAGAAGATCAATATCGCAGCGATGCGCGCGGCGTTCGAGGGGCGGTAGCCCTAGGCCGCCAGCGTCATCAGGCTGCCGGGCGGCATGTCGCGGCGGACCTGCTGATCCAGGTCCTCGGTCATCTCGTCGAGCTCTTTGAGACCGTCCTCGGCTTCCTTGACCTCGTCGGAACGCTCGAACTTGCCCGGCTGGGTCAGGATGCCCTTGGTCTTGGCGGTCTGAAGCTCTTCCCGCAGCGAGCGGCTGATCTCGCGGGTCATCTTGATGAAGTCCTGGTCGCCCGCGGCCTCCATCTTGGCCTCGTCCTCGATCTTGCTGCGCTGGGCGGCCGCGCCCTCGGGGTCGGTCGCGGCGTCGGGCAGGTTGGCGAAGTCCTGGGCGTAGAGCTCGCCGGCTTCCTTAGCGGCCTTGCCATAGTCCTTGACGGCCGCCTTCAGCTCCTTGGCCGCGGCGGCCAGGGCCTTGGCCATGGCCTTGGGATCGTTGGCGTAGATCTTCTTCAGCAGCTTCAGCCGTTCCACCACCTGCTGCAGCTTGGCCTTGGCGCGGCCCTTGGCGTCGCCGATGGCGTTTTTCTTGCCCAGCCGCATCTCTTTCTTGAGCTTGGCCAGCGCCTCGGCGGCCTCGGCGGCCTTGCGGGCCTCGGGCGAGTTGGCCGCCGGCGTCGCGGCTGCGGACACCGGCTTGGCCAGCGCGATCGCCGGCTCGCCCTTCGCGTTCTTGGCATAGGCCATCAGCGCCATAGCGCCCGCCCGCCCGGTCACCGTCACCATCGGCCTTCCAGCCTCCATCGGCGGTTCTCCGCCTGTCTGGAGGCCAATCCTAGCAGGCCAAGGTTAAGTTAGGCCTTCTTGACGAACTCGGTGCGGAGAACCAGGCCACGGACCTTGTCGACATTGGCTTCGATCTCGTCGGGGTCGCCGGTCAGACGGATCTTCTTGACCACCGTGCCACGCTTCAGAGTCACGCCGCCCGAGCCCTTGACCTTGAGGTCCTTGATCAGGGTGACGGTGTCGCCGTCGGCCAGCAGGGTTCCGTTGGAGTCGCGGGTTTCTTCGGACATGGCGGGCCTTTCAGGATGGGGCGGCCAGAGGGGCAAACCCGCAAATTTCGTGGGGGCTTTCCTAAGCTTTGGCCGGGTGGCGCGTCAATGCCGCCGGCCCTACCCCTTCTTGCGCCCAAGCGGATGCTTGGTCTGGACGATGTGCGCCAGGTGCTCGCCCGCCACGTGGGTGTAGATCTGGGTGGTGGCGATGTCGGCGTGGCCCAGCAGGGTCTGGATCACCCGCAGGTCGGCGCCCCCTTCCAGCAAGTGGGTGGCGAAGGCGTGGCGCAAGACGTGGGGGCTGACCATCTGGCGGTCGATGCCGGCGGCGATGGCGGCGTCTTCCAGCAATTGCCCCACCCGGCGCGGGGTCAGACGCCCCGTCGCGCCGCGCGAGGGGAACAGCCATGGACTGTCCTTCTGCCCCTTGGGCAGGAAGGCCGGACGTGCTTCCAGATAAGCCTTCACCGCCGCCCGGGCCGCATCGTTCAGGGGCGCCAGCCGCTCCTTGCCGCCCTTGCCCTTGACGATCAGATAGGCCGGATCGCGCGCCAGGGCCAAGAGCGGCAGGGCCAGCAGCTCGGAGATCCGCAGGCCCGAGGCGTAGATCAGCTCGATCATGCAGGCCAGACGCAGGCCCTGGGCGCTATCCTTGGCGATGGCGGCGGCCAGCAGGCGCTCGATCTCGTCGCGCTCCAGCACCTTGGGCAGGGGCCGGCCGGCCTTGGGCGCGGCGACGCGGCGGGAGGGATCGTCCGTCCGCCAGCCCTCGCCCAGCACGAAGCGGTAGAACTGCCGCACGGCCGAGCGACGGCGGGCGGCCGTGGCCGGCGACAGGCCGCGCGCGCCGAGGTCCTGGAAATAGGCCTCGATGGTCTCAGCGTCGGCGTCGTGCAGGTCGTGGCCGGAGGCCCCGAGGAACGCGCGGGCGTCCTCCAGGTCCTTGCCATAGGCGGTCAGGGTGTTACGGGCGGCCGCGCGCTCGACCGCCATCATCTCCAGAAAGGCGTCGGCCCAGGCCTCGCCCTGGCTCATTTGGCGTAGGCCAGGCCCAGGAGGCCCTCGACGACGATGGCGCGGGCGTCGCCGTCCAGGCCCGCCTGATGCAAGGCCCGCGCGATGCGAGCCCGGTCCACGGGCGCGGGACCGGCGAGCCCGGCGTCGGCGGCGATCGACAGGGCCAGAAGCCCCGCCTCGCCCGAACGCTTGGCCGCGCCCGCATCGTCCAGCAACTGCAGGCGGGCCGGCTGGGCCGCCGACTTGCCGGCGTCGAAACCATAGACCTGCCCGCGCGCGTCGGCGTCCAGGGTTCCGCCCAGGCTGGCCAGCAGCAGGGCGGCGGCCTGGGCGGGCGCGCGAGCGCCGCCGCTGGCGCCGCGCGCCACCAGGGCGCCCAGCACCTGATTGTCGGTCTTGCCCGAGGCCGCCGTGATCAGGGCGTCCAGAAGGGCCAGGTCCGCGCCGCTGGCGCCGGGGATGCTGTCCTGCACCAGGCGGGCCCGGATCGTCTGGGCGCTGGCCAGATCGCCCGCCGCCACGGCCGCGCGGGCCATCAGCACCGGGTCCTGCAGCGGCCCGCCGGCGGCGGCCAGGGCGGCGATCGAGGCGGCCGAGGCCTCAGCGGCCTCGACGAAGGCGGCCAGGGTCTTGGCCTGCCGCAGGAACGCCAGGGCCGAGGCCTCGGCGGCGGTCAGGTCCGCGCCGGGCGCGACGCCGGCGAGGTCGCCCGAAGCCGAGATCGTCAGCGGCCTCAGGGCCGGCGCCGCGGAGGCCACCGCCGCCGCCGACCGCACGTCGAGGTTCAGGCGGCGCGACAGGGCGTAGTTGACGCCGTTCTTCAGCGAGGCCGCGCCGGGCGCGGTTCCCGCCAGCGCCGCGCCCATCAGCCGGGCGTAGTCGGCGTCCTTGGTCTGCTGCTGGGCCAGTTGGAAGGTCAGCTGGGCGGCGTCCTCCTGTCCGGCCTTCAGCTGGCAGAAGGCGCGCAGGCGCAGCCAGTAGGCGCCGCCGCGATCTACCGTCAGGGCGTCCTGCACGGCGCAGGCCTTGTCGTCGGCGCCGGTGATCAGCGCCGCCTCGGCTGCGGCCATCGACAGGGCCGAGCTGCCCGCCGCGCCGGGCGTGCGATCCAGCAGGCCGTCCACGGCGCGGGCCTCGCCCAGCGCGATCAGGGCCAGAGCCCGCTGGGCGCCCATCTCGACGTCTTCGCCGATGCGCGCGGGGGCGTTGGCGCCGGTCGACAGCATCCGCCGGCCCAGATTGGCGAAGGCCGGTGACAGGCCGCGCGGACCGCCGATCCGGGGCAGCGTCTCGCGCAGGATGTCCGGCGCGGTGTCCTTCCAAAGATCCGTCGGCAGACCGGTATCGGCCAAGGCGCTCGAGAAATAGTCCGGCGCGGCCAGGCTCTTGACCCTCACCTCTTCCTGGGCGGCGGCCAGGGTGGGCGCCAGCAGGGCGGCGGTCAGGGCGATCAGGGACGGAAGACGCATCGAATGAGGCATGGACCGGTTATGACGCATGACAGGGCTCTCGCAAACTTGGGCGCTCGCAAACTTGGCGCTTTGGTCTAGCCTCGTGTAAACCCGCGACCGCATCATGACCGAGCCCGATCAAACGCCCGACACCGCCCCCGAGGTCGCCCCAGAGGCCGCACCGACCGTCACCGACGAGCTGGCCCCGCTGCGCGACAAGACCATCGTGCTGGTGGGTCTGATGGGCGTGGGCAAGTCCAGCGTCGGGCGGCGACTGGCCAATGTGCTGGGCCTGCCGTTCCGCGACGCCGACAATGAGGTCGAGGCGGCCGCCGGCCGGTCGATCTCCGAGATCTTCGCCGAG
Organism: Caulobacter vibrioides; assembly: GCF_002310375.3. GTDB lineage: Bacteria > Pseudomonadota > Alphaproteobacteria > Caulobacterales > Caulobacteraceae > Caulobacter > Caulobacter vibrioides_D. The sequence continues at coordinate 3,202,585 of NZ_CP023315.3, forward strand.
CTGGGCGAGCCGGCCTTCCGCGACGGCGAACGCCGGGTGATCGCCCGGCTGCTGGACGAGCCGCCGCACGTGCTGGCCACCGGCGGCGGCGCCTTCGTCAACGCCGAGACCCGCGCCCTGATCAACGAGAAGGCCGTGTCGGTCTGGCTGAAGGCCGATGTCGAGCTCCTGGCCCGCCGCGTCTCGCGCAAGGACAACCGTCCGCTGGTGCGCGGCAAGGACCCGGTGAAGGTGCTGACCGAGCTGGCCGAGGCTCGCTATCCGGCCTATGCCGAGGCCAAGGTCCATGTCGAGACCGGCGACACCCCGCACATGGTGGCGGTCGAGGCCATTCTGACGGCGCTTCGCCAGTCGCGCGCTTAAGGAGTTCGCATGATCCGCACCGTCTCTGTGGGCCTGGGCGAGCGCGCCTATGACGTGGTCATCGGGCCTGGCCTGCTGGATCAGGCCGGCGAGCGTGTCGCCGCCGTGCTGGGCAAGCGCAAGCGCGTCGCCGTCGTCACCGACGCCCATGTCGGGGCGCACCACGGCCAGCGTCTCTCCGCCGCGCTGCAAGGCGCAGGGATCACCGTGGACGTCATCACCATCGCGCCCGGCGAGGAGAGCAAGAGCTTCGAGGGCCTGGCCGATCTTTCCGACCGCCTGCTGGCCCTGAACCTGGAGCGCGGCGACCAGATCGTGGCCCTGGGCGGCGGCGTCGTGGGCGACCTCGCCGGCTTTGCGGCGGCGATCTACAAGCGCGGCATCGACTTCGTGCAGGTCCCGACCACCCTGCTGGCCCAGGTCGACAGCTCGGTCGGCGGCAAGACGGCCATCGACACGCCGCGCGGCAAGAACCTGATCGGGGCCTTCCACCAGCCGCGCCTGGTTTTGGCCGACCTCGACGTGCTGGCCACCCTGCCCGCCCGCGAGCTGGCCTGCGGCTATGCCGAGATCATCAAGTACGGCCTCCTGGGCGACTTCGCCTTCTTCGAATGGCTGGAGACCAACGTCCAGGCGGTGCTGGGTCGCGACGTCGACGCCCTGGTGCGCGCCGTCGGCCGCAGCGTCGAGATGAAGGCCGAGATCGTCGCCGAGGACGAGAAGGAGGCCGGCCGCCGCGCCCTTCTGAACCTTGGCCACACCTTCGGTCACGCCATCGAGGCCGAGATGGGCTTTGGCGACGCGCTCAAGCATGGCGAGGCCGTCGGGGTGGGCATGGCCCAGGCCTTCCGCTTCTCGGCCAAGCTTGGCCTCTGCCCTAGCCAGGATGCGGTCCGCGCGCAGGCGGCCATCAAGGCCGCCGGCCTGCCGACCACGCTGGCCGATGTGCGCCCCGAGCCCTTCGCCGCCGACGCCCTGATCGCTCACTGCGGCCAGGACAAGAAGGCCGAGGGTGGCAAGCTGACCTTCGTGCTGGCGCGCGGCATCGGCGATGCGTTCGTCGCCAAGGACGTGGATCGCGCGGCGCTGAAGGCGTTCCTGATTGAGGACGGGGCGGTCTAGGAGCCTGTCGGGGTTAGACGGAACCCTCTCAACCCGACAATCCAATACGCGTTGTCATCCCGGCCGGAAGACCGCTCAGCGGGCTGTAGAGCCGGGACCCAGGGGCGGTCCGCACAGCGCCTTGCCACCCCCTGGGCCCCGGGTCGGCTTCGCCGCCCGGGATGACACGGGGAATGAGGCCAGAACGCCCTACACCATCCCCGACTTCTGCAGCTGCTTATAGGCCTTGATCACGCGCTGCAGCTTGTGCTCGGCGCTGCGGTCGCCGCCGTTGGCGTCGGGGTGGCAGCGCTTGAGCAGTTCCTTGTAGCGGGCCTTGATCGCGGCGCTGTCGGCCGTGGCCTCCAGGTCGAGGTCGGCCAGGGCCTGGCGCTCCAGCTTGCCCAGGCGGCGCTCGGCCGCCGAGCGTTCGGCCTCGGCCCGGCGTTGCTGGGCGCGGAAGACGCCGAACGGATCGGCGAAGTGGCGCGCGTCGCGGGCGGCCATGGCGGCGGCCTCGCGCGAATTGGCGTCGGCCTTGAAGCTCCAGGTCGGACGACCGCCGGTCATCCGCTCGCTCTCCTGCTCGGCCCGGATCTGGGCCTCGCTCATGCCGGCGTAGAAGTTCCAGTTCTTGTTGTACTCGGCCGCGTGCCGCTGACAGAACCAGTAGTGATCATTGGGCAGGTCGCGCGACTTTGGCGCCTTGGCCGATCCGGCCAGGCGGCAGTCGGGATGGTCGCAACGCTTCTCGCCGGGCTTGAGGCCCAGGACGTCGTGCGCCGGATCGTCCTCGCCCTCCTTGGGCGGACGGATCCGGATGTCGTAAAATTTGGGACGGTACTCGAACGGCCGGTTCATGGCGTCTAGAGTAAGGCCACGCTATTTGCGTTCAAGGATTGACAAGTAAGAGACGCATCATGAACGCCGTCGCCGAGACCATCCGCCGCAAGTTGGAAGCCGCTTTTTCGCCTTCCGCCCTCGAACTGGTCGATGACAGTGACCGGCACCATGGCCATGCCGGCCATACGGGCGCGGGCGAGAGCCACTTCAATCTGCGGATCGAGGCCGAGGCCTTCGCGGGCAAGCCGCGCGTCATGCGCCAGCGGATGATCATGCACGTCCTGGCCGAGGAGCTGGCGGGGCCCGTACATGCGCTGTCGATCTCCGCATCGGCGCCCGGAGACGCTTAGGCGCGGGCAAAAGGTAAGTTCGAACTTACTTTCTGCTTGCGCCATGACGTCGTCGCTGATTGCCTTCCATCCCGGCGCGATCCTGCCGGGTGGCAGGAACATCCATGAGCGCCGACGCCCCTCCGTCCCCTGAAGCTGTCGAAAACGAGATCGCCGCCGCCCTGCCGGCGCTGCTGTCGAGATCTTACGCCCGCTATTCGAAGTTCACCGTGGCCGCAGCGGTCATCGACGAGACCGGCGCTGTCCACTACGGCGTCAATGTCGAGAACGCCGCCTATCCGCAAGGGACCTGCGCCGAGCAGACCGCCATCGGGGCGATGATCACGGCCGCCGGCGCGCGCCGCATCGACAAGGTGCTGATCGCCGCCGGCTCCGACGCCGTGGTCCAGCCCTGCGGCGGTTGCCGCCAGCGCATCGCCGAGTTCGCCGGTGAGACCTGCCAGATCGTCTCGGTCCAGGGCGGCAAGCCCACCGAGCGCGTGGCGTTCTGGGACCTGCTGCCCCGCTCGTTCGGCCCGCGCGACCTGGACTGATCGCCTGGAACGCCTCGAACGCGCCGCCGTCGCACATCGACGGCGGCTTTTTCGCGCCTGATCGCCAAAGAAAAAGGGGCGGTCCGAAGACCGCCCCTTCCCGCTTCGACCCGAGGGTCTCAGCTTACATCTTGTAGTTGAAGCCGAGGAAGAAACGACGACCGAAGAGGTCGAAGTTGTCGCTCGTCGAGTTGCCCAACCAACGATCCGGCTCGCGGTCGAACGCGTTGACCACGCCGCCACGCAGCACCAGACGCTCACGCGGCGAGTACGTCACGGTGAAGTCGTGCTGCACGAACGGACGCGTGCTGTAGTAACGGGAGTCGCGGTTGTCCGGGTCGACCTTCATATCGTCGACGTCGAACGGACGCGTGCCGTTGCTCAGCCACTGCGAAGCTTGCCAGTCGGCGTTCCAGGTGATCGCCAGCTTTTCGTTCACTTCCCAGCTGACGCGCGAGGAGAAGCGGACGCGCGGCAGGCCAAGGCCCGTCTCGTTGTCGATGTGCTCGCTCGGGTTCGAGATGTTCACGAAGTCGTGCTGCTCGAACAGGTAGTTGCCCGACAGACGGTAGTTCAGGCGACCCCAGTCCTTGCCGATGATGTCTTCGATATCGGTGCGGTACAGGAACTGGAAGTCGATGCCGCGGTTGGTCGTGCGGGCGTAGTTCACCGAGCCTTGGATGAAGTCGATGATGCCGTAGGCCGGGGTGGTGCCCGAGCCGGCGCCGCCGGTCCGCGTCAGGGTGGCGCAGATGGCGGTGTTCAGCACGTCACCGCTGACGCACTGGTTGGCCGCCGTTTGCGCGCTGACCGCCGCGATCACGTCCTTGATCTCGATGTCGTAGTAATCGAACACGAAGGTCGCCTTCGGCCAGAAGCGCGGCGTGACGATCATCGAAGCGGTGATCGAGTACGACTCTTCAGGCTTCAGGAACGGGTTGCCCGCGTTCTTACCGGCCGGCGTGCTGGAGTAGATAATGTTCGTGCCGGTCGGGATGCCCAGCGCGACGCAGTTCTTCTCACGGTTCGCCTTGATCTTGGCGTCGGTCAGGTTGATCAGGTTCCGCGCATCGCAAGGATCGGTGATCGTGGCGAAGGTCTGGGTCGGCGGACGGAAGGTCTCACCCAGGGTCGGCGCGCGCACCGACTTACCCGTGGTGGCCCGGAACATGACGTCCTGGATCGGGCGCCACAGCAGGTTGAAGTTGTAGGTCTCAACCTTGCCGATCGTGGTGTATTCCGAGTTCCGGTAGGCGGCGCCGATTTCCAGGCTCTTGGCGAGCGGCAGGTCACGCAGCAGCGGCAGACGGAATTCGCCGAAGTATTCCTTGGTCTCGTACGACGAGGTCGGGAAGTCCGGACCCGTGTTCATGAACAGGATACGGTCGCCGGTCGAGGCCGAGCGGCCGATCGCTTCGGTTTCTTCACGACGCCATTCGGCGCCCACGGCCAGACCGATACGGCCAGCGCCCCAGAAGTCCCACAGTTCGCCCGACACGAAGCCGAGGGCGTCTTGCTGGACGTTCTTTTCCTGGACGTTGATTTCGGCCAGCAGGTAGTTGGCCGCGTCTTGGCTGATGCCGCCCGGGCCGAACACGCGGATCGGCTTACAGTTGGTGATCTCTTCGTAGGCCTTGGTGCCCTTGGCGTAGTTGACCGTCCGGCCGTCACGGCTCGAACGGGCGTCGTCGCGGATGGTGGCGCCTTGCTTGTCCAGGACCTGGACGCGGCAGACGATTTCGCCCGGCTTGCCGTTGACGATGCCGGCGGTGTCCACGATGGCGTCGGTGGCGAACTTGAAGCGCGGCGCGTCAACGCCCCGTTCGAAGTTCTTGTTCTTCAGCTCACCGTAGGTGTAGCCCAGCTCGTACGACAGGTTGTGGATGAAGCCGAAGTCGTCCTTGCTGCCGCGGAAGCCGGCGACGAAGCGCTTCAGTTCCTTTTCGTTCAGCTGCGTGCGGAGCGGACCGAACAGGCTGTGACGGGCGCGGACGTCCGAGACGGCGGCGGTCGTGGTGATCGCGCCGGTCGCGGTGTTGTAGGCCGTGATCGGCGTACGCGTGTTGGCCAGGACGGCGTTGCGCACGTTGGCCGGCAGGTAGGCGTTGTCCAGGCCGATGTTGAACGAGCTGTTCGAGAACCACGACGGGTTCGTACCAGCCGCCACCGGCAGGATGCCGATGTCGAAGAAGGTCTGCTGACCTTCGTCGAAGGTCTCTTCCTTGACGTACTTGGCTTCGGTGAAGAACTGCAGGTCTTCGGTGATGTCGAAGTTGACGCCACCCTGGAAGCGGTAGTTCACCGAGCGCGGCAGACGGCTGCCCTGGCTGAAATCGGTGTTCGGGTTCAGGCCGTCGCCGCCGATGTTGGTGACGCGCTGGAAGCCGTTCTCGTCGCGGAACGTGCCGAACGACGGGTTACGAGCCGCGCCCGCCTGATCGTAGATGAACGAGTTGCCCGGTTCGATCGCGAAGCAGTTGGCGCTCATCGGGGCGATGGCCGCCGAGCAGCTCTGGAACGGGATGTCCGGATCGTTCGGGTTGGCCGACGGACGCAGCGAGTTGGCCAGGACGGTGATGCCGCCGACCGGACCGATCGACAGCGTGCGCGCGTCGCTGATCAGGATGTTGTCCAGGACGCCGTCGGGTTGGTTGTTCGCAACGTCGCTGTCGTTGTTCAGAAGGACCCAGGCCTTCTTGCGCCAGTCGACTTGGCTGTCGCGGACTTCGTCGTTCTTCTCGTACTCGGCCGACGCGTAGACGTTCAGGCGGCCATCGAGGAAGTTACGACCGGCCAGGGCCGACAGGCGGCGGTTCAGTTGGCCGTCCTGGTTGATCTGAGCGGCGGTGCCGTCGATTTCCAGGCCCTCGAAGTTCTTGCGCAGAACGAAGTTGACCACGCCCGACACGGCGTCGGCGCCGTAGAGGGCCGAGTTCGAACCGGTGATGACTTCGACGTTCTGGATCAGCAGACGCGGAATGGTGTCAACGTCGACCGACAGGCCAGCGCCGTTCGAGCCGACATGGCGACGACCGTCGACCAGGGTCAGCGTGCGGCCGGTGCCCAGGTCGCGCAGGTTCAGCAGCGACAGACCACCGTCGTTCAGGCCCGAACCCGTGGTGTCTTCCGGCACCAGCGAGCCCGCCAGCGCGGGGATGTCGGCCAGAACGTCGATGACGCTGGCTTGACCCGTGACCACGACGTCGTCGCGGCTGACTTGGATCAGCGGGGTCGGGGAGTTGGTCGGGTCGCGGCGGATGCGCGAGCCGGTGACCACGACTTCCTCGACGGCGGTCGCTTCCTGGGCCGGGGCCCGCCGGCGCGGTCTGCGCCAGGGCAAGGGCCGGAGCGAAAGCCGTGAGGCTACCCAGCATCGTCGTCGCCAGGAGAACCTTGGTTTTCAACGCCATATTTTTGTTGTCCTCAAAAGTACGCGCGCCCGTCACGCCAGCCGCGCGCGGGAGCAAAAGAGGGCCATTCCTCAAGATCCGACGTTAAAGCCTTTCGGCGGCGCTAGAAGCGATCATGGCCAAATTCGGACGGGTTGCCGGCGCAGCGTTACCAAAAAGTCACGTATCTGGCGCTCTTCCGTCAAAAATAGAATAATCTTGCGCGTACAGCCCCGCAAAGGACCACGCGCAGGCCGCTTAAGGGGTAAAATCCGCCCTGCGGCATGCCAGCGTTTTGCGAGACGAGCGACTTTTTCGCCGGTTTTTCGCACTTTCGATGGTGGGAAGCCGCGATCGGCGCCGTCGTACTGCTGCGTCGCCTTGCCTAACTTTTAGGCGATGCTGCTCGGTTCGGGGGGATCGAGACTAATTTGTGGCAAAAACCCGTGACCCCGACCAGTGTGCCGCCATGGCGAATTTGTCTCGCGCCGAGAACGCGGGCGAGCAAGCCATTCAACAGTAGGGGCTCCGCCATCGGCGGGGAGTTTCGGGGACTTTTTTCAAATGAAGATTGCTTTGCTCGCGGGCGCGGCGGCTAGCGCCGTCATGGGCGGCTACGCCTTTGCTCAGGACACGACGCCGGCCCAGGCCACGGTGACCGAGATCGTCGTCACCGGGACGCGCATCAAGCGTCCGCAGTTCGACGGGACGATCCCCGGGGTGCAGGTCACCAAGGAAGAGATCATCGAGCGCGGCTTCAACAACGCCTATGACATCGTGCTGAGCCAGCCGATGGTCAATGTCGGCGCCAGCCCCTACGCCAACAACGGCGGCCAGACCTCGAGCCTGGGCACCGCCTTCGCCGACCTTCTGGGTCTGGGCAGCCAGCGCACCCTGACGCTGGTCAACGGCCGCCGCCAGGTCTCGGGCAACGCCGCGACCCTGTTCGTCACCAGCAACAACGCCGGTTCGCAGGTCGATCTGGGCGCGATCCCGTCGCAGCTCATCGACCGCGTCGACACCCTGACCGTCGGCGGCGCCGCCGCCTATGGCTCGGACGCCATCGCCGGGGTGATCAACTACATCATCAAGGACAAGTACGTCGGCAGCGAAGTGCGCGCCTCCGCGCGGGCTTCGGAAAAGGGCGACGCCAACCGCTACAGCTTCAGCGTCATCGTCGGCCGGAACCTGATGGACGACCGGGCCAACCTGACCCTGGCCTTTGAACAGACCCAGACCAATGCGCTCTACGGCGACGCCCGTCCGTGGGTGATCGACGCCGGCGTCGGCGTGACCAACGCGTTCAACGGCTCCAAGCGCAATCCGAACTTCGCCGCCAACGCCGCCATCGACGTCACGGCCCTGAACAACGGCGCCTTCCTGCGCAACACCGACGACGGCCTTCCGTCGACCGCCTACGCCTATGCCACGCGCAATTCGCTGCAGTATGCGTCGGGCGTGGCTTTCGCCCCCTCGACCGCTACGGCGGCTTGCCCGGCGACGATCGTCGGCGTGACGGCGTGTCTGCTGCCGACGGGCTCGGTCAGCGCGACCTCGCAGCTGGTCCCGGGCGTCCCCACCGGCAACGGTCTCTATTTCACCACCGCCGCGTCGGGCACCTTCCCGAACTTCGCGCCGACCTCGCTGCCGACCGGCGTCACCGCCGCGGCCGTGTTCGCCAAGTACGGTGTCACCGCCCCGGCCGGCCTGACCGTCGCCCAGCTCAACACGCTGGCGGTCAACGTGCTGCAAAGCAAGCTGCCGACCCTGCGCGAGTACCTGGCGCAGAACCCGAACACCGACATCAACCTGATCGTCGGCTCGCTCTATTCGAACATCCCGCGCGTGGCCAACACCGACCCGGCGACCCGGGCGCTGTTCCCGTTCATCGCCAAGCCGGTCCGCTTCAACGCCAATGGCCAGGCCGAGAACTGGTCGTTCGCCAACATCGGCCCGAACGCTCAAGGCACCCTGGGCAACGCCCCGGGCATCCAAGGCAACAACACCAGCCGCACCAACCTGATCCAGAACGCGCAGAACCGTAAGAACTTCACGGCCTTCGCGACCTTTGACATCAACGACCGCATCCAGGCCTACAGCCAGAACACCTATTCGACGGTGCGGACCGTGGTGCCGCGCAACGCGGCCTCGGGCAACGCGGTGACCGCCGCCGGCACCGAAGGCTCGGGCATCCTGGTCAGCATCAACAACCCCTACCTCAGCGCGGCCTCGCAGCAGCTGCTGCGCGACAGCGGTGCGGTCAACAGCGCCAATAACTTCATCATGTCGCGCACCAACCAGGACATCCTGGGCGACAACCCGCAGCGCGGCGTCACCAATATCGGCAACTTCGCGCAGGGCCTGAAGGGCGACTTCGACTTCCTGGAGCGCACCTGGACCTGGGACGTCTCCTACACCTACGGCAAGGCTGACGGTAAGGTCGAGTCGCTGGGCATCCGCGACCTCGAGTACCTGCTGGCGATCGACAGCGTCCGCGACAGCAGCGGCGCCCTGACCTGCCGGGCCAAGACCAACGCCGCCGCCTATCTGGGTAAGAGCCCGTCGGTGATCGTCACCAACCTGGCCGACATCCCCCAGTCGGGCGGCCTGATCGCCAAGCAGCCGTTCACCCCGACGGTCACCCAGGCGATGATCGACAGCTGCCAGCCGCTGAACCCGTTCGGCTACAACCAGATGACTCAGGCGGCCAAGGACTATGTGACCGCCCAGCAGACCTACGCTTTCGAGAACACCCAGACCTTCCTGCAAGGCTCGATCACCGGCGACGTGTTCCAGCTGCCCGGCGGTCCGGTGGGCGTGGCGCTCGCCGCTGAACGCCGCACCACCAAGAACGACTACTCGGTCGACGAAATCTCGCGCTACGGCCGCACGCGCTCGGCGGCGATCTCGGCGACCCAGTATGAGACCGAGGCGCAGGAATATGGCGTCGAGCTGAACATCCCCATCCTGGGCGGTGAGTTCAGCCTGCCGTTCGCCCAGCGCCTGGAAATCAACCCGGCGGTCCGCTGGTCCAAGCAGAACGGTGAGGCGACGACCTTCACCAACCAGCTGGGGAAGACGGTCAGCCCGAAGTATGACGGCGACCTGGCCAAGATCTGGTCGCTGGCCGCCACCTTCCAGCCGATCCGCGACATCACCTTCCGCGGCAATGTCACCCGCTCGATCCGCCAGCCGGACGGTGTGGAGCTGTTCCTGGGCGGCCAGGCCTCGTTCACGACGATGGCCGACCCCTGCTCGGTGGGCAACATCAACTCGGGTCTGAACCCGGCGACCCGCCGGGCCAACTGCATCGCCGCGGTCCGGGCCGCAGGCTACGCCTCCAACAACGCCGACGCCGAGACCTTCCTCAGCACCTTCAACCCCGGCGCGCCCTCGGTGCTGGGCGCCCGTTTCGGCAACATGGAGCTGAAGCCTGAGCGCGGCGAAAGCTGGACGGCCGGCGTGGTCCTGGAACCGCGCTTCATCCCGAACCTGCGCATGTCGTTCGACTATATTGACATCCAGCTGAAGGATCAGCTGACCCGCGTGTCGGCCGAGCAACTGCTGACCTACTGCTATGACTCGACCGCCTACCCCGACAACAGCGCTCAGTTTGGTGTGAACAGCTGCGCCTCGGTGCCGCGTTACACGGCGGGTACGGAGCCGAACTCCGCCCGCGCGTTCAGCGTCAACGACGGCTGGCAGTCGACCTATCTGAACCTGGCCCAGACCAATCTGCGCGCCGCCAACATCGTGGTGACCTACCGCAAGGCGCTGGCGGAGCTGTTTGGTTCGACGGGCAACTGGGGCCGCATCTCGCTGAACAGCAACCTCTACCGGACCTACGAGTCCAGCTTCAGCGGCACCGGCCTGCCGGGCGACACCGAGCAATATCTCGGCAGCATCGGCACGCCCAAGTGGCAGAGCAACACGACGATCGGCTACTCGCGCGACAAGATCTCGACCAGCCTCAACATCAACACCGTGTCGGACACGATCCGGTTCAATGGGGCTGTGCCGGCGACGGTCGAGCAGAACGCCTATCTCGATCGCAAGGGCTACGCGGTCTACAACCTCTATGTCGGCTACAAGATCACCGACGAGATCGACCTGCGCTTCAACGTCAACAACCTGGCCGGCAAGCGCTGGGAAGATGAGGCCGTTGGCGTCATCTACAGCTCGGTGGGTCGCACCTACCAGTTCAGCGTGAACGCCCGCTTCTAGAAGCGACCGCGCTGGGCCGAGTTCTCGGTCCAGCGCATCGCCGCTGCGGTTGCGATCAGCAAAAAGGGCGACCCGCCTGCGCGGGCCGCCCTTTTTCATGGGATGCCGACGGGGCGCGGCGCTCTGCGCGCCATCCGCCCTACGGCCTTAGGCGATCTGAGCGACCAGCCCCTCAAGCACGCGGCGCAGGTCGGCCTCGCGGAACGGCTTCTGCAGCACGGTGGACCCGCGATGGTCCTCGGTCAGGCCCGCCTCGCCATAGCCGCTGGCGAAGGCGAACGGCACGCCGCGGGTCTTGAGGGCGTCGGCGACCGGGAAGATCGGACGGCCGCCCAGGTTCACGTCCAGCAAGGCCGCGTCGATCTCGGCCGAGCCGGCCAGGCGCAAGGCCTCCTCGATCTCGGCGGCGGGGCCCACGATGGTGCAGCCCAGATCGGTCAGCATGTCCTCGACCAGCATCGAGACCAAGGCTTCGTCTTCGACGACCAAAACCTTCAGGGACGAGAGTGTCTTCATGGATCAGGGCTCCAGGGCGCGCAGGGGCAACGCCATGTGGCAGACGAGGCCGGCGGCATCATAGGTCAGCTCGACCCCGCCGGATAGCTCGGCTGCGAGTCCGCGCCGAAGAAGGCGCGCGCCGAAGCCAAAGCGGGTGGGCGGGCGCACTTCGGGACCGCCGCTTTCCGACCAGGTCAGGTGCAGCACGTCCCGATCCACGCCCCAGACGACCTTCACGCGGCCCTCAGGGGTGGACAGCGCGCCATACTTGACCGCGTTGGTGGCCAGCTCGTGGACGCCCATCCCCAGGGCCACGGCGGCCTTGGGCGTGAGGCGAACGTCGGCGGCGTAGTCGAAGCTCACGCGATCCTCGCCGGCCATGGCGTGCAGCTCGACGTCGAACACCTCACGCAGGCTGGCGCCCTCCCAGCTTTCGCGGGTGAGCAGGTCGTGGGTCTGCGAGAGGGCCATCAGGCGGGTCTCGAACGCCTCGCGGAAGAACTCGGGCGAGGCGGAGGAGCGCAGGGTCTGGGCGGCGATCGACTGCACCGTCGCCAGGCTGTTCTTCACCCGGTGGTTCAGCTCGTTGACCAGCAGCTTTTGCCGCACCTCGGCGCGTTTGCGCTCGGTGATGTCCAGGGACACCCCCGCCAGGCGCCGGACCCCGTCATCGGCCCGCTGGGCGGCGCGACCGCGCGCGTGAAGCCAGCGCAGCTCGCCGCTGGGGTGGATCACCCGGTACTCGACATCATAGTCGGCGCCGTCGCGGATGGCGCTGTCGATCGCCGCCAGGATTCTCGGGCGGTCGTCCGGATGGATCGTCTCGACCAGGTCGGAGAAGGTGAGAGTCTCCTCGGCGCGTCGCCCGTAATTGGCCTTGCACAGGTCGGAAGCTTCATAGGCCTTGGTCGTCACGTCCAGGTCCCAAGACCCCATGCGGCCGCTGTCCAGGGCGAACTTCAGGCGTTCTTCGGTCTTGCGCCGATGCTCCAGCTCGGCCAGGGCGCTGGCCTTGAGCTTGAGCGTGTCAATCGTCGCCGCGACCTGGGCGCCCAGCCCCACCAGAAGGCTCTCGTCGCGAACGGTGAACTGACCAGGCTCGGGGTGGCCAAAGAACAGACCGCCCAGAACCTCGCCCTGACGGGTGGCGACGGGGATGGCCAGATAGCTGCGCACCGGCAGATGACCCTCGGGCATCCCCTGGCGCGGCGTGTTGTGGCCATAGCGCGGGTCCAGGGTGATATCGTCCGAACGCACCACGCTGGTGTTGTCGAAGGTCGGCTTGAAGATCTCGGTCTTGCGAACCCGAGGAAAGTTGGCGAACGCCTCGGGCGACGCGCCCGACAGCCGGAAGAGCGCATAGCTCTCACCGTCAGGCTCCACCTGGTTGTAGAAGAACGCGCCATAGGCGGCGCCGATGATCTCACGCGCGCCGTCCAGCGCGCTCTGCACGCAGGCGTCGACGTCGTTGCGGGAGGCGATCGCCTCGGTGACCCGCGCCAGGGTGTCGGACTTGCGTACCTCGGCGGCGAGACGGCGCTCCAGCTCGCGCAGGCGCGCGTCGAGATCGGCGTCACCGACTTCGCCAACATCGCTATCAGCCACTATGGCCAAGCCGCGCCCCCAAACACAGAACCGCCCCTGGTTCTTAAGGGAGCTCAACGCACGGATTGGCGCTCGGTTCCGTCAATTGTGAAGCTAGGAAACCTAAGCTTCGCTGTCGTCGTCAAGTCGCGCGCTGATCCGCAGCGCGGTGATCTGGTTTCGCTGTCGGCGCAGCACCTGGAAACGATGCCGATAGAAGATGAAGGTCTGGCCGGGCTCGGGGATCATCTGGGCCTCGTGGATGGCCAGGCCGGCGATCGTCACCGCCTCGCCTTCGGGCAGCCGCCAGTCCATGGCGCGGTTGAGGTCGCGCACCGTGACGTGGCCGTCGACATTCACCGAACCGTCCGCCTGCCGGCGCACGCCCTCCAGCGTGGTGTCGTGCTCGTCCTCGATCTCGCCGACGATCTCCTCGAGGATGTCTTCCAGCGTCACCAGGCCCTGCAGGGCGCCATACTCGTCGACCACCAGGGCGAAGTGGTTCTTGCGCTTGAGGAAGGCGTTCAGCTGGTCCTTGAGGTTGGTGGTGTCGGGAATGAACCACGGCTCGCGCAGGATGGCGGCGATATCCAGGCCCTCCAGCCCCGTCGGACATTCGGCCAGGGCCTTCAGCAGGTCGCGGGCGTGCAGCACGCCGACGATGTTGTCGGGCTCGTCGCGATACAGCGGCACGCGGGTGTGCTGGGCTTCCAGCACCTGGGCCACCAGATCGCGAGCCGGCAGGCCCGCGTCCAGCAGCACCATCGACTTGCGGTGGACCATGATCTCGGAGACGTCCATGTCCGAAAGGTCCAGCACCCCGCCCAGCATGCGGCGGTCGCCCGCTTCCACCAGGCCTTCGGAGTGGTGATAGTCGACCGCGCCGCGGATCTCCTCGTGGGCGGCCAGCACGTCGACCGCCATGTCCAGCTTGACGCCGAACACCCGCAGCGTGCGGCGCACGATCCACTGGATCGCATAGATGATCGGGCCAAACAGCCGCACGATGAACAGGGTCGGCGCCGACAGGGCCCGCGCCACATCGTCGGAGCGGAGGATGGCCAGGGTCTTGGGCAGCACCTCGGCGAAGATCAGGATCAAGACGGTCATGGCCGCGGTGGCCACCGCCACGCCCCAGGGGCCGGGGATCAGGGTGGTCAGCACCTGGGTCGCCAGGGCCGAGGCCAGGATGTTGATCAGGTTGTTGCCCAGCAGCACCGCCCCGATCATCGTCTCCTGGTCGGACAACAGCTTGTTGACCCGCTTGGCGGGCCGGTCGCCCTCGCGTTCCAGCTGGTGCATCCGCGCCCGGCTGGCGCCGGTCATGGACGTCTCGGCGGCCGAGAAGATGGCCGACAGGGTCAGCAGGGCGATGACGATCGGCGCGAGGCCAAGTAGGGCGGTGAGCATGGAGGTGTTCTAGCCCGCCCGGCCGAGACGCGGGAGGGGCGTTGAGAGGGCCGCCTTAATCGTGTATACAATTTGATGTGCAGTTCGACCCGGCCAAGAACCAGGCGAATATCGCCAAGCATGGCGTATCGCTCGAACGAGCCCCAGAAATGGATATTCGGGCCGTTCTGGTGGACGAGCGGCATGACTATGGCGAGGTGCGCTATCGGGCTCTCGGGTTCATTGATGGCGTCGCTCACTGCCTGGTTTTCACCGACCGCCAAGGCGAGTTGCGAGCCATCAGCTTGCGTCGCGCCCACCAGAAGGAGATGAAGCGCTATGTCTCGCAAGCCAATGGCTGACCCGGAAAATCCGGAATGGACTGCGGGTGACGTCGCGCGATCCAAGGGGCCGGAGTCCTTGCCGGCTCATGTCCTGGCGGCCTTTCCAAAAACCGCCGCTCGGGTGCGTGGCCCTCAGAAGTCCGAGACCAAGGTGCCGGTGTCCATCCGCCTGGACCGCTCGGTGGTCGACTACTTCAAGGCCCAGGGGCCAGGTTGGCAGAGCCGGATCAATGAGGCGCTCGCGGGAATGATCCGCCGATAGGCGCTAGCCCCCTCTCAAACCGCAGCGATCCCTTGCGGCGCGCTAGGCGAATGCGCCATTGTCCCGCGCCGAAGCAGGGGGCGGGACCTAAGAGATGACAGTCAGCGATCCGGCGTGGCGTGCGCCCACCGAACCGCCGACGCCGGTGACGCCGGTGCCGTTCGGCAAGCCGTGGAGCATCTGGTTCTGGGGCGGCCTGCTGTCGACAGCGGGCCTGGCCCTGGCCGTGCAGCCGAACGCCGTCCTGCGCCTGCTGGACTCGCCGGTCGACGCCTCCGCCCTGCCCTGGGTTCGGTTCTGCGGTCTGCTGCTGCTCGCCTACGCCATGGGCTATCACGTCGCCGGCTGGACCGGCCAGCGCACCTATATGCGCGCCTCAGTGGTTCTGCGGGTGCTGTCGCTGGTGATCCTGGGGGCCTTTGTTCTGCTGGACTGGCTGCCCAAGGCCTGGCTGGCGGTGGGGCTGGGCGACTTCGCCGGCGCGGTCTGGACCACGCTGGAGCTCAGGTGGCGTCCGAAGCCGAAGACGGCTTGAACCGCCGCTCGACCAGATAGGCGACCAGCCAGCAGATCATCGCCCAGGCCGCGCCCACGCTCCATCCGGCCAGCACGTCGCTGACCCAATGGACGCCCAGATAGACGCGGCTGGCGCCGACCAGCAGGCTGACAATCACCGCAGCGCTGAGCGCCAGGATCTTGACCCTGCGCCGTTCGGAAAAGCGCGCCGCCAGCACGCCCAGGGTCAGGAACACCACCGCCGACAGCATGGCGTGGCCGGACGGAAAGCTGGCGTTGACCGCCTCGACCACGCGATAGGCTTCGTCGGGACGCTCGCGGCCGAACACCGCCTTCAGGCCCTGGCTGACGGTCACGCCGCTCAGCGCGCTCAGCGCCAGCAGCCAGGCTTCGGTCCAGCGCTTCAGCGAGCCCAGAAACGCGAAGGCCGCCAGGATCAGCAAGGTCAGCACCGCCACTGAGCCCAGCGCGGTGATGTCCACCGCGGCGACATGCAGCCATTCGGGGCCCACCAGCGCGCTGGGCTGACCCGCCACGCGCAGAGCCTGCAACACGGCCAGGTCCGGAGCATGGGCCTCGCCCTCGACCACCTCGTCAGCGATCCCCACAAAACCCCAGCCCCCGAGCGCTACGATCAGCAGGGCGGAGGCCACCCCGATCTCGCGACCGGCCGCCGCGAAGAGTCTCCGAACGTCCAGACGATACAAGCAGCGCGCTCCTTCTTGGCTGATGGCGGTCACGGGCACGGAACGACATTCAAACCGCATCGGCCGCCGCGCGGGGCGTGCGCTCGAAGACGCTCTCAATATTTATCTGGAGCGGCGTTCGGATCTGGCAAGGCGGTCACGCTGGAATCACGCCCCGCGCAACTCTGTTCGGCTTCGTCGCCTTCCCCGCGGGGAAGCCCGCCCTCGCCAGGAAAGTGAACGCCAACCCCCGCTTTGAGCGGATTTCCATTTGAAACGGGCGGGTCCAAGGCGGTAAGCCGGAAGCATGCCCGAGTTCGCCGAAACCAGCTCCGCCGCCGATCCGCTGACCACCCTGGTCCCCGATAAGTGGGTGACGCTGCGCGACGCGTTCGGCGTCGACAGCGACATGAAGGTTCCGGCCTTCAGCCACCGCGACAGCCATGTGCCGGACATCGACCCGGCCTATCGCTTCGACCCGCAGACGACCAAGGCCATCTGCGCGGGCTTCGCCTATGATCGCCGCGTGATGGTCCAGGGCTATCACGGCACGGGCAAGTCGACCCACATCGAGCAGATCGCCGCGCGCCTGAACTGGCCGCTGGTTCGTGTGAACCTCGACAGCCACGTCAGCCGGATCGATCTCGTCGGCAAGGACGCCATCGTCCTGAAGGACGGCAAGCAGATCACCGAATTCCGCGAAGGCATCCTGCCCTGGACGCTGCAGCGCCCCGTCGCCCTGGTGTTTGACGAATATGACGCCGGGCGCCCGGACGTGATGTTCGTGATCCAGCGCGTGCTGGAAGCCGGCGGCAAGCTGACCCTGCTGGACCAGAACCGCGTCATCCGCGCCAACCCGTACTTCCGCCTGTTCGCCACGACCAACACCATCGGTCTGGGCGACACCACGGGCCTCTATCACGGCACCCAGCAGATCAACCAAGGCCAGATGGACCGCTGGTCGATCGTCACGACGCTGAACTATCTCGAGCACGACGTCGAAGCCGCCATCGTGCTGGCCAAGAACCCCGGCTACGACACCGCCGAAGGCAAGCGCACCCTGGCGGCCATGGTCCGCGTCGCCGACATGACCCGCAACGCCTTCATGAACGGCGACATCTCGACGGTCATGAGCCCCCGCACCGTGATCACCTGGGCCCAGAACGCCGAGATCTTCGACCACGACGTGGCCCTGGCCTTCCGCCTGACCTTCCTGAACAAGTGCGACGAGCTGGAACGCCCGACGGTGGCCGAGTTCTTCCAGCGCGCGTTCGGCACGGATCTTCCGGAGAGCGCTGCGCGGGTGAAGGTGGCGTAAGGGGGAGCAACCTCCCACCGCGATTTCCAAACGCCCGTCTCGCAAGAGGCGGGCGTTTTGCTTTGGCGGCGGGGACCCAAAACTGAAGGGTCCCGCCGCCGGGCGCCAGACTGACGGCGCCCTCGCGACGAGACGCTATCGTCAGTTTTCGACGGCGAGATCGGGGATGTATTGCGCC
This sequence comes from Caulobacter vibrioides, assembly GCF_002310375.3. Lineage (GTDB taxonomy): Bacteria > Pseudomonadota > Alphaproteobacteria > Caulobacterales > Caulobacteraceae > Caulobacter > Caulobacter vibrioides_D. The sequence goes on from NZ_CP023315.3 coordinate 3,220,163, forward strand.
GCGATCTTGTCGACAAAACTGTGGGGTGAAGCGCCCAGCAGGTTCGTCAGGACGATCACCGTAAGGTCATCCTTGGGGTAGATGAAGATGGCCGCGCGATTGCCGCCCGTGGGCGTGATGGCGGGGTGTTCCGCGCGGCGAATGACCGGCCAGCCCAGGCCATAGCCATTGATGGTCTTGTTGAAGCCGCGATAGCTGCCGTCGGGCAGTTGCTGCGGCGTCCAGAGCTGTTCCAGGCCCTTTTCGCTGACCAATTTGCGCTTCTGCAGCGCGATAACCCATGCGGCCAGATCTGTGGCCGTGGCCTGAACGCCTGCGGTGGGATGCATGTAGGCCGGCCACACCTCCTGGCGCGCAAGCGGGGTCTCGCTGCGCTCGACGCCGACGGTCCTCATGTCTGTGATCTGCAGCGTCAGATAGGTGTAGAGCCGGGCCAGCTCGGGCACGGTGTCGGCCGTGTTTCCAAAGCGGGCCTGCGCCATGCCCGCCGCTTTGAACTGCCCCTCGCGAACGGCGTCAACGAAGCGCTTGCCTGAGACCTTCTCGATGATCTTGCCCATCAGGGCGTAGCCGGTCTGGTTGTAGGCATACTGCGTGCCGGGCGTGTATCTCAGGGGGAGTTCCTGCACCCTCGCCCAGGCGGCGTCGGGCTCGGCGCCGTCGATCAGCCGGGTGTTGTCGTCGATGATCTCGGGCAGGCCTGATGTGTGCGTCAGGATCTGGCGGACCGTGATCGGTTTCCACGCGGGCGGAAGCTCTTGGAGATATTGCGTCACCGAGGCGTCGAGATCGAGCTTGCCGGCCTCGACAAGCTGCATCGCCGCGACGCCGGTGAAGGCCTTGCTGATCGAATTGATGCCGAAAACCGTGCGGTCCGTGACAGGCTTGGCGGTCTCGAGGTCGGACTGGCCGTAAGCGCCCTTGAAGACGATCTTGCCGTTCTTCACGATCGCCAGCTGGAGCCCCGGAATACGGCGGGACGCCATCTCGCTTTGGACCAGGCGTTCAATCGCGGCGGTCTTGTTGTCCGCGTCTGCGATCTGCGTCGTCTGGGCGTTTGCGCTATTGGCAAGGCCGCCCATGATCGCAATCAGGCCGATTGCGGCGGAAATTTTCTTCAGCATTCTTTTGGTTATCCAGAGCTTGGAGGGACCGGCCGCAATTGTGGATCGGGCTATCGACGCGCCGTTGCGATCACCAAGGCGGGGATAACAGGAACTGCGTCGGGCGCAACGTTGCGTTGACTGAGGGATGGGCTGGTCATGGCCTTGGTTGACCCGTTCGCTGCACGCTCGTCCACCCCGGCTCGGTCAATGGTAAGCCTTGATCGGTGAACGGCAGGGCGTACCGGCGAACGCCAGGATCCAGATCGAACCCACGGGCGCCTATCCGTTCAGCGCCGAGAGATGGCGCGTCAGCCCTAACCGCTGCGGATGAATCTGGGCCCCGGCGTTCGCCGGGGAGGTCGGGATAAAAGGACGTGAAGCGGACGACTTGAACCCCAGCAGCGGGTGGTTTGCGGACCCAGGTTTCCTTCTCCCCTTGCGGGAGAAGGTGTCAGCGAAGCTGACGGATGAGGGGTTGAAAGGCGTCTCCGGATAGCCGAGCGCGACCCCTCACCCGACCGCCTTCGGCGGCCACCCTCTCCCGCAAGGGGAGAGGGATACACACCCGACGACGGCGAGCATGCAGCCGCCATGCGTCCTTCGAGGCTCGCCTTCGGCTCACACCTCAGGATGAGGAAGTCTGTTGCTGAACACCTCATCCTGAGGTGCGCGCTCCTGAGCGCGCCTCGAAGGACGCAGGGAGCCAACATCCCCCAAGGTCGTGAGCAGCCTGGAGCTTCCCGCCAGAGACCCGACCGTCCTGGCGATGATCGGCTCATACCAAGTTTGGTGCGCCGGACTGGACAACCGCCAGAAAACGGCCCCGATCTTGCTGCCTGGGTCTTCCAAACGCCCATTTTGAGACAAGGTCGCAGCCGATGTTCGCCAAGAAGAAAGAGACTCCCGCGAAGCTGGCCCTGACTCCGCTGGAACCGCAGCGCGCCGCCACGCCGCAACCGGCTCAGCCCCAGCCCGCCCCCGCTCCGGCGCGCCCCAAGCCCGCCTCGCTGATTGCGCAGGGCCTGACGATCCGCGGCGACGTGGTCGGCGACCTCGAGGTGCACCTGGACTGCGTGGTGCTGGGCGATGTGAAGGTGGGCAAGCTGATCGTTGGCCCCAACGCGCGCATCGAGGGCTCGATCGTGGCGCAGGCCATGGAGATCCACGGCCTGGTCATCGGCGCGGTCACCGCCCAGAGCGTTCGCCTGTACGGCACCGCCCGGGTCGACGGCGACATCACCCACGAGCAGCTGGCCATGGAGCCGGGCGCCGAGTTCCAGGGCCGTAGCCTGAAGTTCCGCCGCCCCACGCCGGCGCCGCAGCCGGGTCAGCCCGCGCCCGCCGCCCAGGCCCAGGCGCCGACCGCGCCCCCGACGCCGCCTTCGGCCTCGCAGACGCCGTACAACCACTCGGCGCACTAGAGCCTGCCTGGTTTAGATGGTTCCATCTAAACCAGATAAACAGGCTCTAATTCATAGACTTAGAGCGCGTTCGAGCGGTTTAACCGCTTACACTTAAACCTAACGCGCACTGAACGACAGACGGGCGCGCCCCGCTGAACCGCGCGCCCCGGTGAGACATCGGAGCCTCCCGCTCGAACTCGGGGGTTCGACGGGAGGCTCCGCGGCTCATCCGCCGCGCTTGGGGACGGAAGGCGGACGGGCGCCGTTTCCGGCCGCCTGAGTGTTCCATCGGGAGACACCAGGGGAGGGGCCAAGCGGCCGGATCGATAGCGTTACGACCCAGCCTTCACTTCGGATGTACGCCCTCAGCCCGAGGCGTTGGCCATCTTGCGCAGGCGCCGCGCCAGGTCTTCGGGACGATCAGCGATCTGATCGAACAGCGCCTGCACCTCGGCCTCGCCGAACCCCGCCGCGCGGAGCGTCCGCCAGGCCCCGGCCAGCACGGCCTCGGCGATATCCAGGCGATCGTCCGTCAGTCGCAGACCCGGATTGAACGGGCTGTCAAAGGCAGGATTGGCAAAGGCAGGGTTGGCAAAGGCGGGATTGGCGAGGGGCGACATGTCGGATCCTCTGTCGGTGCGCGGTTATGTTCCTTTTTTGTTCTCATTCCGCAGCAGAGTCGAGTCCTGTTTTGGCGCGGCCCCCTCAATATGAGAAAGCCCCGAGGTCGGGGGACCTCGGGGCTGGGCCGGCGCCGACGGGGCGGTCGGCGCCGTACGGATCGCCGGCTCACAACGGCGATCCGATCCTGTAGGGCGGCTTAACGGCAGACGGTCCGCTCATAGTACGACCCGCTCCGGCGATTGTACTCCCGCGTCGTCCAGCACTCGCGGTCGCCATAGTAGGGGCGCGGCGCGTAGTCGTGGTCGTAGCCATAGCCGTACCCTTGACCGTAGCGCGGCGGCGGCGGGGGCGGCGGCGGCGCATAGCGGCGGTCGCGATAGCGGTCGTCGCGATGGTCGTCGTCGGCGATCGCCGCGCCGATGACGAGGCCGATGACGCCGGCGGTGATCGCGGCGGCGGCGACGTCGCCGCCCTTGTCGCGCTTGTGGCGGTGATGGCGCGAGTCGGCCGAAGCCGTGGTCGCGGCGGCCACCAGCGAAAGGGCGGCCACGCCGGCGGCGACGCGTCCGACCGTCTTGAACATCTTGCTGGCCATGCCGGCCTCCTGAAGTCTCCGCCGCGTCGCCCAATGCGTCGTTTCAAGCGTTGAAGGAACGATCGGATTTCCAGCCTGAACGGCGGCTGAACAGAATTCATCAACCCTGACCAGAACCGGTTTGTTTATCTTTTTAAGACAGGGTGGAGCCATCGAAGGTCTCTTGCGGCCTTCGCGCGCACGGAGACCGCCATGACCAGCATCGTGTCGTACGCCCAAGGCCAGGCCCTTCAGGTCCTGTCGTTCGAAGTCGGCGCCCAGACCTATTGCGTGCCCGTGAGCGCTGTGCGCGAGATCCGCGGCGTCACCCCGCCGACCCCCCTGCCCGACGCGCCGCCCTATGTCCGGGGCGTGATCAATCTGCGCGGTCAGGTGATGCCGGTCATCGATCTGTCGTGGCGCCTTGGCAAGGGCGTGGCCGAGGATGGCGAGCGTCAGGTCATCATCGTGGTCGAGAACCAGAACGACGTCGCCGGCATGCTGGTCGATGCGGTCTGCGACAGCTTCATCGTCGAGGCCGACCAGATCAACCCGCCGCCCAGCCTGGGCGACGGCGAGGACTCGCCGCTGGTGTCGGCCGTGATCACCTCGGGCGAAGGCTCGATGACCATCCTGCTGGCCGTCAGCCGCATCCTGCCCGAGCGCCCGATCGAAGCCCTGGCCGCTTAAGGGCTCAAGCCCCCAAACATTTGTTCGAATAGCCCTTCCGTTCGCCCCGAACGGAACGCTAGTCTGCTCTCAAACAAGAGGGAGACGAGCATGAAGGCCGCTGTTCTGCGCGAGGTGGGCAAACCCCTCCAGATCGAGACCGTGGCCATCGGCAAGCCCGGCCCGCGCGAAGTGCTGATCCGCACCAAGGCCGCCGGCGTCTGCCACTCCGACCTGCACTTCGTCGAAGGCTCCTACACCCACGCCCTGCCCGCCGTGCTGGGCCATGAGAGCGCCGGCATCGTCGAGGCGGTCGGGTCCGAGGTTCGCACCGTCAAGGTCGGCGACCACGTCATCACCTGCCTCAACCCCTATTGCGGCCACTGCGAGGTCTGCCTGACCGGGCACATGAACCTCTGCATCAGCCCCGAGACCCGCCGCGGCAAGGGTGAGGAGCCCCGTCTGTTCCGCGAGGACCTCTCCGGGACGGGCGACACCAAGATGGCCCAGTTCCTGAACCTGTCGTCCTTCGCCGAGATGATGCTGGTGCACGAGCACGCGTGCGTCGCCATCCGCAAGGACATGCCGTTCGACCGCGCCGCCCTGATCGGCTGCTCGGTGATGACCGGCGTGGGCGCGGTGATGCACACCTCCAACGTCCGGCCCGGCGAGACCGTGGCCGTGATCGGCTGCGGTGGCGTGGGCCTCGCCACCATCAACGGCGCAGCCATCGCGGGCGCGGGCCGGATCATCGCCATCGACCGCCTGGCCGGAAAGCTGGAGCTGGCCAAGACCTTCGGCGCCACCGACGTGGTCGACGCCTCCCAGGTCGACGATATCGCCAAGGCCGTGGTCGAGCTGACCGGCGGCGGCGTGCATCACAGCTTCGAGGCCATCGGCCTGAAAGCCACGGCGGAGGCCTCGTTCAAGATGCTGCGCCGAGGCGGCACGGCCAATGTCATCGGCATGATCCCGGTCGGCACCAAGATCGAGCTGCACGGCGTCGACTTCCTGGGCGAGCGCCGCATCCAGGGCAGCTATATGGGCTCCAACCGCTTCCCGGTCGACATGCCGCGCCTGGTGGACTTCTACATGTCGGGCAAGCTGAAGCTGGACGAACTGATCTCGCGCCGGATCAAGCTGGAGGACGTCAACTCGGCGTTCGACGAGCTCAAGCGCGGCGAGCTGGCGCGATCGGTGATCGTGTTTGACTGAGGGGAGTGGCGGCGATCCGCGCTGAGCGCGCAAGCAGCGGCCAAGGGCCCTTAGGAACCTGGCGTCTGGCGGCCTTTGCGCTGCCCTGCGTTCCGGTGGCGGCGATGCTCATGCCCGTCGTCGTCTATCTGCCCAACTACTACGCCACGGATCTGGGCGTGGGCCTGACGGCGATCGGGCTGGCCTTCGGCGTCGTTCGCCTGTTCGACCTGTGGCTGGATCCGACGCTCGGGTTCCTGATCGATAGGACCAACACGCGCTTTGGCCGGTTCAAGCCCTGGCTGGTGGCCGGCCTGCCCATCGCCGTGCTCGCGGTCTGGATGCTGTTCATGGCGCGGCCGGGGATCGACGGCGCCTACATTCTGTTCTGGCTGGTGCTGGGGTTCCTGGGCCAGTCCATGGCGACGATGGCGCACGTCACCTGGGGAGCCCGGCTGGCGCCGGAATATGGGCAGCGCGCGCGCGTGTTCAGCTGGTGGCAGGGCTTCACCGTCTTGGGCATGCTGATCGTGCTGGCCATGCCGCCGCTGATGAAGCTCGGCTTCGGGCTCGACTACGGTCAGGGCGTGCGGGCGATGGGCTGGTTCGTGGTGCTGAGCCTGCCCGTGGCCATCCTTCTGGCGCTGTTCGCCGTTCACGAGCCGCCGTCGCCGCCGAACATCAATTCCGCCACCTGGCGTCACTATTGGGATCTGATCCGCCGGCCGTCGATTCTGCGCTTGCTGGTGTCGGACATTCTTCTGGGGACGGGCCCGGTCATCGCCGGCACGCTGTTCTTCTTCTATTTCGACGCCATTCGTGGCTGGGACCGTTCCGAGGCCGGCCTGCTGCTGTTGCTCTATTTCACCGGCGCCCTGCTGGGCGCGCCCCTCTGGGGGCGGCTTGGACAGGCGATCGGCAAGCATCGCGCCCTGTCCATCGCTTCGGCGGCCTACGCCGTGGCGCAGCTCTCGGTGCTGATGGCGCCAGAGGGGCTGGCGTGGGGGATCGTGACCATGACCCTGGCCGGCCTGCCCTACAGCGCGGGCCCCATCCTGCTGCGCGCCATGATGGCCGACCTGGGCGACGAGGAGCGCCTCAAGAGCGGCGTGGATCGCAGTGGTCTGATGTTTGGTTTGCTGAGCGGGGTCGTGAAGATCGGCTCGGCCATTGCGGTCTTTGCGTCCGTCAGCGCACTGGACCTCTTTGGCTTCAAGGCGGACCTCGGGGCCGGCAATACGCCGCTGGCGCTGGGCGTGCTCTCGGTCAGCTTCGCCGTCGTGCCCGCGCTTCTGACGCTGGCCGGCGCGGCCCTGATCAACGGTCACACCCTGGACAAGGCGGCGCACGACGCGATCCGCAAGGCGCTTGAGGCGCGGGACGCCGCGCAGAACACTGCGGAGACTTACGGGCGATAGCCCTCTGTCACACGCGCGCCAAACACCACATGCTACCTCCGGCCGCAGTTCACCGGAGTCCCGCCATGCCCAATCTCGACCGTCGCAGCCTGCTCGCCGCCCTCGGCGCCCTGAGCCTGCCGCCGGCGCTGGCGCGCGCCGCCGCGATCGACGCCGACGTGCGCAGCGGGACGATCCAGGATGTCGAGCACGTGGTGATCCTGATGCAGGAGAACCGCAGCTTTGATCACTATTTCGGGACGCTGAACGGCGTGCGCGGCTTTGGCGATCGGTTCCCGATCCCGGTCCGCGACGCGGCGGGACGCCAGGACGGCTCGGTCTTCGCCCAGGCCTGGAGCAAGGACAAGCTCTTGGCGCCCTTCCCGCTGGATAGCGCCCAGACCTTCGCCCACATGCGCGTCGAGGGCACGCCGCACAGCTGGACCGACGCCCAGGACGCCTGGGACCAGGGCCGTATGGACCGCTGGCCCGACGCCAAGAAGCCCTGGTCGATGGGCTATTTCCAGCGCGCCGACATCCCGTTCCAGTTCGCCCTGGCCGATGCCTTCACGCTGTGCGACGCCTATCACTGCTCGACCCAGACCGGCACCAACACCAACCGCCTGTTCCTGTGGACCGGGACCAATGACGGCCTGGGGCAGGCCGGCGGTCCGTCGATCTCCAACAGCCATGACAACTTCGCCGAAAAGGGCGGGTCCAAGGAGTCCTACAGCTGGACGACCTATCCCGAGCGGCTGCTGCAGGCCGGGGTCAGCTGGCGCATCTACCAGGACATGGCCGACAACTTCACCGACAACCCGCTGGCGGGGTTCAAGGCCTATCGCGAGGCCTACAAGGACCTGCCGGGCTCGAACCCGCGCCTGAAGCAGCTGGCCCTGTCGACCCATCACCTGGACAAGCTGCGCGAGGACGTGCTGGCCGGCCGCCTGCCGCAGGTCTCGTGGATCATCGCCCCGGCCGCCGACTCTGAGCATCCGGGCCCCTCCAGCCCCGCCCAGGGCGCGGACTACACCGCGCGCGTCATCGACGCCCTGACCGCCGATCCCAAGGTCTGGGCGCGGACGGTGTTCCTGGTGATGTTCGACGAGAACGACGGCTTCTTCGACCACGTCCCGCCGCCGGCCCCGCCATCGTACGACGCGGCGGGCAAGCTGCTGGGCGCCTCCAGCGTCGATCTCGTGGGCGAGCATCACCGGGTGCGCAATCCCACCGAGGCCAAGTCCGAGCGCGACGACCTGATGGGCCGCCCCTATGGCCTGGGTCCGCGCGTGCCGCTGTACGTGATCTCCCCGTGGAGCCGGGGCGGCTTCGTCAACAGCCAGGTGTTCGATCACACCTCGGTGCTGCGGTTCCTGGAGACACGCTTTGGCGTGATGGAGCCCAATATCTCGCCGTGGCGTCGGGCGGTATGCGGCGACCTGACCACCTGCTTCGACTTCAAGACGCCCAACACCAACCCCTTCCCCGCCCTGCCCGCCACGGCCGAGCCGGCGGGCCGCGCCGCCAAGCTGGGCCGCGCCAAGCCGCCGACGCCCGAAGCGGTGGTCGCCCCGGTCCAGGCCAAGGGCCCCCGCCCCTCGCGCGCCCTGCCCTATGCCCTCGAGATCGACGGGCGCGTCACGCCGGACGGTATGGCCCTGACGATGGTCAACGCCGGCAAGGTGGCGGCGGTGCTGCACGTCTATGATCGCCTGCGCCTAGACCAGGTCCCGCGTCGCTACACCGTGGGGCCCAAGGCGCACATGACCGACACATGGCCGGCCGGGGCGCATGATCTGTGGATCGTGGGTCCCAACGGCTTCCATCGTCGGTTCGCCGGGACCGGCACGGGCGTCGAGATCACCGCCCGTCCGTCGAAGGACGGCCTGGTGGTGACGATCAGCAACACGCGGCCGACCGCCCGCTCCGTCGACCTCGATATCCTGGGCCAGGCGCCCTGGCGCGTGGATCTGCCGGGCGTCGACACCGTGTCGCAGACCTTCGCCACCCAGCAGGGCTGGTACGATGTCACCGCGCGTCTCGAGGGCGAGCCGACCTGGCTGCGCCGCCTGGCCGGCCGGATCGAGACCGGCGCGGACTCGATCAGCGATCCCTGGGTGGGCGGCGAGGCGGTGCTGAAGGTCTAAAAAACCAATCGTCATCCCGGCCGCGCCCCGGCGAAAGCCGGGGGAAGAGCCGGGACCCAGGGGCGGCTTGCACAGCGATTCTTCACCCCCTGGGTCCCGGATAGCCTCTCCGAGGCTTCCGGGATGACGAGGATTTGAAAGCTCGGACCCAGCTTCGCTTTGCTCGGCATGACGGTTTAGGGTGCGCGCGAAGCTCAAGGATTCGCCGCATGCTCCGCCACACCGCCTCCCTGCTCGCGCTGGCCGCCGTCCTCGTCGCCGCGCCCGCAACCGCTCAGTCCCAGGGCACCGCGCCCAAGGCCGCTGACGCCGACAAGGCCGTCGCCAAGATCGTCGCCTCGCCCGGCTTCAAGAAGGCCGTCGCCAAGCTGGACGCCGACTTCGACCGCACCGTCGCCGACATCATCACCCTGACCGAGATCCCCGCCCCGCCCTTCAAGGAAGAGCAGCGCGCCAAGGCGTATCTCGAGATGCTGAAGGCCCACGGCCTGACCAATGTCGAGATGGACGCCGAGGGCAATGTCATGGGCGTGCGTCCGGGCACAGCCACCAAGGGCAAGGGCCCGTTCGTGGTCATCGCCGCGCACCTGGACACCGTCTTCCCCGAAGGCACCGACGTGAAGGTGCGCCGTGAGGGCACCAAGCTGATGGCGCCGGGCATCGGCGACGACACCCGCGCGCTGTCGACCCTGCTGGCCTATGTCCGCGCCATGGACGCGGCGGGCATCAAGACCAAGGCCGATATCCTCTTTGTCGGCAATGTCGGCGAGGAAGGCCCCGGCGACCTGCGCGGCGTGCGCTACCTCTTCAACAAGGGGCCCTACAAGGGCCGGATCACGTCCTTCTTCTCGATGGACGGCGGCGATCCCGACCAGATCGTCGACCAGGGCACCGGCTCCAAGCGCTATCGCGTGACCTTCACGGGTCCCGGCGGCCACAGCTATGGCGCGTTCGGCATCGTCAATCCGATGGCGGCCATGGCCAAGGCCGTGACCGACCTCTACGCGATCGAGGCGCCCAAGAAACCCAAGACCACCTACTCGGCCAGCGTCACGGGCGGCGGCACCTCGGTGAACTCGATCCCGCACGACGTGTTCATGGAGTTCGACATGCGCTCGGAGAGCGCGGCCGAACTGGCCAAGCTGGACCAGACCCTGATCGGCATCTTCGACAAGGCCGTGGCCGGCGAGAACGCCGTCCGCTCCACCAAGAACGGCGTTGTCAGCTACCAGGCCAAGGTGATCGGCGAGCGCCCGGCCGGCGCCACGCCACACACCACCCAGATCGTCGCCTTGACGGAAGGCGCGGTAAAGGCCCTGGGCTACAAGCCGACCTATCAGGCCAGCTCGACCGACTCCAACATCCCCATGAGCCTGGGCGTGCCGGCCCTGACCATCGGCGCGGGCTTCCGCGGCGGCCGCGCGCATGCGCTCGATGAGTGGATCGACGTCACCAAGGACGAGAGCCTGAAGGGCATGCAGGTGGGCCTGGCGGCCCTGCTGGCCGTGGCGGGGGTGGAGTAAGGGCAGCTATCCCTGTGTCATCCCGGCCGGAGCGCGCCGAAAGGCGGGCGGAGAGCCGGGACCCAGGGGCGGTCCGCACGGCGTCTTGTCACCCCCTGGGTCCCGGATAGCCTCTTCGAGGCTTCCGGGATGACACGGCGTTTGTCGCTAGGGGAACCTTAGCCCTGGCGGCTTCGCGCCCGCCCCGTGACCAGCACGATCCCCCCGCACACCAGCGCCAGGGCGGCGGCGTTCTTCCAGGCCAGCACCGGCTCGTGCAGGAACAGCGCCGATAGCAGCACCCCGAACACCGGGATCAGGAAGTTGAACACCGCCAACAGGCCCACGGGATTGTGCTTGAGCAGCAGGCTCCACAGCGCAAAGGCGGCCGCCGACAGTCCGGCCATATAGGCCAGCAGCGCCAGCGAGCGGACGTCGAAGGCCTCCAGGTGACCGCCCGCCACCGCGCCGATCGCCAAGAGCACGCCGCCGCCGATGGCCAGTTGCCAGCCGGTCATCACCATAGGGTCGCAGGTCTGGGAGATCGCGCGCCCCCAGATCGAGCCGGCCGCCAGCACGAAGGCGGCGGCGACCACAAAGCCCTCGCCCAGCAGGCTGAACTCGAAGTCGAACCCCTTCCCGCCCAGGTTCACGGCCAGCACGCCCGCAAAGCCCAGCAGACAGCCCATCACCTTGCGCGGCGTCAGCTTGTCATTGGGGAACAGCAAATGGGCCAGGATGACGCCGAAGAACGCGCCGGTGGCGTTCATGATCGACGACTTCACACCGGTGGCGTGGGCTAGGCCGATATAGAAGAACACGTACTGCAAGGTGGTCTGAAAGACGCCCAGACCCACCAGGCGTCCGATCTGGGCGCGGGGCACGGCGATCGGCCTCCGGCTCGCCACCGCCAGGACCAGCAGGATCAGCCCCGCCGCCAGAAAGCGCCAGCCGGCGAACAGCATCTGGGCGGCGGTGTCGGACTTGGCCACATGCAGCAGCGCATAGCCCGCCTTCACCGCCGGAAACGCGCTGCCCCACAAGAGGCAGCAGAACAGGGCCACGCCGACGACGAAGCGGCGGTCGCTGTAGAGGTGGGTGGAAGAGGGCAAGGCGGCGCTACTTAACTCACTGAGATCATTTTCCGTCATCATCCCGGCCGGAAGACCGCGTAGCGGGCCGTAGCGCCGGGACTTAAGGGGCGCCGCACGACAGCGTGCCGCTTAAGTCCCGGATAGCCTCTGCGAGGCTTCCGGGATGACGCGTTGTTTGGGCTTTGCGGTATCGGCGCTTTCGCGCCCACACCCTAGGCCAGACCCTACCGCAGGCTGAGCTTGGCCTTCTGGATGTCGGCGCTGGCCAGCTTGGGGGTGTCCTCGCCACTGACGGGCGCGCCGCCCTCGGCCAGCATGCGGTCGACGCGGGCCTTCTGCGACTTGAACGAGGCCAGTTCGGCGCCCGCCAGGATGGTGCCCTGCGGCACCTTGGCGCCGATCGGATTGACCCGCTGCCCCTTCAGCCAGACCTCGTAGTGCAGGTGCGGGCCCGACGACATGCCCGTGGAGCCGACATAGGCCACGACCTGGCCCTGACGCACCCGCGTCCCCGGCTTGATGCCCTTGGCGTAGCGCGAGATGTGCGCATAGCCGGTGTCCCACTGGCCCGAATGGCGGATGCGCAGCCAGTTGCCATAGCCGGCCCAGCGGCGCGCCTCCAGCACGACGCCGTCGCCGGCGGCCAGGATCGGCGTGCCGGTGCCGGCCCCGAAGTCGACGCCCTGGTGAGCGCGGTTGTAGCCCAGGATCGGGTGGCGACGCAGGCCGAACTTCGAGGTGATCCGCGCGCCGTCGACCGGCGTACGCAGCAGGAAGCCTTTGATGTTCTTGCCGGTCTCGTCGAAGAACTGGCTCTTGCCGTCCTCCCCGCGCCGATCGAAGGCGTAGAACTTCTGGCCCTTAACCTCGGCGTATTCCAGGTCGCCGGCCTCGATGGTGCGGCCGCTCTCGGTGACCTTGCGATCGAAGATCAGGCAGAAGCGGTCGCCTTCCTTGATGTCGCGCGAGAAGTCGATCTTGTGCGAGAACAGCTTGGCCGCCTGGCTGATCACCGCCGGGGTGCCGCCGACATTGGCCACGCTCTCGTAGAACGAGCCGTTCATCTCGCCGCAGGCCACCTGCTGCTCGTCGCGGACCTCTTCTTCCATCTCGCGCAGGCGCAGGGCGCCGTCGAAGGTGCGCGAGACGGTCAGGGTCGAGGACGGGCTGGTGCGCATCGACAGGCCGACCAGACGCGCGGGGCCCCGCTGGCTGCGGCGCTGGGCGACGGCGGCCTCGAAGGCCATGCCGGCCTTGATGTTGACGGTGTCGATGGCGCCTTGCAGCGTGGCCACGACCTGACGGGCCTCTTCGGGCGCGACGCCGGTGCGCTGCACTGCGCCCTGCAGGGTCTCGCCGGGGCGGACCTTCACCTCGATGTTTTCAGGACGTTCAAAGCCGGGCTGAGCCTCGGCGCTGGCGAAGGCGATGTGCTGCAGGGCCACGAGGGCGGCGGGATCAAGCGGAGCCTTGGCGAGCGGGGCCGCGGCGTCGCCGGCGGTCAGCTTCCAGCCCAGGCCCAGAGCCAGCAGGCCGGCGACCGCGGTGAAAACACGCGGCGCCCAGCGCGTGGCGCTACGTCGTGGATCGAATTCTTGCATCGGTCCCCCGTCGGTGTCGATGCCGCGTAAGCCAAAATGACACGGCTGGGAAGCCCCCCAGCAAGCGTTACGCCGGACCGTCTCGGCCCTGGCGCTCAGCCGACCGGACTATTCCGCGCCTTTGTCTTTTTGTCACGACCAAGGTTCCCGTTCGCGGATGGGCGAAGCGTAACCTTATGGTTTCAAATAGAAAACGCCCACCTTTTGGGTGGGCGTTTCTGGGTGGGTTCTACAGTAGGCTGCCGGAGTTCCAACGACTCAGGCGGCGTTGACCTGCTCGTTCGGGTCGCGCAGCACATAGCCGCGGCCCCAGACCGTCTCAATGTGGTGCTTGCCGTGCGCCGAAGCGGCCAGCTTCTTGCGCAGCTTGCAGATGAAGACGTCGATGATCTTCAGTTCCGGCTCGTCCATGCCACCGTACAGGTGGTTCAGGAACATTTCCTTGGTCAGGGTCGTGCCCTTGCGCAGGGAGAGGAGCTCCAGCATCTGGTACTCCTTGCCGGTCAGGTGAACGCGGTTGCCGTTCACTTCCACCGTCTTGGCGTCCAGGTTGACCACGATGTCGCCGGTCTTGATGACCGACTGAGCGTGACCCTTCGAACGACGGACCACCGCGTGGATGCGGGCGATCATTTCGTCCTTGTGGAACGGCTTGGTCATGTAGTCGTCGGCGCCGCCGGCGAAGGTCTTGACCTTGGTGTCGATTTCCGACGAGCCCGACAGGATCATGATCGGCGTGTTGATCTTCGCGACCCGCAGGGTGCGCAGAACATCGATGCCGCTCATGTCCGGAAGATTGAGGTCGAGCAGGATAAGATCGTAGTCGTAGATCTTGCCCAGATCGACGCCTTCTTCACCCAGATCCGTCGTATAGACGTTGAAGCCTTCAGACTTCAGCATCAGTTCGATGGTCTGCGCCGTCGCGCTGTCATCCTCGATCAACAGTACGCGCATGAGCCCCTCCACGCCAACACTGGCGTATTCGAACGTCTTTGGCGGGAGTCCGCCGGTGAAACCCTTCGGCCACTTTGCCGGAGAGTTAATTTAAGACTGGTTAATGGTGAATGTTTCCCGTCGGAGGAATGGTTAATCTGATTTGCGAATCGGGTGCAAGCCGCGTCGGAGCCCCTGAACACATTGGTCGCAGGCGTCGCAGGCGGGTGTTTTCAGCGCGTCATTTGGCCGTAAAAAATCGAGAAAATCGAGGCCTGGAAGGCGGTTTGAACGGCGTTACGGCGTTAAGAACCGCCTTGACCCCTTCGCCTCACACACGAAATCGCGGCGTTCTGTCGCGAGATTTTTCTAAGCCGTCCACACCTGTTTTCGCCGCGCGCCGCGCCCCGCCGCGACACCCGGTCGCGGAGGACTTTACTCGGCGTCGTCCGCCAGCCAGCCCGCCGCCCGCAGCTTGGCCACCGAGGCGCGACTGACCGGCGCGGTCTCGCCGTCGACCAGCCTCAGGCGCAGGTTGCGACCGTCACGCTCGACGCCCGCAATCGCCCGCCGCGCCACCCACCAAGAGCGATGGGTCTGCAGCCCCTCGACCCCGGTCAGCATCGCGGTGACCCTGGCCAGCGGCCCCATCTCGAGGCGCGACCCGTGTTCGGTGCGAATGCGGACATAGTGGTCCTCCATCTTCAGATAGAGGACGTGACTGACGTCTGCGCTCGGCGCCGCCTCCGACGGCGCTGAGGTCAGGGACAGGGCGGGCGCCGGGGGAGCAGGCCCCTCCCCCGCCTGCCGCCCGCGCAGGACGTAGGACCCCACGACCAGCGGGGTCGAGATCGCCAGGCACTGGCCAAACCACGCCGCCAGCGGCACCGCTTCGATCACGCCTGGCCAGAAGGCGATCGCGAACAGCCGCAGAGGCGCGCCTAGAAGCACCGTCCCCACCAGGATCACGGGCGCAAGCGCCGCCCAGTCCGGGAGCCCCAGCCGCCGCGCCCCGGCGGCCCCCAGGCGTGTGAGCGTTCCAAACAGCACCATGCCAAAGGCGACGCTGCAGACCCAGTAGGCGACGCGCACCGCCGGCCCGTCGTTGAAGAAGCTGCCGAACGGCCCCATCAGGCCCAGCAGGATGCCGATGACGACGGCCACCGACAGGTCGATCGTCCACTCGCGGGCCGTGCCCAGCAGGGGCGGCTTGGAAGCGTCTGCGCTCATGGCTCTTCGTATAGAGCGCCGTCAGGCGGCGGCGCCAGGGGGTCAGGCGGCGGCTTCGTCGTCCGCGTCTTCGGCGAAATTGGCCTCGGTCGCGCTGACCAGGGCCAACTTCAGCCCCAAGGCATGGACCACACGCAAGATCGTGTCGAAACGCGGCGAAGCGCCGTCTTTCAGCGCCTTGTAGAGGCTCTCGCGCCCCAAGCCGGCTTTCTCGGCGACCTCGGCCATCCCCTTGGAGCGAGCGATCAGCCCCAGCATGTGCTGGATATAGTCGGCGTCGCCCGTATCGAAGGCGTCGGCCAGAAACACGGCGACCGCCTCGGCGTCGTCGATCTCTTCGACAGGGTCAAAGCGAACCAGTTCAACCATGGGCTCCTCGTCCATCTCCACAGAGATCAAAGACTTCTCGCGATCATCTTGGCTTTTTCGATGTCCCTTGCCTGGGCCCCCTTGTCGCCGCCGTGCAGGAGAATGATCAACACATCGCCGCGTCGGACAAAATAGAGCCGATAGCCCGGTCCGACATGGATTCTCAGTTCGCCAACGCCCTCGCCGACTGTCCGAAAATCTCCAAACAGCCCCTGAGCCAGACGCGCCAGCCGGGTGGAAATCGCCCGCCGCCCTTTCGCGTCTCGCAAGCCGGCGCGCCAAGCCCTGAACGCAACGGTTTCTACGATCTCGATCATAGCTTTGTATCCGATCAGATACAATAGAAAGCATCGCTCGCGATGAGAACATTTAGAGAACATTCTTTCACGGCGATCGCAAGCTCAGTCCCGTTCGCCGGCCCGCGAACCCATTCGCCCATTCGCGCAGGAGCGCTGGCGGCGGCCGGAAAGCGCCGTCAAAGCAGCCTCATCGCTCATCTCAAAGGGACCACCCGGACCGCCATGTCGCTTCGTGCTCTTTTCGCCGCCGCCAGCCTCGCCGTCGCCGCTTTCGCCTCGCCCGCGCTCGCCGACAACGCCGGCTTCATGGTGCTGCGCCAGCCCCGCGCCGAGGGCCCGCCGGTCGAGGTCGGGATCTGGTATCCGACCAAGACCACGCCCGCCTTCATGCCGCTGGGCTCGTGGGGCCACACGGTCGCCGCCGGCGCGCCGGTCGCCGGCGAGGCCCTGCCGCTGATCGTCATGTCGCACGGCAACGGCGGCTTCTTCGGCGGTCACGCCGACACCGCCCAGGCGCTGGCGGAAGCCGGCTTCGTGGTCGCCGCCCTCACCCATCCCGGCGACAACTACAAGGACCAGAGCCGCGCCACCGCCATGGCCGACCGCCCCGCCGCCCTGTCGGCCCTGATCGGCTGGATGCTGGAGGCCTCGCCGCTGAAGGCCAAGCTGGACCCGGCCAAGGTCGGCGCCTTCGGCTTCTCCTCGGGCGGCTTCACGGTGCTGGCGGCCGCCGGCGGCAAGCCGGACCTGGGACTTGTTCCCGCCCACTGCCAGGCCCACCCCAACGACTATGCCTGCAAGCTCAGCGCCGGCCGTCCGATCCCCGCCGACGTGCTGACCGCCCCTTGGGTTCACGATCCGCGCATCAAGGCCGTGGTCTCGGCCGCCCCAGCCTTGGGCTTTGCGTTCGGCAAAGACGGGCTGAAAGGGATCACCGCGCCGGTGCAGCTGTGGAAGGCGGCCGATGACGAGATCCTGCCGGGCGACGCCTATGCCGAGTTCGTGCACCGCAACCTCAAGCGCAAGCACGACTACCGCGTCGTGAAGGGCGCCCGGCACTTCGACTTCCTCACCCCCTGCGAGACCGCGCCCGTGGGCGGGACCCAGATGCTGTGCGCCAGCGCGCCCGGCTTTGACCGCAAGGCGTTCCACCAGACGTTCAACACCGAGGTCGTGCGCTTCTTCAGCCACCAATTGGTCGCACCCGCAAAGGCGGCTCCGAAGGGCTGAGTTCATTCCCGATTAACCACGTTGGCCGAGTCTGGCGCCTGCTGTTTCGGGAGCCGTCTTGCGTAGCCTCATCGCCGCCGTCGAACGTATCGATCCGCTGACCATCTATGGTCGGGTGGCCGCGGTGAACGGGCTGCTGATCGAGGTGCGCGGCGGCCTGACCCGCCTGGCCGTCGGCGCGCGGGTCGAGATCGAGCGTTTCGGCCAAAAGCCCCTGCCCGCCGAGGTGGTCGGCTTCCGCGAGACCCGCGCCCTGCTCATGCCCTTCGGCCCCGTCGAGGGCGTGGGTCCGGGCGCGGAGATCCGCATCGTGCCGGAAGGGGCCGTGGTTCGCCCGACCAAGGCGTGGCTCGGCCGGATCATCAACGCCTTCGGCGAGCCGATCGACGGCCTGGGTCCGCTGCCGCAGGGCGAGGTCCCCTATCCGCTGAAGACCGCCCCGCCGCCGGCCCACGCCCGGGGCCGGGTGGGCGAGCGCCTGGATCTGGGCGTGCGGTCGATGAACGTCTTCACCACCACCTGCCGGGGCCAGCGCCTGGGCATCTTCGCCGGCTCGGGCGTCGGCAAGTCGGTGCTGCTGTCGATGCTGGCCAAGGAGGCCACCTGCGACGCCGTCGTGGTCGGCCTGATCGGCGAGCGGGGCCGCGAGGTGCGTGAGTTCGTCGAGGAGACGCTGGGCGAGGAAGGCCTGCGCCGCGCCGTCGTCGTCGTGGCCACCTCGGACGAGCCGGCCCTGACCCGCCGCCAGGCCGCCTACATGACCCTGGCGATCAGCGAGTTCATGCGCGACCAGGATCAAGAGGTGCTGTGCCTGATGGACTCGGTCACCCGCTTCGCCATGGCCCAGCGCGAGATCGGTCTGGCCGCCGGCGAGCCGCCGACCACCAAGGGCTATACGCCCACCGTCTTCACCGAACTGCCCAAGCTTCTGGAGCGCGCGGGGCCGGGACCGATCCGTCCCGACGGCACCACCGCCGCCCCGATCACGGCCCTGTTCACGGTGCTGGTCGACGGCGATGACCACAACGAGCCGATCGCCGACGCCACGCGCGGTATCCTGGACGGCCACATCGTCATGGAGCGCGCCATCGCCGAGCGCGGCCGCTTCCCGGCCATCAATGTTTTGAAGTCGATCAGCCGGACCATGCCGGGCTGCCAGCACCCGCACGAGCGCGACATCGTCAAGGGCGCGCGCCAGGTGATGTCGGCCTATTCGAACATGGAAGAACTGATCCGCATCGGCGCCTATCGCGCCGGGGCCGACCCCGTGGTCGACCGCGCCATCCGCCTGAACCCGGCGATCGAGGCTTTCCTCAGCCAGGATAAGGAAGAAGCAACCAGTCTCGATGACTCTTTCGGGATGCTGGGCCAGATCCTGCAGAGTGAGTACTGATCGTGACCAAGTGGGCCGCCTCTCTGATCCGGATCTCCAACCACGAGGTCGAGACGCTGCAAAAGCGTCTGGCCGAGATCACCGAACGGCGCATGGCCGCCGAGATGCGCGTCACCCTGCTGGACGCCGAGGCCGAGGCCGAGGCCAAGAACGCCGAGGGCGACCCCTCGGCCGGCTGGTACATGATCGGCTACCGCGAGGGCCACAAGCGCCGCCGCGCCGACATGCTGGTCCAGATCGAGCAGTGCCAGCAGGAAGAAGCCGGCGCGCGCGACGCGCTGTCCGAGGCCTTCGAGAACCTCAAGAAATACGAGCACGTCGCCGAGCAGGCCAAGATCCTGGCCGCCAAGAAGCTGAACGCCTTCGAGTCCGCCCAGATGGACGAACTCAGCATCCGCCGCGCCGCCGTCGGCGGTCGGTAGAGGCGAACATGCCCGCCCCCTTCCGGTGTCATCCCGGCCGTAGCGCGCAGCGCGTAGAGCCGGGACCCAGGGGCCACAAGCACGGCGCTTCCTCACCCCCTGGGTCCCGGATCGCCTCTACGAGGCGTCCGGGATGACACGGAAAATGGATCTTACGAGAAGAGCCGCGATCAGCTCCGCCCTGGCGCTGAGCGCCTGCGGACCTGAAGCCAGCAGCGCCCCCATCGCCGACACGCCCCTGAAGTCGATCGCCACGACGCCGGTCGGCGCCTGCGTGCAGCGCCACCAGCTGGACGATCCGGCCTTCGTCGACCGCCTGCTCCGTCACTACGCCCAGCTCACGCCCGAGTGGGAAATGAAGATGGAGTACATCCTCCAGGACGACGGGCGCTTCCGGTTCGATCGCCCCGACGCCATCGCCGACTTCGCCCGCCGCCACGGCCTGCGGCTCTATGGCCACGCCTTGATCTGGTACGCCCAGGTCATGCCCGCCTTCGCCAAGCTGGACGGTCAGGGCCGGCGGTTCGCCGACGCCTATCGCAACTACATCCTGGCGGTCGCGGGCCGCTATCGGGGCCTGGCCGCCGGCTGGGACGTGGTCAATGAGGCGGTGGACGACAACGGCGTCGACCTGCGACGCTCGGCCTGGACCGACAATCTGGGCGTCGACGAGCACATGATCCTGGCGTTTCACCACGCCAAGGAGGCCGACCCCGACGCGGTGCTGTTCATCAACGACTACAATCTCGAGAACAATCCGACCAAGCGGGCGACCTTCCTGCGGATGGTCGAACGGCTGCTGAAGGCCGGCGCCCCGATCGGCGGCATCGGCACCCAGAGCCATCTGGGGCTAGACTTCACCCCGCCGGGGATGTGCCGGATCGCCATGCGCGACCTGGCCAGCCTTGGCCTGCCGATCCATGTCTCCGAGCTGGACATCTCCTTCGGCGACAAGCCCGACCTTTCCCGCCTGCCAAGGCTGCTGACCCGCCAGGCCGACCTCGCCCGCGAGCTGGCCCAGGCCTATATGGACCTGCCCCGCACGCAGCGGTTCGCCTTCAGCGTCTGGGGCGTGCGCGACCGGGACTCCTGGCTGCGCGGCGCGAACGGCGAGCGCCCCTGGGAGCACCCCCTGCCCCTCGACGACGCCGGCCAGCCCAAGCCGATGTTCCAGGCCCTGGCCGAGGTACTGTCGGGCTAGGCGGCGCGGAGACTTCCGGCGCTATCCCGCAAATCTATCCCCGGTGTCGTTCCGGGCGGGTGGGATACGGGGTCATCGACCTATCGCCTCGGCACGGCGCAGCGCCATCCCCAACGCTGGGGCGGCAGCGGCACGGCGTCAATTAGTGCACTGTCACTAGAATTCTGATGATGCGCGCCAAAGACGATCATCATGGCACGCAGATGGCGCTCGCGAGTGCCGTCACCCCATCGCCGTGATTCTTCTGTTTAGTTACGGGCGCGGTTGGCCGTGTCCTTCCGCGAACCTTCGCTTATATTCGCACGGTCAGATTGCGCGGGGGCAGGAATTGAACTTTCAAGATATTCAGAAATGGCTGCGGATCGCTACGGCGGCCGGGATGGTGGCAAGTGTCGCGAACGCTGCGACGCCTGCTAAGCCGAAGGCGCTCAGCGGGCCGGCTCCCGCGATCACGGAGCTGTTCGTGGCCGACATGCTGGGCGCCGATCGTGCGTTCGTCGAGCGCCGGATTGGCCCGGCAAAGTACGTCAACGACGGCGAGCGGAAGTATGTGGTTGCCGGCTGCAACGTGACGATCAACTACAAGGGCAACGCGGTCCGGAACATGGCGATCGACGGGCTGTCGAACCGCTGCACCTTCAACGTCGCCAAGTTCTATCCACAAGAAAGACTAACCGACGCAGCTTCGCTGACCTTCGGTGGCTTCGATAAGATGTTCCGGAACACCGTGTATTTCCCGCAGTGCTTTGGGACATGTGGCAACTCGGCGAACCCGTCTCTAACCGCGCACTATGACGGCTCACATGCGGAACAGTTCGTAGAGATACAGGTCTCGAATAGCTATCCCTATCGGGGCGCGGCGGCGGACAAAGCGTTCAGAAAAGTAATGGATGCAATCACCAGTACGCCAAGCAATATTGATGATAACGCAGATTGTTCAGTCGCCGTCTCAGCAATCGCACAGACCTACTTTACCGGCGTGCAGATAAACAACATCGTCGTCGGCTACGACCTCGACACTAATCCGGCGCGGTGTGGACGATGAGCAAAGCTAACAACGGAACTATGGTGACAATGCACTAATTTGACGTCGAGCCGAGCGCGAGCCTGGGCCGTAGGGAACTGTCGGGAACTAAGCGCACCTTCACCGTAACTCCCGATTCCATATCCCGTGTCATCCCGGGCGGCGTAGCCGACCCGGGACCCAGGGGCGGCGCGCACCGTGCTTTGTCACCCCCTGGGTCCCGGAT
Source organism: Caulobacter vibrioides (assembly GCF_002310375.3). Classification (GTDB taxonomy): domain Bacteria; phylum Pseudomonadota; class Alphaproteobacteria; order Caulobacterales; family Caulobacteraceae; genus Caulobacter; species Caulobacter vibrioides_D. The sequence continues at coordinate 3,241,801 of NZ_CP023315.3, forward strand.
AGCCTCTGCGAGGCTTCCGGGATGACACGCTTTGATGGGGCGAGCCTGCGCCCCCACACCTCCGCCGCGTTCGGAGTGGTTTTTCCTATCTAAGTGATAAGAACAATCAATTTTACCGATGGTCGAAAAGGTAGTGTCCTCAGTCGCCGGGGTGATGGAAACACCTGCGCGGAGGAACACACCAATGGACGCCAAGGTCGAAGACAATATCGCGGGCCAATGCCCGATGGGCCACGGTCGTGGTCGCGCCAATCGTGATTGGTGGCCGCAGAACCTGCGCCTGGAAGGCCTGAACCAGCATTCGCCGCGCTCCAATCCCATGGGCGAGGCGTTCGATTACGCCGAGGCGTTCAAGAGCCTCGACCTCAACGCGGTCGTCAACGACCTGCACGCCCTGATGACCGACAGCCAGGACTGGTGGCCGGCCGACTTTGGTCACTACGGCGGCCTGTTCATTCGCCTGGCCTGGCACAGCGCCGGCACCTATCGCATCACCGACGGTCGCGGCGGCGCGGGCGGCGGGCAGCAGCGCTTCGCCCCGCTCAACAGCTGGCCGGACAACGCCAACCTCGACAAGGCCCGCCGCCTGCTGTGGCCGATCAAGCAGAAGTACGGCGCCAAACTGTCGTGGGCCGACCTCTATGTGCTGGTCGGCAACGTCGCCCTGGAGTCGATGGGCTTCAAGACGTTCGGCTTCGCCGGCGGTCGCGCCGACCAGTGGGAGCCCGAGGAGCTGTACTGGGGTCCCGAAGGTTCGTGGCTGGGCGACGAGCGCTACAGCGGCGAGCGCGAGCTGGATTCGCCCCTGGGCGCGGTCCAGATGGGCCTCATCTACGTCAATCCCGAAGGCCCGAACGGCAACCCCGATCCGCTGGCCTCGGCGCGCGACATCCGCGAGACCTTCGCCCGCATGGCGATGAACGACGAAGAGACCGTGGCGCTGATCGCCGGCGGCCACACCTTCGGCAAGACGCACGGCGCGGGTGATCCGTCCCTCATCGGTCCCGAGCCGGAAGGCGGCGCGATCGAGGACCAGGGCCTGGGCTGGAAGAGCAAGTACGGCACGGGCAAGGGCGCCGACGCCATCACCGGCGGTCCGGAAGTGATCTGGACCCAGACGCCGACGCGCTGGAGCAACCACTACTTCGACAACCTGTTCAAGTTCGAGTGGGAGCTGACCGAAAGCCCGGCCGGCGCCAAGCAGTGGCAGGCCAAGAACGCCCCGGCCGACATCCCGGACGCGTTTGACCCGAGCAAGACGCACGCGCCGCGCATGCTGACGAGCGATCTGGCCCTGCGCTTTGATCCGGCCTACGAAAAGATCTCGCGCCGGTTCTACGAGAACCCGGACCAGTTCGCCGACGCCTTCGCCCGCGCCTGGTTCAAGCTGACCCACCGCGACATGGGTCCGATCGGCCGCTATCTGGGCCCGCTGGTCCCCAAGGAAGAGCTGATCTGGCAGGACCCGATCCCGCCGGTCGACCACCCGCTGGTCGACGATCAGGACATCGCGGAGCTTAAGGCCAAGATCCTGGCCACCGGCCTGTCGGTGTCGGAACTGGTTTCGACCGCCTGGGCCTCGGCCTCGACCTATCGCAAGTCGGACAAGCGCGGCGGCGCCAATGGCGCCCGCGTTCGGCTGGCGCCGCAGAAGGATTGGGCGGTCAACAACCCGCCGGTCCTGGCCAAGGTGCTGTCGGTCCTCGAGGGCGTCCAGCAGGCGTTCAACGCCAGCGCCGGTCGCGGCAAGAAGATCTCGCTGGCCGATCTGATCGTGCTGGGCGGCGCGGCGGCCATCGAGAAGGCGGCCAAGGACGCCGGCAGCAGCGTCACGGTGCCGTTCGCGCCGGGCCGCATGGACGCCTCGGCCGAACAGACCGACGCCCACTCGTTCGAGGCCCTGGAACCGCGCTCGGACGGCTTCCGCAACTATCGCGGCCCGGGCAAGCACTACATGGCCCCGGAAGAGGCCCTGGTCGACCGCGCCCAGCTTCTGGGCCTGTCTGGTCCGGAAATGACGGTTCTGGTCGGCGGCCTGCGCGTGCTGGACGCCAACGCCGGCGGCTCCAAGGACGGGGTGTTCACCGACCGCCCCGGCGTGCTGACCAACGACTTCTTCGTCAACCTGCTCAGCATGGGCACGACCTGGAGCCCGACGGCGGCCAACGCCTTCGCCGGTCATGACCGCACGTCGAGCGAGCCGCGCTGGACGGCGACCCGCGTCGACCTGATCTTCGGCTCCCACGCCGAAATGCGGGCCTTCGCCGAGGTCTATGCCTGCGCCGACGCGCAAGAGAAGTTCGTCTGCGACTTCGTCACCGCCTGGAACAAGGTGATGAACGCCGACCGCCTGGATCTAGCGGCTTAGGATCTAGCGACTGAAGATCCAGAGGCCCCGGCGGAAACGCCGGGGCCTTTTTCTTGGGCTCTTTGATCCTGAGGATGGACGCCGCTAGGGGAGCCGCCCTCGCCCTTCGACAAGCTCAGGGTGAGGACGAATGTTGGCCTCGGCTAGCTCAAAATCCTCATCCTGAGCCTGTCGAAGGACGAGGATTTCCAACCGAACCGGCGACAAGGCCGAACGCTAGCTCAGCCTCTTTTCTGCGCTCAGCGACCCCGCTCCACCTGGCTGACATCGCGCACCGCGCCCTTGGCGGCGTTGGTGGTCATGGCGGCGTAGGCGCGCAGGGCGGGGCTGACCTCGCGCTGGCGATCCTTCGGCGTCCAGGCGGCCTTGCCCCGCGCCAGCTGCGCCTCGCGACGGGCGGCCAGCACCGCGTCGGAGACCTCCAGGGTGATCCCGCGCGTCGGGATGTCGATCAGGATCGGGTCGCCGGTCTCCACCAAGGCGATCAGGCCGCCCTCGCCGGCTTCGGGCGAGACGTGGCCGATCGACAGGCCCGAGGTGCCGCCCGAGAAGCGGCCGTCGGTGATCAGGGCGCAGGCCGCGCCCAGGCCCTTCGATTTCAGATAGGTGGTCGGGTACAGCATCTCCTGCATGCCCGGCCCGCCCTTGGGGCCTTCATAGCGGATGACCACGACCTCGCCGGCCTTGACCTGACCGCCCAGGATGCCGCTGACCGCCGCCTCCTGGCTCTCATAGACGCGCGCCGTGCCCCGGAAGTTCAGGATCGACTCGTCGACGCCCGCCGTCTTCACGATGCAGCCCTCGGGCGCCAGGTTGCCGAACAGCACCGCCAGCCCGCCGTCCTTGGAGAACGGATGCTCGACCGAGCGGATGACGCCCTTCTCGCGGTCAAGGTCCAGCTCTTCCCAGCGGGCGGCCTGGCTGAAGGCGATCTGGGTCGGCTTGCCGCCCGGCGCGGCGCGGAAGAGTTCGTGGGCGACGGCGCTGTTGGTGCGGCCGATGTCCCAGCGGGCCAGGGCCTCGGCCATGGTCGGGGCGTGGACGGTCGGCTGGCTGGCGTCAATCAGGCCGCCGCGCTCCAGCTCGCCCAGAATGGCCATGACCCCGCCGGCCCGGTGGACGTCCTCCATATGCACGTCGCTCTTGGCCGGCGCCACCTTGGACAGGCACGGCACGCGGCGGGACAGCCGGTCGATGTCGGCCATGCTGAAGTCGATCCCGCCCTCATGCGCGGCGGCCAGCAGGTGCAGCACGGTGTTGGTCGAGCCGCCCATGGCGATGTCCAGGCTCATGGCGTTTTCGAACGCGGCCCGGGTGGCGATGCCGCGCGGCAGGGCGGTCGGATCCTCCTGCTCGTACCAGCGCTGGCACAGATCCACGACGAGGCGTCCGGCTTCCTTGAACAGGGCTTCCCGGTCAGCGTGGGTGGCCAAAACAGAGCCGTTGCCCGGCAGCGATAGGCCCAGGGCCTCGGTCAGGCAGTTCATCGAGTTGGCGGTAAACATGCCCGAGCACGAGCCGCAGGTCGGGCACGCGGCCTTCTCGATCGCCTCGACCTCTTCGTCGGAATACTTGTCGTCGGCGGCCACGACCATGGCGTCCACCAGGTCCAGGGCGCGGATCTGGCCCTTCACCGTCACCTTGCCGGCCTCCATCGGCCCGCCGGAAACGAAGACGACCGGGATGTTCAGGCGCATGGCGGCCATCAGCATGCCGGGCGTGATCTTGTCGCAGTTGGAGATGCAGACGATCGCGTCGGCGCAGTGGGCGTTGACCATGTACTCGACGCTGTCGGCGATCAGGTCGCGGCTGGGCAGCGAGTACAGCATCCCGCCGTGGCCCATGGCGATGCCGTCGTCGACGGCGATGGTGTTGAACTCCTTGGCCACGCCCCCGGCCGCCTCGATCTCGCGCGCGACCAGCTGGCCCAGGTCCTTCAGGTGCACGTGGCCGGGCACGAACTGGGTGAAGCTGTTGGCCACCGCGATGATCGGCTTGCCAAAGTCGCTGTCCTTCATGCCGGTGGCGCGCCAGAGGCCCCGGGCGCCGGCCATGTTGCGGCCGTGGGTGGAGGTGCGTGAGCGATAGGGAGGCATGAGAGAAATCCAGTGTCGGTCGTGGGGTCTTTCTAGGCCAAGGCGCTTCAATCTAAAAATATATTAGTCGGCGCCGATTAGGTCGCTAAACATATCAGTATGGACATCCGTCAGTTCCGCCACTTCGCCGCCGTCGCCGAGACCCTGCACTTCGGGCGGGCCGCCGAGCGCCTGGGGATCACCCAGCCGCCGCTCAGCCAATCGATCCAGGCGCTGGAAAAGGCGATGGGCGCGCCGCTCTTCGCCCGCACCAAGCGGCACGTTGAACTGACCGCGCTGGGCCAGCAGTGGCTGCCGCATGTGCGCGAGGCCCTGGCGGCGATCGACGCCCTGCCCGACACCGCCCGCCGCCTGCGTGACGGCCAGACCGGCTATCTGTCGCTGTCGTTCGTCAGCACCGCCGACTACAGCGTCCTGCCCGACCTCGTCCGGCGCTACGCCAAGGCCTTTCCCGGCGTCGAGATCCAGCTGGTCGAGGCCACCAGCGACGTTCAGGTGCCCGCGGTGCTGGCCGGCGAGCGGCATGCGGGCATCGTCATCCCGCCGCCCAACCGGACCTTGCCTGCGCCCCTGGCCTATCGGCGGCTGGTGTCCGAACCCCTGGTCGCCGTCACGCCCGAGGCGTGGGCCGCCGAAGGGCCGCTGGACCTCGGCGCCCTGGCGGACGTTCCGCTGGTGCTGTTTCCTCGAACCGTGGCGCCGGCGTTCCACGACCTTGTCACCGGCTATGTCGCCGCGCGCGGCCAGCCCGTCCGGATCGTCCAGGAAGCGATCCAGATGCAGACGATCATCAGCCTGGTCTCGGCGGGCCTAGGCATGGCGCTGGCGCCCGCCTCGCTACGGAAACTGGCCCGTGCGGGGGTTCGCTATGTCGACCTCGTCGATCCCCCGATCCTGGAGACGGGCCTTGTCTGGCGACGCGACGAGGCCGCCCCGACCCTGCAGGGCCTGCTGCGCCTCGTGGCCGAGGACGGGTCCGCCCTGGATTGACGCCGGCCAAGGCGCGTGGCTGGCTCGGGCGAAACAAGCCTTAGGGAGCTCTCATGGCCAACCTGATCCTCAGCGTCGTCGGCAGCGACCGGCCCGGCCTCACCGAGGCCCTGGCCAAGGCGGTGTTGTCGGCCGGCGGCAACTGGCTAGAGAGCCATCTGAGCCAACTGGGCGGGCTCTATGTCGGCTCGGTGCTGGTCGCGCTGGACGCCGGCTCGGTGGACGCCCTGCGCGCCGCCGTCGCCAAGGTCGACGCCCAAGGGCTGGAGGTGCGGATCGCGCCGGCGCTGGAGGCCGCCCCCGCAGCGGGCGAGACCGTCGCCTTTAGCCTGGTCGGCCAGGACCGCCCGGGCATCGTGGCCCAAGTCACCGCCGTGCTGAGCGGCCTTGGCGCCAATATCGAGACCTTCGAGACCCGCCTCAGCGTCGAGCCCTATTCCGGCGCGCCGCTGTTCCACATGGACGCTCGCCTGCGCCTGCCCTCCACGCTGTCGGCTGGAGCGGTGCAGGCGGCGCTGGAGAATATCTCCGGCGAGATCATGGTCGATGTAACGGTGGGCGAGGCCTGAGCGCGAACCCGACGCGCCGAAAGACCTCGTGACAGGCCTGCGGATTACGGCGAGTTCACTTTCATCGCTACAAATGTAGCGCTACAGGTGTAGCGAACTCAGCTTCTGAGGCCGCCCCTTGATCGACGCCCTGCCCCGCCGCGAACGCGAGGTCTTCGAGACCGTCTGCCGCCTGGAAAGCGGCACCACCGCCGAGGTCCGCGCCGCCCTCGCCGATCCCTTGAGCGACTCCGCCGTCCGCACGCTGCTGGTCCGGCTGGAGAGCAAGGGCATGGTCGAGCGCTCGTCCGGCGCGCACGGCGTCGTCTATCGCCCCGCCCAGAGCGCCGAGACCGTCGCGGTCGGGGCCTTGCGGCGCCTGATCGACACCTTCTTCGCCGGCTCGGCCGCCAGCGCCGCCAGCGCCCTGCTGGGCCTTGGCCAGAAGCTGACGCCGGAAGAAGCCGCCGCCCTCGAGGCGATGATCGACAAGGCCACTCAGGACGGGAAGGACAAGCGATGACCTGGACGCTGCTGATTTCGCTGCTGATCAAGTCCAGCCTGATCGCCGGCGGGGGCCTGGCCGCCTCCCGTCATCTGACTCAGCGCCCCGTCGAGCGGGTCGATATCCTGCGCGGCACCGTCTGCCTGCTGCTGGCCCTGCCGGTGATCATGAACGCTCTGCCGCCGATCGAGCTGGCCCTGCTGCCACCGCTGACCGACGCACCCGCCCTCGCCACCTCGACGATCGCCTCCCTCACCCCGCCGCCCTCGGCCCCCGCCTGGGCGACGCCGGGCGCGATCCTGGGCGGCCTTTGGCTGCTGGGGGCGGCGCTGATCGGCGGGCGGCTGGCGCTGGGTCTTCGCACCTTGACCCGCTGGACCCGGAAGGCCGATCCCGTCGTCTGCCCCGCGTGGCTGGCGCCCATCGAAGATCTGCCGCCCGCCGACCGCCCCAACCTCGTCTGCTCCGACCGCGTGGCCGGTCCCTTGAGCTGGGGCGTTGCGCCGGGGGCGATCCTGATCAATCGCGCCACCCTCGCCGAACGCCATACCGCGCCGGCGATCATGGCGCACGAGCTGGCCCATCTGCGCCGCCACGACTGGGTCTTCCTGCTGATCTCGCGCGTCGTGCTGGCGATCTTCTGGTTCAACCCGCTGGTCTGGCGGCTGCACGCGGTGCTGCGCCAGCGCTCGGAAGAAGCCGCCGACGCCGCCGCGCTCGGTTTCGTCGACCGCGCCCTCTACGCCCGCACCCTGGTGCGTCTGGCCGCCCATCCCACGCCGCGTCTCGCGCCCGTCGCCTCGCTGCCCATGGCAGCTGACAGCCGGACCCTGAAATCGAGGATCGCCAGCATCATGACCGACACGCCCGCCCGCCGCCGCCCCCTGACCGTCGGCCTCTGCATCGGCGCGCTGGCGCTGGTCGCCGCGCCGCTCGCCGCCTTCGCCGTCACCCGCCAGATCGCGCCGCCGGTCCCGCCCGCGCCGCCCGCCCCGGTGGTCAGCGCAGCCTTGCCGCCCGCGCCCCCGGCGCCACACGCGCCGGTCGCGCCCGTGGCGGCGGTCGCCCCGACCGCAGCGCCATCGCCCCCCGCGCCGCCGGCTCCAGACGCCGACGCCGACGCCTATGACCTAAGCCAAGCGCGGGCTCAGGCCCATTGGGCCAGGGCCCAGGCCGACGCAGTGCGTGTCAACGCCGAGGAAATCCGACGCCAGGTCGAGGCCCACCGGGACGAGATCAAGGCCGCCGCGCGCGCGGCCGGCGCGGAGGCCCGCGCCTACGCCCAGCAAGCCCACATCTCGGCCGCTGAGGCTCGCCGCATCGGCGAGGAGGCGCGCAAGGTTGGCGAGATCGCCCGCGTCGCGGCGATGAAGCAAGCCTACCTCGACATGGCCAGGGGCGCCGATCAGATGCGCGCCGGCGCCCGCCAGATGCGCGAGGAAGCGCACCGCCTGCACGACCCGGCCTACCGCGCCAAGCAGATCGCCGAGAACGCCGCGCGCGGCGCGACCGTGACCGACGAGGAGCTGCAAGACGTGGCCCGCCGCATGCCGGCTCAGGCCGAAACCATGGAGCGCGAGGCCGACCGCCTGGAGCAACGGGCGCGGGAGCGGCTGTAGGGGGAGACACACGCGCCCCCTCCGTCACGCGGCTGCGCCGCGCGCCACCTCCCCCGTTACACGGGTGAGGAGAACGGGGCTCCCTCCTGCCCCGCTTGCGGGGGAGGTGGATCGGCGCGTAGCGACGAGACGGAGGGGGCGCTAAATCCCCAAACAAAAACGCCCCGGCCTTTCGACCGGGGCGTCTTCTTTTGCGCTGAGCCTGACCCTTACGAGTCCAGGAAGCTGCGCAGCTTGCGCGACCGCGAGGGGTGCTTGAGCTTGCGCAGGGCTTTCGCCTCGATCTGACGGATGCGTTCGCGGGTCACCGAGAACTGCTGGCCGACTTCTTCCAGCGTGTGGTCGGTGTTCATGCCGATGCCAAAGCGCATGCGCAGCACGCGCTCTTCACGCGGGGTCAGCGAGGCCAGCACGCGAGTGGTGGTTTCGCGCAGGTTGGACTGGATGGCCGCGTCGATCGGCAGGACGGCGTTCTTGTCCTCGATGAAGTCGCCCAGGTGGCTGTCTTCTTCATCGCCGATCGGCGTCTCGAGCGAGATCGGCTCCTTGGCGATCTTCAGGACCTTGCGGACCTTTTCCAGCGGCATGGCCAGCTTTTCGGCCAGCTCTTCGGGGGTCGGCTCGCGGCCGATCTCGTGCAGCATCTGGCGGCTGGTGCGGACGATCTTGTTGATCGTCTCGATCATGTGCACCGGGATACGGATGGTGCGGGCCTGGTCGGCGATCGAGCGGGTGATCGCCTGACGGATCCACCAGGTGGCGTAGGTCGAGAACTTGTAGCCGCGGCGATATTCGAACTTATCGACGGCCTTCATCAGGCCGATATTGCCCTCCTGGATCAGGTCCAGGAACTGCAGGCCGCGGTTGGTGTACTTCTTGGCGATCGAGATCACGAGGCGCAGGTTCGCCTCGACCATTTCCTTCTTGGCCTGACGGGCTTCGCGCTCGCCCTTCTGCACGGTCTGGACGATGCGGCGATAGTCGTCGATCGGCACGCCGGTTTCGGTGGCCAGGGCGGCGATCTCGCCACGGATGTCGGTGACCGACTGGCTGTCGTTCTCGACGAACTTGGTCCAGCGCACGCCCATCGCCTTGACCTGGTCGGTCCAGGTCGGGTTCAGCTCGGCGCCGAAATAGGCCTTGAGGAACTCGCCGCGGCTGATGCCGTAGCTGTCGGCCAGGCGCAGCAGGCGCCCCTCCAGACCGATCAGGCGCTTGTTGATCGCATAGAGCTGCTCGACCAGAGCCTCGATGCGGTTGTTGTTCAGCTTCAGCGTCTTCAGGTGCTGGATGATCGTCGCCGACAGGCCCTCATAGGCCTTGCGGTCGGCGTCCGACAGGTCCTCGCCCTTCAGGCGGCTGCCGACCAGCTTGTCCTGCAGCTTGCGGAAGGCTTCGAACTCGCTGGCGATGGCGTCCAGGATGGCCATGACGCCTTCGCGCAGCTCGCCTTCCATGGCGCTGACGGTGGGACCCGCGCCGTCGTCGAAGTCGTCCTCGTCCTCGCCTTCGCCCTCGGGCTTGGGCTCGCCGGCGGCCTCCTGGTCGACCGGCTCGGCCGGTTCGCCGTCATCGTCCTCGGCGGCCGGCTGGGCGGCCACGCCGTTGATCGCGGCGTAGGTGCCTTCCAGGTCGATGACTTCGCGCAGCAGGATGCGGCCCGTGCCCAGTTCCTCGCGCCACACCATGATGGCTTCGAAGGTCAGGGCCGACTCGCAGAGGCCGCGGATCATCGTGTCGCGGCCGGCCTCGATGCGCTTGGCGATGGCGATTTCGCCCTCGCGCGACAAAAGCTCCACCGAGCCCATCTCGCGCAGGTACATGCGCACCGGGTCGTCGGTGCGGTCATAGGCCGCAGGCTTGTCGCTGGCGATGACGGTCGTGTTCTCGTCGCGCGTGGCGACTTCGCCGCCTTCGGCGTTCTCGGCGTCTTCCTCGGCCTCGACCACGTTGACGCCCATTTCGCTGAGCATGGCCAGCGTGTCTTCGATGGCGTCGGGGCTGACTTCCTCGGACGGCAGCACCTTGTTCAGCTCGTCCATCGTGACGTAGCCGCGGGCTTTGGCCTGCTTGATGAACTTCTTGACGCCGGCGTCGGTCAGATCGAGCAGGGGACCGTCACCACCGGTGGATTCGGGCGCTTCTGTCTCGGCCGAGGAATTGTTGCTCATCAAGCTCTCCGAAGTCGACGCGACGCCCTCGCGAGGCCCGCGTCGATAAAACCTTTGCGAAATGGCTTGCCTGCCCGATCCGCGCCTTGATCAGCGCTTACCCAAGGATCACGTTCCCGTCAGACGGCACGCCCGCGCTCTGGTTCGCCATGTCGAAGCGCTCCGCGGGAAACCGGCGGAGGTCCAGGCGATGAGCACGGCGAGCTTTTCCCTGAACGGGTCGGCGACCGCTGGGGATCTGAGGCGGCGGCGAGGGTGACATCCTGTTTCGATAAGGGCGCGCGCTCCGGCGGCCCGAGCGATGTCAATCAGCTGCTTGGCAAATCCTTGAGTCGGCATGTGGCTTTGGGTGACGCCGGTGTCAAGATGGGACGTGGGGGAATTGGCGTTTGGTGCGCCTATTTAGCCCTAAGCCCTAGGGTCCGGACCCCGTTGCAGAGACGAAAGCCGCCGATCCCGCAAAGACCGAACCTCTCGTCATCCCGGAAGCCTCGCAGAGGCTATCCGGGACCCAGGGGCCGGCGCAGTGCGGTCGCCCCTGGGTCCCGGCGCTGCAGCCCGCAAGCGGGCTTCCGGCCGGGATGACAAGAGAGAATGACTCCAGCTGACCGAAGGCTACCCCCTAGTGCAACACCTGGGACACCAGCGCGGGGTCGGTCCAGCCGCCGCTTTCGATCAGGCGCTTGACCGCGTCGCGTTCGGTCTTCAGGCGCAGCAGGGTCTGGAAGTCGCTGTCGTCGGCGAGGTCGGTCTTGGCGTCGTCGACCGCCCGCTCCAGCGCGGTCAGGCGTAGCAGCAGGTCGAAGGCCTGCGACCAGAGCCCTCGGATCGCCTCCTCAGGGCTCTGGGCCGCGCTCTGGGCGACATCGAGGGCCTTCACGTGGGCGGCCGCGCGCTCCAGGGCCGCCATAACGCCCTCGTCATAGCCCGCCGAGGCCAGCCGCCCCCGGAGCAGGCCGGTCTCGACGTGATCGGCCTCCAGCCGCAGGTTGACCAACTCGTGGGCGATGGCGTCCAGGCGCTCGTCGCCGAAGCCCTGGTTCATCAGCACCTCGATACGATCGTCGACCACCTTGGGGTCGCGGATCGCGGCGATCAGCAGAGCCGCCGAGAACGGGCGCGGCGCCTGGTGCAGGGCGGCGGCGGCCTGACGGCCTTCGGCGGTGGCGCCCTCCAGGCGGGGCTTGCCCCAGGGACGTCGCGGACTGTTGTCCCAGCGCTGGCGCGACAGGGCGCGGCCCGCGTCGCTGGCGTCGGCCTTGACGCGGCGCGCGGCGCGCATCTCGTCCAGCCGGTCCAGCAGCTCTTCCTTATAGGCGTGCGCCAGGTCCTTGTCGGCGATGGTCGCCGCCAGGGTGCGCAGGCGGACCTTCAGGTTCGTGCGCTGTTCGGGCGTGTCGAAGGGTTCGACCTCTTTCTCGCGCTCGAACAGGGCCTGGACGAAGGGCTTGGTGTCGGAGACCTGGGCTTTCAGCGCCGCCGCCCCCTGCTCGCGCAGCACATCGTCGGGGTCCTTGCCGCCGACGGGCATGGAGAACAGGAACGAGCGGCCGGGCTTGAGCAGCGGCAGGGCGCGGTCGATGGCCCGGTCGGCGGCGCGGCGGCCGGCCTTGTCGCCGTCAAAGCACAGGGTCGGGGTCGGATGCAGGCGCCACAGCCCCTCCATCTGCTCCTCGGTCAGGGCTGTGCCCATAGCCGCCACGGCGGGGATCCCCGCGCGCTGGCAGGCGATGACGTCCATATAGCCCTCGACCACCACCATCGGCGGCTTCTCGCCGCCGCTCTGGCCGGCGTGCAGGATCTTGCGGGCCTCGAACAGGCCATACAGCACCCGCCCCTTGTGGAAGAGGCTGGTCTCGGGGCCGTTCAGATACTTGGCGCGGGCGGCGGGATCCATGGCCCGGCCGCCGAACGAGACGACCTTTCCCCGGCTGTCGGTGATCGGGAAGATGATCCGGTCGCGGAAGCGGTCATAGGGCGCCCCGCCATCCTCGGGGGCGATCAGCACGCCGGCGTCCACCAGGTCGCCCGGCTTGGCGCCCTTGGCGATCAGATAGTCCTTCAGCCCCGTGCGGTTGTTGGGCGCAAACCCGATGCGGAAGCGGCTCCACTCGCTCTCGGGCAGGCCGCGCTTTTCCAGATAGGCGCGAGCGCCCTGGCCGACGGGACGGCGCAGCTCGCTCTCGAACCAGGCGGCCGCCAGCTCCATCCAGTCGCCGAGCGAGGATCGCTTCTGCTCTTCGCGGGCGGCCCGGGGGTCCACCTCGGGCAGGCTCATGCCCGCCTCGGCCGCCAGCCGCTCGACGGCTTCCGCGAAGGTCAGCCGCTCGGTCTCCTGCAGGAAGCTGATGATGTCGCCGTGCTTGCCGCTGGAGAAGCAGTGATAGAAGCCCTTCTCGTCGTTGACGAAGAACGACGGGCTCTTTTCCTTGGTGAACGGCGACAGCCCCGCATACTCGCGCCCCTGCCGCCGCAGCTTCACCGTCTTGCCGACGACGTCGGACGGGCGAAGGCGGGACTTCAGTTCTTCGAGAAAGCGGTCGTCGAAACGCATGGCGGTGGGCGAAACTTCGCGGACTTGAACCGGGCACCTTATCTGGCGAGCCGTCTCGCCAGAACCGGACGTGAGCGGCCGTCCAAGCCCATATCGCGAGTCCCCCACAGGTTACTCACAGATTAACCCATCCCAGGACCCAGCAAGCATCAATCCTCCCCCCAGCGGGGGAAGTGTCGGCGCGAAGCGGCGACGGAGGGGGAAGTGGTCGGAGCAGCAGGACTTCCCCCTCCGGCCCTTCGGGCCACCTCCCCCGCTGGGGGGAGGATTTCAGTTACGTCAAAGACGCTTCGTTTCAGGCCCGAAACGAACGCCCGACATTCCGCATGCGGAGGCCAACTCGCCCTCGACAAGGGGCGGATAAGGCCACAAACATCCCGGCTTCTCGTCGCGGGAAGCATGCCCGCGCGCCGCATTGGGGTGTTTCGTGAAAGCGCTGTTCTTCTCGGTCTCCGTCCTGTCCCTGGCCGCCACGGCCGCCCTGGCCCAGACGCCGGCCCCGGCGCCCTCGCAGCCGATGCCGGAATCGGCAGCGCCGACGACGCCGATCCCCGCCCCGCAGGACATCCCCTACGCCGGCACGCTGAAGCTGGCCGTCGACGCCACCGACCTTGACCGCAAGATCTGGAGCGTCACCACGACGATCCCGGTCAGCAAGCCCGGCGCCTTCACCTTCCTCTATCCGCAGTGGGTTCCGGGCGGCCACTCGCCGCGCAACGACCTGGACAAGCTGGCCGGCCTGGTGGTCACGGCGAACGGTAAGCGCATCCCCTGGAAGCGCGACGTCATCAGCGTCCACGCCTTCCATGTCGACGTGCCCGCCGACGTCAGCGAGATTGAGGTCAGCTACCAGTTCCTGACCGCCGTCGAGGGCCGGATCGGCCGGATCGAGGTCACCCAGGAGATGCTGAACCTGCAGTGGCTGCAGGTCGCGCTCTATCCGGCCGGCTACTACACCCGCCGCATCCCGATCGAGGCCAGCGTCAAGCTGCCGGAGGGCTGGAAGCTGGCCACCGCGCTGGAGACCGCCAAGGTCGAGGGCCAGGTCACCACCTTCAAGCCGACCACGGTCGAGACCCTGGTCGACAGCCCGATCTTCGCGGGCAAGTACTTCAAGTCGATCGACCTGGATCCGACCGGCCCCGCGCCCGTGCGCCTGAACCTGGTGGCCGACAGCCCCGAACTGCTGGAGGCCAAGCCCGAGCATATCCAGGTCCACAAGGACCTCGTGCAGCAGGCCTACAAGGTGTTCGGCTCGCACCACTACGATCACTACGACTTCCTGGTCGCCCTGTCGGACCGCCTGGGCGGCATCGGCCTGGAGCACCACCGCTCGAGCGAAAACCGCGTCACGCCCAAGTACTTCACCGAGTGGGACAAGAGCTTCGTGGGCCGCGACCTGCTCAGCCACGAGTTCACCCACTCGTGGAACGGCAAGTTCCGTCGCGCCGCCGACCTGTGGACGCCGAACCTGAACGTGCCGATGCGCGACAGCCTGATGTGGGTCTATGAGGGCCAGACCCAGTATTGGGGCAATGTGCTGGCCGCCCGCTCGGGCCTCCTGACCAAGCAGCAGGCCATGGACTCCATCGCCGCCACGGCCGCCGCCTACGACAACCGTCGCGGCCGCGACTGGCGCCCGGTGCAGGACACCACCAACGATCCGATCATCGCCAACCGCCGTCCGCTGTCGTGGCTGTCGTGGCAGCGCAGCGAGGACTACTACTCCGAGGGCATGCTGGTCTGGCTCGACGCCGACACGGTGATCCGCGAGAAGACCGGCGGCAAGAAGTCGCTGGACGACTTCGCCAAGGCCTTCTTCGGCGTCGACAACGGCTCGTACGTACCGCGCACCTATGTGTTCGAGGACGTGGTCGCGGCCCTGAACGGCGTCGTGGCCCATGACTGGGCCACGTTCCTGAAGACCCGCATCGAAGAGGTCCAGACCAAGGCGCCGCTCGATGGCCTGGAGCGCGGCGGCTACAAGCTGGTCTACACCGAGACCCCGACCGAGTTCATGAAGGCCGCCGAGACCCGCTCGCGGGGGACGGCCCTGCCCTATTCGCTGGGCCTGAGCCTGGGTTCGGACGGCGTCATCTCCGACGTCCAGTGGGGCGGCCCGGCGTTCAAGGCCGGCCTCACCCAGGGCCTGACCGTGGTGGCGGTCAACGGCGAACAGATGGACGGCGACAAGCTGAAGGCGGCGGTCAAGGCCGCCGCAAAGCCCGAGAACCCGCTGGTCGAGCTGCTGATCAAGGACGGCTTCCGCTACAAGATGGTCAAGATCGACTATCGCGGCGGGCTTCGCTATCCGCGCCTGGAGCGGATCGCCGGCGCCCCGGATCGCCTGGGCGACATCCTGACGCCGCGCAAGTAGGGCGGCCGGGCGGCCTTGCGACTCGTTCGCAGGCTGCGACGATATGGGGAAGGGCGGAACGACGGCGATTGCGTCATCTTCCGTCCTGTTCGATCCCTCTGAACGCGTACAAGAAAGGGCCCGCCCCTCCTAAGCGGGCCCTTTTTTCATGGGCCGTTTCACGCGGGGCGTTCTGAGCGCCGTGGGCGCCATCCGCCGGACAGGTTGAAACCCTTGGCCTCGCCGCAAGCGCGCCGATATGGTCCGCACGCCTCATGATCGCCGGGGCATGGATCTTACGATGTCGACCCACCCACAGCTGCAGCGCGTCACCACCGAATACGTCCAGACCGAAGACCGAATGCGCCTGTCCGGCGCCCTGGCGGATGGTCGGACCGTGGTGCTGTGGATGACCCAGCGTCTGTTCAACTACCTGCTGCCGCCCTTGACCAAATGGCTTGAAGACCACGGCGTGACGGGCCAGGCCGCGAGCGCCGCTGCGAGCACGCCGGCGGACAAGGAGATGCTCCAGGAGTTCGCCCAGAAATCGGCCCAGGCCGCCCTGACGCCTCAGCCCCGCGTCCAGGCCGACCGGCCGGCGGACACCTGGCTGGTCGAGGCGGTCGATATCGACTCGAACACCCGCGTGGTCAGGCTCACGTTCAGGGCCGCGGACGGCCGCGCCGTCGGTGTGCCGCTGGAAGCCGAGAGCCTGCGCCAATGGCTCGCCGTGGTTCATGGCCACTATGGCCGCGGCGGCTGGGCCACCACTGCCTGGCCCACCTGGATGGAGGACGCCATCCGCCCCACGGCGAGGCCCGACACCGCGCCGATGCACTGAGCACGGCGCGTTGGCCACGGCGGCTTGACCTGGCGCGGACCTCAAGGGAACGATGCGCGCCCGCGCCGCAGAGGGCGCTATGCTTCTTGAGTTTTAAGGATGGCCATGTCCCAGCCTGACCGTCGTCAGATCATGATGGGGGCGGCCGCGACCGCCCTGGCCGCCGGGCTCGCGCCAGCGGCCCAGGCCGCCACCCCGGCCAAGCAGCAGCTCTATGCGCTGTTCGACGCCTTCTTCGACGAGGACCTGAGCCAGAGCCCCGAGCAGGCCACCAGCCTTGGCCTCGACACCGGCAAGCACGCCGATGCGCGCACCAAGCTCTCGGACCGCTCGACCGCCGCCTGGCTGCGCGACCGCGCTGAACCGGCGCAGCGCATCGCCCGCCTGAAGACGATCGACCGCAAGGCGCTGACCGGCGACGACGCGATCAACTACGACACCGCCCTCTTCAACTACGAAGCGCGCGGGGGGACCTCGCGGTTCGACTTCGGCGACGGTGCGCGCCCCTTCGTCCTGACCCAGTACTACGGGTCGTACATCTCGACCCCCAGCTTCCTGGACAGCCGTCACAAGATCGCCTCGGCCGCCGACGCCGATGCGTACCTGGCCCGCATGAAGGCCTTCGCCACCGTGCTGGACCAGGAAACGCAGCGCGCCAGCGCCGACGCGGCCAAGGGCGTGATCCCGGCCGACTTCATGGTCGACAAGGCCATCGCCCAGCTCCAGCAGTTCCGCGCCACACCGGTCGACAAGAGCGTGCTGGTCGCCTCGGCCGCCCGCCGCGCCAAGGCCTATGGCGACTATGACGCCAAGGCCGCCGCCATCCTGACCGGCGAGATCCACCCGGCCCTGGACCGCCAGATCGCCGCCCTGCAGGCGATGCGCGCCAAGGCCGTGCACGACGCCGGCATCGGTCGCCTCAAGGACGGCGACGCCTTCTACGCCGCCCTGCTCAAGATCTACACGACCACCAACAAGACCCCCGAAGAGGTCCATCGCCTGGGCCTGGACGAAGGCGCCGAGATCCAGGCGCGGATGGACGAGATCCTCAAGAAGCGCGGCCTGACCCAAGGCACGGTGGGCCAGCGGATGGCGAGCCTCAACACCATGCCGGGACAGGTGTTCGCCAACACCGACGAGGGCCGCGCCGAGCTTCTGGCCTACTGCACCGAGCGCCTGGCCAAGCTGCAGCCGCTCTTGCCGCAGTGGTTCGGCGTCATGCCCAAGACCCCGGTCGTGGTGCGCCGCGTGCCGGCCTACACCGAGGCGGGCTCGGCGGGCGCCTATTACGAGCGTCCCGCGCTGGACGGTTCGCGCCCGGGCGCGGTCTATATCAACCTGCGCGACACGGCCGAGCGCCCCCGCTGGTCGCTGGCCACGCTGATGCACCACGAGGGCGCGCCGGGGCACCACTTCCAGCTGGCCCTGGTGGCCGAGAGCAATCTGCCCAAGCTCCGCCAGAACATGGGCTTCTCGGCTAATACCGAGGGCTGGGCGCTGTACGCCGAGCAGGTGGCCATGGAGATGGGCATCTATGACGACGGCGATGATCTGGGCCTCCTGGGCATGTACCAGGCCCGCCTGTTCCGCGCCTCGCGCTGCGTGGTCGACACCGGCATCCACGCCAAGGGCTGGAGCCGCGAAAAGGCCATCGCCTACATGATCGAGACGGGCGGCGACCCCGAGGTGCGGGTCTCGCGCGAGGTCGAACGCTACTGCGCCAACCCCGGCCAGGCCTGCTCCTACAAGGTCGGCCACACGGTCTGGGCGGCCCTGCGCGAGCGCACCAAGCAGCGCCTGGGCGGCAAGTTCGACATCAAGCGCTTCCACGACACCGCGCTCCTGGTCGGCCCCGCGCCGCTGACGGTGCTGGAGGGGGTGATCGACCGCTGGCAGGGGTGAGGGCTGGGCCTCGGTGCGTCCTTCGAGGCTCGCCTTCGGCTCACACCTCAGGATGAGGAAGGCTTGTGCTGAGCGCCTCATCCTGAGGTGCGCGCGCCTGAGCGCGCCTCGAAGGACGCAGGGACGCCCCCTCCGTCACGCGGCTGCGCCGCGCGCCACCTCCCCCGCGATGCGGGTGAGGAGGAAGCTCAGCCCTCCTGCCCCGCTTGCGGGGGAGGTGGCGCGGCGCATAGCGCCGTGACGGAGGGGGCGCTTCAACGACAAGAAATGAGACCGGTACCATTTCTGGCTTGAGTGGTCAGACAAGTGCCCCCATAGTGCTCGCCAACAACGGCGATTGAGAGCCGTTAGCGTCTTGCTCAGCCTCGGGGAAACGACCGGATGACCACCACCCTCACCCGCCGCCTGTTCGGCGCGAGCCTCGCGGCCCTGTCGGCCGCCGCCCTGCCCGGCCTGGCGCAAGCCGCCGGCCAAGCCCCCAAAAAGTCCGGCGACAAGCCGCTCTACAAGGATCCGACCCAGCCGGTCGACGCGCGCATCCAGGACCTGCTGTCGCGCATGACCCTGGAAGAGAAGGCCGCCCAGCTGATCGGCATCTGGCTGACCAAGGCCAAGATCCAGAC
Organism: Caulobacter vibrioides; assembly: GCF_002310375.3. Taxonomy (GTDB): domain Bacteria; phylum Pseudomonadota; class Alphaproteobacteria; order Caulobacterales; family Caulobacteraceae; genus Caulobacter; species Caulobacter vibrioides_D. The sequence goes on from NZ_CP023315.3 coordinate 3,260,374, forward strand.
GCCGGAAGGCGAGTTCTCGCCCACTGAAGCCAGCAAGAACTTCCCCCACGGCCTGGGCCAGGTGTCGCGTCCGTCGGACCGCAAGGGCGCCAAGCCGGTGACGGTGATCGGCGCGGCGGCCGGCGCCGACGACGGGGCCATCAACCGCAACGCCAAGGAAACCGCGCGCTACACCAACGCCGCCCAGAAATGGGCCGTGGAGAAGACGCGCCTGGGCATTCCGATGCTGATGCACGACGAGGCCCTGCACGGCTATGTGGCGCGCGACGCGACCAGCTTCCCGCAGTCGATCGCTCTGGCCTCGACCTTCGACACCGAGCTGACCGAGAAGATCTTCGCGGTCGCCGCCCGCGAGATGCGGGCCCGGGGCTCGAACCTCGCTTTGGCCCCCGTGGTCGACGTGGCCCGCGATCCGCGCTGGGGCCGCATCGAGGAGACCTACGGCGAAGACCCGCACGTCTGCGCCGAGATCGGCCTGGCCGCCATCCGCGGCTTCCAGGGCGCGACCCTGCCGCTGGCCAAGGACAAGGTGTTCGTCACCCTCAAGCACATGACCGGCCACGGCCAGCCCGAGAACGGCACCAATGTCGGCCCGGCCCAGATCGCCGAGCGCACCCTGCGCGAGAACTTCTTCCCGCCGTTTGAGCGCGCGGTGAAGGAGCTGCCCGTCCGCGCCGTCATGCCGTCGTACAACGAGATCGACGGCGTCCCCTCGCACGCCAACCGCTGGCTGCTGACCAAGATCCTGCGCGAGGAGTGGGGCTATAAGGGCTCGATCCAGAGCGACTACTTCGCCATCAAGGAAATGATCAGCCGCCACAAGCTGACCAACGACCTGGGCGACACGGCCGTGATGGCCATGCATGCGGGCGTCGATGTCGAGCTGCCCGACGGCGAGGCCTACGCCCTGATCCCGGATCTGGTGCGCGCCGGCCGCATCCCGCAGTTCGAGGTCGACGCCGCCGTCGCCCGGGTGCTGGAGATGAAGTTCCAGGCCGGCCTGTTCGAGAACCCCTACTGCGACGAGAAGACCGCCGACGCCAAGACCGCCACGCCGGACGCCGTCGCCCTGGCCCGCGAGGCCGCCCGCAAGGCCGTCGTGCTGCTGAAGAACGAAAAGGGCGTGCTGCCGCTGGACGGCAAGAAGATCAAGCGCCTGGCGCTCCTGGGCACCCACGCCAAGGACACGCCGATCGGCGGCTACTCGGACATCCCGCGCCACGTGGTCTCGATCCACGAGGGCCTGACCGCCGAGGCCAAGGCCCAGGGCTTCGCCCTCGACTACGCCGAGGCCGTCCGGATCACCGAGCAGCGCATCTGGGCCCAGGACGCGGTCAACTTCACCGACCCGGCCGTCAACGCCAAGCTGATCGCCGAAGCCGTCGAGGTCGCCAAGAAGGCCGACGTCGTGGTCATGGTGCTGGGCGACAACGAGCAGACCAGCCGCGAGGCCTGGGCCGACAATCACCTGGGCGACCGCGACAGCCTGGACCTGCTGGGCCAGCAGAACGACCTGGCCAAGGCGATCTTTGACCTCGGCAAGCCGACCGTGGTGTTCCTGCTGAACGGCCGCCCGCTGTCGATCAACCTGCTGAAGGAACGCGCCGACGCGATCATCGAGGGCTGGTACCTGGGCCAGGAAACCGGCAACGCCGCCGCCGACGTGCTGTTTGGCCGCGCCAATCCGGGCGGCAAGCTGCCGGTCAGCATCGCTCGCGACGTCGGCCAGCTGCCGGTCTACTACAACCGCAAGCCCACGGCCCGCCGCGGCTATCTGGATGGCGAGACCGCCCCGCTCTACCCGTTCGGTTTTGGCCTGTCGTACACGACGTTCGATATCTCGGCCCCGCGTCTGGCCAAGGCCAGGATCGGCCAGGGCGAGAGCGTCAAGGTCGAGGTCGATGTGACCAACACCGGCAAGGTGGCCGGCGACGAGGTGGTCCAGCTCTATGTCCACGACGAGGCGGCCTCGGTCACCCGTCCGGTGCTGGAGCTCAAGCACTTCAAGCGCGTCACCCTGGCCCCCGGCGCCAAGACCACGGTCACCTTCGAGATCAAGCCCTCGGACCTATGGATGTGGAACCTGGACATGAAGCGCGTCGTCGAGCCCGGCGACTTCTCGATCCTGGTGGGCCCCAACTCCGTGGACCTGAAGAAGGCGACGCTGACGGTGGCTTAACTCCAAAACACCGTGTCATCCCGGACGGCCCGCAGGGCCGATCCGGGACCCAGGGGCCGGCGCAGAGCGGTCGCCCCTGGGTCCCGGCTCTCCGCTGCGCTACGGCCGGGATGACACGCCAACTTGCGATAGAAGAACCGCCCGCAAGGCGGCACACAGGGGAGCAAACCATGCGCCGTCTCGCGCCGATCCTGCTGGCCGCCGCCCTCGCCTCGCCCGCCAGCGCCCAATCCCTTCTGAACGGGCTCTTCTCCGACCACGCCGTCGTCCAGCGCGACCGGCCGCTGCCGGTGTTCGGGATCGCCAAGCCGGGCGAGACCGTCACCGCGTCCTTCGCCGGCCAGACCCTGACCGCCAAGGCCGGTCCCGACGGGGCCTGGCGCGTGGACTTCCCGGCCACGCCCGCCGGCGGCCCCTACGCCATCACCGCCGCCACCGCCTCGGCCAAGGCCAGCGCGTCCGACGTGCTGGTCGGCGATGTCTGGCTGTGCTCGGGCCAGTCGAACATGGAGATGCAGGTCTCCGCCTCGGGCGACGCCTGGAACCAGATCAACAACGGCGCGGCCAACGACACCATCCGTATGGCGACGATCGAGAAGGCCGACGCCCGCTCGCCCGCCAAGGATTTCAAGACGCCGCCCGCCTGGAAGCTGACCAACAAGGAAAACGTCGGCGCCTTCTCGGCCAGCTGCTTCTACTTCGCCCGCGAGCTGCAGAAGACGCGGCAGATCCCGCTGGGCCTGATCCACGCCTCGTGGGGCGGCTCGGGCATCGAGGCGTGGATGACGCCGACGGCGCTGCGCAAGGTCGGCGGCTATGACGAGGCCATTGCGGTCCTGAACCTGTCGATCACCGACCAGGCCGCCGCCAGCCGCCGCTGGGGTGACGTGATCAAGGCCTGGTGGAGCGCCAAGAACCCCGGCCAGGCGGCCCTGGCGCCCTGGACCGGCGCCGGAACCTGGACGGCCGCGCCGCGCGATCTGGGGATCTGGGAACGCTGGGGCGTCCCGGCGCTGGCCGAGTTCAACGGCGTCGTCTGGTTCAAGACCGAGGTCGAGCTGACCGCCGCCCAGGCCGCGCAGGCCGCCACGCTTGGCCTCGCCCAGATCGACGAGATGGACACCACCTACGTCAACGGGGCCGGGCTTGGCGCGACCTCGGGATCCTGGCTGGACCGAAACTACGCCCTGCCGGTCGGCGCGCTGAAGGCCGGCAAGAACACCATCGTCGTCTCGGCCTACGACACCTACGCCAATGGCGGCATGTACGGCGATCCGGCCAAGCGGGCCCTGACCCTGGCCGACGGAACCCGCCTGCCGCTGACCAACTGGACCTACCGGATCGAGCCCCGCGCCGGCGGCGATCCGCCCCGCGCGCCGTGGGACACCCTGGCCGGCGTCTCCACCCTCTATAACGGCATGCTCGCCCCCATGGGCCCTTATGCCTATGCGGGCCTGGCCTGGTACCAGGGCGAGACCAATGTCGGCCGCGACAAGGCCTATGTGAACCTGCTGGGCGCCTTCATGGCCGAGCGCCGCCTGGGCCAGTCGCCGGACATGCCCGCGCTCGTCGTGCAACTGGCCGACTATGGCGGCTTCGCCACCGCGCCCGGCCTGCCCGCCGGAACCGCCGCCCTGCGCGACGCCCAGCGCCGCGCGGTCGCCGCCGATCCGCGCAGCGGCCTGGTCGTCACCCACGACATCGGCGATCCCTACGACATCCACCCCGCCAACAAGCAGGAGGTCGGCCGCCGCCTGGCGCTGGCCGCCCGCCGCCTCTATGGCGAGCCGGTCACCACCGGCCCCGAGGTCGTCTCCGCCAAACGGACCGGCGACACCGTGGTCGTCAGCTTCGCCCAGGTCGGCGGCGGACGCCTGGTCTCGCGCGGCTCGGACCGGGTGATCGGCTTTGAGCTGTGCGACACGACCTGCCAGTGGGTCGACGGCCGCATCGACGGGACCACCGTGACGCTGAGCGGACCCGGGTCGAAGGTCCGCTTCGCCTGGGCCGACAGCCCAAGCTTCAACCTCTTCGACGCCGCGGGGCTGCCGGCGGGACCGTTCGAGGTCGTGGTTCAGTGATGTCCAAAGCGCCCCCTCCGTCACGAGGCTTCGCCTCGCGCCACCTCCCCCGTGCTACGGGTGAGGAGGATGCGATCTCCCTCCTGCCCCGCTTGCGGGGGAGGTGGCGCGGCGCCGAGAGGCGACATGACGGAGGGGGCGTCTGGGCCGCTGCGTCCGCCCTCGCCCTGGCCGCCGGTCTGGTGACCGCGATCGCCCTCCCCGCCCCGGCCTGGGCCGCCGAACCCGCCGCGATCAGCGCCGCGCCCAGCGCCGAGGCCTTCCCGCTGATCGCCGGCGGCAGGCCCGCGCGGATCGCCTACGACACGACCGACTTCCCCGGCGCGATCCGCGCGATCCACGGGCTGCGCAGCGACCTGGCCGCCCTGTCCGGCGCGACCGCCGACAAGGACGCGCCGTTGGTCATCATCGGCACGATCGGCAAGAGCGCGGCCATCGACGCCCTGATCGCCTCGGGCAAGCTGGACGTCTCCCAGGTGAAGGGACGCTGGGAGGCCTTCGTCCAGCAGGTCGTCGAGAACCCTCAACCGGGCGTCGCCCGCGCCCTGGTGATCGCCGGGTCCGACAAGCGCGGCACGATCTACGGGGCCTATGACCTGTCCGAGCGCGCGGGCGTCTCGCCCTGGACCTGGTGGGCCGACGTCCCCGTGCCCCGACGCGCCAATGTCTATGTCGCCCCCGGCGCCAATGTTCAGAAGCCTGCGGTCAAGTATCGCGGCATCTTCCTCAACGACGAGGAGCCGGCGCTGGGGTCCTGGGCGCGCGCCACCTTCGGCGGGATCAACCACGCCTTCTACGCGCGGGTCTTCGAGCTGATCCTGCGGCTGAAGGGCGACTTCCTGTGGCCGGCCATGTGGGGCAAGTCGCTGTATGACGACGACCCGCTGACCGCCTCCCTGGCCGACGAGATGGGCGTGGTGCTGGGCACCTCGCACCACGAGCCGATGAGCCGGGCGCACGTCGAGTGGGAACGCCACGGCCAAGGCCGGTGGGACTACGCCAAGAACCCCGAGACCTTGCGCAGGTTCTGGCGCGACGGCGTCGTGCGCATGGGCGCCAACGAGAGCCTGGTCACCGTCGGCATGCGCGGCGACGGTGATGAGCCGATGAGCGAAGGCACCGCCACCAAGCTCCTGGAGACCATCGTCACCGACCAGCGCAAGATCATCGGCGAGGTGACCGGCAAGGATCCGGCCGCCACGCCCCAGGTCTGGGCGCTCTACAAGGAGGTCCAGGACTATTACGACGCCGGCATGCGGGTTCCCGACGACGTCACCCTGCTGTTCGCCGACGACAACTGGGGCAACATCCGCCGCCTGCCCGAGCCGGGCAAGACGCGCCCGGGCGGTTACGGCGTCTACTATCACTTCGACTATGTGGGCGGCCCCCGGAACTACAAGTGGCTGAACACCAACCAGATCGAGCGCACCTGGGAGCAGATGAAGCTGGCCGCCGACCATGGGGCCGACCGTCTGTGGATCGTCAATGTCGGCGATCTCAAGCCCATGGAGCTGCCGACCGAGTTCTTCCTGGACTACGCCTGGAACCCGGCGGCCATGCCCGTCGAGGCCTTGCCGCGCTACACCACGGGCTGGGCGGCCCAGCAGTTCGGCCCCGAGCGGGCCGGCCAGATCGCCGCCGTGCTGGACGGCTACACCAAGCTGAACGCACGCCGGAAGCCCGAGCTGATCGACGCCTCGACCTTCAGCCTGGTCAACTTCGGCGAGGCTGAGCGGGTGGAGGCCGAGTGGGCGGCGATGGAGGCGCGCGTCGACGCCCTGCGCGCGGCCATCCCCAAGGACCAGGACAGCGCCTTCGTCCAGTTGGCCTGGTTCCCGGTGAAGGCGGCGGCCAACTATAACCGCCTGCAGATCGCGACCGGCCGCAACCGCCTGTGGGCCAGCCAGGGGCGCATCGCCGCCAATGCGCAGGCCGATCTGGTCAAGACCCTGTTCGCGCGCGACGCCGACCTGACCCGCCTGCATGACGCCCTCAACGGCGGCAAGTGGCGTCACATGATGGACCAGACCCACATCGGCTACACCAGTTGGCAGCAGCCGGCTCAGAACATCATCCCGGCCACCCAGACCGTCGCGGCGGCCTCCGGCTGGGGCGTGGCGGTCGAGGGCGGCGGCGAGGCTGCGCCCGCGCTCACGCGCTGGGGCGCGGACCGCCGGTGGATCGAGGTGTTCAGCAAGGGCGCGCCGATCGCCGTCACGGCCGTCAGCGACACCCCCTGGCTCAAGGTGACGACGGGCCCCGCCAACGCCTCCGGCGACGTGCGCCTGGACGTCGTGGCCGATTGGAAGACAGCGCCGAAGGGCCAGACCACCGGCCTCGTGAAGATCTCGGTGGGCGGCGAGACGCGCACCGTCTCGATCACCGCCACCAACCCGGCGCGCAAGCCCGCCGCCGGCGCGTTCGTCGAGGCGGGAGGCGTCACGGCGATCGAGGCCGAGCACCACGCCGCCGCCAGGGGCGGACAAGGCGTCACCTGGGCCACCATCCCCAACCTTGGGCGCACCCTGTCGGGCGTGACCAGCTATCCGTCCACCGCGCCCAGCTCCAAGCCGGGCGGCGCGGCGCCGGCGCTGGAGTATCTGGTCGACTTCGAGGCGGCGGGAGCGCTGGACCTGACCGTGCTCGTCTCCCCGACCCTGGACTTCCGAGGCGGCAAGGGCCTGGCCTATGCGGTGTCGATCGGCGACGGCGCGCCGGTCGTGGTCAACAGCCAGCCCGACGCCTCGGAGGCCGCCTGGGACAAGGCGGTCGCCGACAGCGTCCGCGCCCAGACCACGCGGCTGAACGTCCCCTCGGCCGGCCCACACCGGGTGCGGCTGTGGCGGGTGGATCCGGGCGTCGTGTTCCAGCGGCTGGTGCTGTCGCGCGGCCCGCTGCCCGCCAGCTACCTTGGCCCGCCAGAGAGCGTCCGCGCGCCCCTTAAGTAAGAATCCGAAGCCAAGTGTGATCGCCCCGGGGTTCTGTCCCCGGGCGCGAGGGTCCATATCGCGGCCATGTCCGTTTCTCCGCGCTCCCAGGCCCGCGCCGACGCCGCTTCGTTCACCGACGAGGAGATCGACCGGCTGGTCGAGACCTTCTATGCGCGGATCCGCCAGCACCACCGCCTGGGGCCGATCTTCGAAACCGCGATCGGCCCCGACGGCTGGCCCGAGCACCTGGCCAAGCTGAAGGACTTCTGGTCGTCGGTGCTCAACACCTCAGGCCGCTACAAGGGCCAGCCGGTGGCGGCCCACCAGGGCGTCGAGGGGATCACCGAGGGCCTGTTCACCCCCTGGCTGGGCCTGTTCCACATGACCTGCGCAGAGCTGTTCGACGCGCCCCGCGCGGCGATCATCGGTCAGAGGGCCGAACGCATCGCCGCCACGCTGAAGCTTGGGCTGTTTCACCGCCCCGGAGCGGTGGCTTGAGCCCGCGCGCGGGCCTGGCGGAGCAAGGCTTCATCCGCTTCGAGGCGAGCGACACCCGTAACCTTCTGGGGCCGCAGGCGATGGCGGGGTGGGAGACCTTCGCCGCCAGCTGGAACGACCTTGGCCTAGACACCTTCATGGCCGACGGCGGTCGCTATCGGCGTCGGCGCTTCGCGGCGTTCTCGGTCGCGCCGGGCCTCTTGGAGCGCAAGCCGCACCAGCCGCACTGGCAGAGCCGCGACTACAACCTCCTGAACGGCGGCGTGCAGCGCTGGTTCGACCCCGTCACCGACGCGATCGCCGACCATCCGGTGATGCGGGGGGTCATCGCCGCGGGGCTTGATCTGTTCGACCCGCTGTCGCCCGCCTCGGACGCGCCCTGGCACGTCGAGACCCACCAGTTCCGCATCGAGGCGGGCACGGGCGAGCAGGGCCTGCCCACCCCCGAAGGCGCGCACCGCGACGGCGTCGACTGGGTGATCGTCATGCTGGTGAACCGCCAGAACGTCGACAGCGGCGTCACCGACATCTACGCCCCCGACGGGACGAGCCTGGGCTCGTTCACCCTGACCGCGCCCGGCGACGCGGTGTTTCTGGACGACTACCGTGTCCTGCACGGCGTCACCCCCGTCAGGCCCCGCGATCCCCAGGCGGCGGCGGTCCGCGATGTGCTGGTCGTCACATTCCGGCGCGAGGAAAGGGCGTAAGGTCAAGCTCGCGCGGGGGTTGCTGCGACCGTTTGCCTCACGCTTTCATGCTTTGGACCCGGACCCGCCCGTGTCACGGTGACGGTCCGTTTCCTTGGGATCGGGCGTCCACCTATATGTCCAGAGACGACCAGGCCACGCCACGCGATCCACCGCCCCAGCGGCGCGAGGTGCTGTCCAGCGCCATGGCCGACGCGGTCCCGATCCTGATCAGCTATGTCGACCGCGACGAGCGCTATCGCTTCGTCAACCGCGCCTACGAGCGCTGGTTCGGCGTGGATCGCGCGCAGATCGAAGGCCGCCCGCTGCGTGAGGTGGTCGGAGACGTCGCCTACGCGCGCCTGGCCGGCCATGTGCGCCGGGCTTTGGCGGGCGAGACCCTGATCTTCGAGGGCGAGGTCGAGTACCAGGGCGCCGGCGTGCGCTTTATCGAAGCCCGCTATGTCCCCGACATCACGCCGGACGGCGAGATCCCCGGTTACTACGCGCTGATCACCGACATCACCGACCGCAAGCGCGCCGAGGAAACCGAGCGGCTGCTGATCCGCGAAGTCGACCATCGGGCCAAGAACGTGCTGACCGTCGTCCAGTCCCTGGCCCAGCTGACGCCGTTCGAGAGCAAGGACCAGTACGTGCAGGCGCTGTCGGGCCGGATCGGCTCGCTGGCCAGCGCCCACAGCCTGCTGTCGACCACGCGCTGGAGCGGCGTGGACCTGCACGACCTGCTACGCCTGGAGCTGGATCCCTATGGCGGCGAAACCGACGAGCAGGTCGCCATCCTGGGCCCGCCGGTCCTGATCGACGCCCAGGCCGCCCAGTCGCTGGCCCTGGTGATCCACGAACTGGCCACCAACGCCAGCAAGTACGGCGCCCTGTCGCGACCGCTGGGACGGCTGAACGTCAGCTGGAGCTTTGATGAGGCGGGCGTCCTGCGGCTGGCCTGGCGTGAGGACGCCGGAGTGTCGGTCACGCCGCCGACGCAGCGCGGCTTCGGCTCGACCCTGATCGAAAGCGCCGTCAAGCAACTGGGCGCGTGGATCGAACATACCTGGCGGCCCCAGGGCCTGAAGGTGCGGCTGGACCTGCGGCAAGGCGCGCAGGCCCGCCCCACCGAAGGCGCACCGGTCTATCGCCCGGGCGTGACCGCCGAGGCGGGGCCCAGCCTCAGCGATCAGCATGTGCTCGTCGTCGAGGATGAAGCGGTCGTGGCCATGGAGCTGACCCGCGTGCTGACCGCCGCCGGCGCCAAGGTCATCGGCCCCGCCGGCACTATCGAAGAAGCGATGCAGCTGTTGGACGCCCACCCCGTCGACCGCGCGCTTCTGGACGTCAATCTGGGCGGTCGCCCGATCACGCCCGTGGCCAAGGCGCTCAGCCGCCAAGGCATCCCGTTCGTCTATCTGACCGGCTATCAGGAGCCGGAGGTCGATGACGGTCCGATCCTGCGCAAGCCGGTGCCCGCCAACGTCCTGGTCGGCGCCCTGGCGCGCGGGGCCCTGCTGACGGCGCCCTAGAGCCTCGCCCTGCTTAAGACACGCCCTGGATCGACGTGATCCGGACGATCTTGTCCGGAGCGTCGCCTTGGCTCTTGAAATTGCAATTCGTTCTCAAGTAAGGACAGGCATCCTGTTGCTCAGCCCCTGTCGCGTCCGCCTGTGAAATCCGCCGCCGCCCAACATCGCCGCTCGTTCTGGCTGAAGCAGCTGCACCAGTGGCACTGGATCAGCGCGGCCCTGTCGCTGGTGGGCATGCTGCTGTTCGCGATCACGGGCATCACCCTGAACCACGCCGGCCAGATCGAGGCCGAGCCCAAGGTCGTCAGCCGCAAGGCCACCCTGCCGCCGGACCTGCTGACGGTGCTGGCCAAGGGCCCGGAGGAGGGCAAGCGCCCCCTGCCCGTCCAGCTGGAACCCTTCCTCGACGAGGCCGTCGGCGCCGACGTGGCCGGACGCGAGGGCGAATGGTCGGCCGACGAGGTCTATGTGGCTCTCGCCCGCCCCGGCGGCGACGCCTGGGTGTCGATCGACCGCGAGACCGGCGCCGTCGAGCACGAAAAGACCACGCGCGGCGCGGTCAGCCTGCTCAACGACCTGCACAAGGGCCGCAACACCGGCAAGGCCTGGAGCTGGTTCATCGACATCTTTGCGGCCGCCTGCGTGATCTTCACGGTCACCGGCCTGATCCTGCTGCAGTTCCACGCCCGCGCGCGGCCCCTGACCTGGCCCCTGGTCGGGCTGGGCCTGGTCGCGCCCGTCCTTCTTGTCATCCTGTTCGTCCACCTCTGAGGCAGACCCCGTGAAGCGTTCGATTTCCCTGCTCACCTTCGCCGGCGCGGCTGTCGGCTCTTCGGCCATGGCCGCCGATCTCAACGTCACGGTCGAGGTGCCCAAGCTGAACGTGGCCGAGTACCACAAGCCCTATGTGGCCATCTGGATCGAGAACCCGGCCGACTCCACCGCCGCCGGCACCCTGGCGGTCTGGTACGACGCCAAGAACCGCGAGGACAACGGCGCCAAGTGGCTGAAGGACATGCGCCAGTGGTGGCGCAAGGCCGGCCGCGAGATGAGCTTCCCCGCCGACGGCGTCAGCGGCGCCACCCGCGCGCCGGGCCCGCACAAGCTGGTCTTCTCCGGCGCCAAGGGCGCGCTGAAGAACCTCAAGCCCGGCCAGTACAACCTGGTCGTCGAGGCCGCGCGCGAGGTCGGCGGCCACGAGGCCGTCCGCGTCCCCTTCGCCTGGGGCAAGCCGGGCAAGCTCGCAACCGCCAAGGGCTCGGCCGAGCTGGGCGCCGTCACCGTTTCCGTGAAGTGAGAAAAGCCATGACCTTCAAGACGCGCCTGCTCGCCGTCGCCGCTGTTGGCGTCGCCCTGGCCCTGCCGATGTCGGCCTCCGCCCACCGGGGCTGGATGGTGCCGGCCTTCACCACCCTGTCGGGCGACAGCGCCTGGGTGACGGTCGACGCGGCCATCTCCAACGAGCTGTTCTATCCCGACCACCGGGCGATGCGCACCGACGGCGTCAAGGTGATCGCGCCCGACGGCGCGGCCGACAAGATCCAGAACGCCGCCACCGGCCAGTACCGCTCGACCTTCGACGTCCAGCTGACCAAGCCGGGCACCTACAAGATCTTCACGGCCAGCAACAGCGTCATGGCCAGCTGGACCGAGAACGGCGAGGTCAAGCGCTTCCGTGGTTCGCCCGAGGACTTCGCCAAGCAGGTCCCGGCCGGCGCCGCCGACCTGAAGACCATCAAGTCCAGCAGCCGCAACGAGACCTTCGTCACCCGCGACAAGCCGACCCTCGAGGCCTTGAAGCCGACCGGCCAGGGCCTGGAGCTGGTGCCGGTCACCCATCCGACCGACGTGATCGCCACCGAGGCGGCCACCTTCAAGTTCGTGATCGACGGCAAGCCGGCCGCCGGCCTGGAAGTCACCCTGATCCCCGGCGGCGCCCGCTGGCGCGCCGCCCCCGGCGAGATCAAGGTCAAGTCGGGTCCTGACGGCGCGGTGACGTTCACCCTGCCCGAAGCCGGCATGTACTGGGTCAACGCCAATGTCCGCTCGGGCGAAACCGTCCGCGGCGGTCCCGGCATGGGCGGCGCTCCGGGCGCTGCGCCGGCCCCGGCCACTCCGCTCGCGGGCGACGGCATGAGCGCCAGCTACACCGCCGTCATCGAAGCCCAGCGGCCTTAACAAGGATTTGTCATCCCGGCCGTAGCGCAGCGCAGAGCCGGGACCGCCGCAAGCTCAGCGCTTGCCGAGGTCCCGGCTCTGCGCGCTCCGCGCTTGGCCGGGATGACAGGTTTCAAAGCATGCCCCGCGTCCTCGTCCCCGCCATCGCCACGCCGCCCGCCCGCCCCGTGGGCGGGAGCGTCCGCGCGTTCGGCGGCGACACCATGGGCACGACCTGGTCGGTCAAGGCGGTGCTGCCGACCACCACCGACCTCGCCGCCCTGCAGGCCGGCGTCCAGCGCGCCCTCGACGCCGTCGTCGCCCAGATGAGCCCTTGGGCGCCGCTGTCGGACCTCTCCCGCTACAATCGCGCCGCGCCGGGCGGCTGGACAAGGCTGCCGCCGGAAACCCTGACGGTGCTGCGCCGGGCGATCGACGTCGCCGAGCAAAGCGACGGCGCGTTCGATCCGACCCTGGGCGCCCTGACCGACCTCTGGGGCTTTGGCCCGCGTCCGTTCGCTGGCCAGCCGCCGGAGGCACAGAGCCTGGCCCCACGCCGCGAGGCCTGCGGCTGGAAGCGTCTGGTGCTGGACGGCGAGGCGCTGTTCCAGCCAGGCGGGCTGAAGCTTGATCTGAACGGCATCGCCAAGGGCTTTGGCGTCGACCAGGCCGCCGCCGCGCTGGATCGCGCGGGCGTCAAAAGCTACCTCATCGAGGTCGGCGGCGAGCTGCGCGGGATCGGCGCCAAGCCCGACGGCCAGCCCTGGTGGGTCGAGCTGGAGCGCCCGCCGCCCTTCGAGCCCGCCGCCAACGACACCCAGAAGACCCTCGTGGCCCTGCACGACCTGGCCGTCGCCACCTCGGGCGACTATCGCCGGTTCTTCGACCATGGCGGACGGCGCTACGCCCACACGCTGGACCCGGCCACCGGCGCGCCGATCGTCCACGCCACCGTCAGCGTCACGGTGCTGGCCAAGGACTGCATCAGCGCCGACGCCTGGGCCACGGCCCTGACCGTCATGCCGCCCGAGCAGGCCCTGGCCTTCGCCGCCGCCCATGATCTGGCCGCCCTGATCGTCAGCCGAGGCCCGTCCGGTCTTGAGGAACGGCTCTCGCCCGCCCTGCAGGCGATGCTGGACTGATGCCCGACCTCGCCTTCCTCCCGCCCGAGGCCCGGCGCTGGGTCTGGGCCGGCGTCGTCGTGGCGCTGTACGCCCTGTTCTGCCTGGCCATCGCCCTGCGCGAGACCTGGCGAGGCCGGCGGGCGCGCCAGGCCGCCGACGCCCTTTCCCAAGGCTCAGGCGAGCCGGTGCTCGTCGCCTACGCCAGCCAGACCGGCCTCGCCGAGGAACTGGCCACGGCCACGGCCAAGGCGCTGTCGGACGCCGGCGCGCCGGTGACCCTGAAGGACCTGTCGGCCGTCACCGCCGGCGATCTTGCGGGCCGCGCCCTGTTCGTGGTCAGCACCACCGGCGAGGGCGACGCCCCCGACCCGGCCCGCGCCTTCATCCGCGACGTGATGAAGACCGACGCGGACCTGTCGGCCCTGCGCTATGGCGTGCTGGCGCTCGGGGATTCCAGCTACGCCGAATACTGCGCCTTCGGACGGTCGCTGGACGCCTGGCTGGCCCGCCAGGGCGGCCAGCCGCTGTTCGACCGCGTGGAGGTGGACGACGCCGATCCGGCCGCGCTGCGCCACTGGCAGGGACAGCTGGCGACCCTGACCGGCGTCACCGACGCGCCGGACTGGACGCGGCCGACCTATGACGCCTGGACCCTGGCCGAGCGGACGCTGCTGAACCCCGGCAGCCCCGGCGGCGAGGCCTGGCATGTGCGCCTGACGCCGCCCAAGGGCGCGGTCTGGCAGGCCGGCGACATCCTGGAGATCGGCCCGCGCAACGACTCCGCGCAGGTCGCCGCCCTGATTACGGCGCTGGACCTGCCGGACGAAGCCGCCGACACCCTGGCGGGCCTTCGCCTGCCCCAGGACACGGCCGCTCTCGACGCCCTGCGCGGCCTGCCGCTCGAAGCCCTGGCCGAGCGTCTGACCGCCCTGCCCCATCGGGAGTATTCGATCGCCTCGTTGCCCAGCGACGGCGGCGTCGAGCTGATCGTCCGGCTGATGACCCGCGCCGACGGGGCGCCGGGCCTCGGCTCAGGCTGGCTGTGCCGCCATGCGCCGATCGGCGCGGCGATCGAGGCCCGGGTGCGCGTCAACCGCAGCTTCCACGCGCCGGAGGCCAAGCGGCCGCTGATCCTGATCGGTTCGGGCACGGGCCTGGCGGGCCTGCGCGCGCACCTGAAAGCCCGGGCCGCCGCCGGCGTCCGCTGGAACTGGCTGGTCTTTGGCGAACGCACCGCCGCCCACGACTATTTCCACCGCGCCGAACTGGAAGGCTGGCAGGCCTCGGGCCTGCTGGACCGGCTGGACCTGGCCTTTTCCCGCGACCAGGCCGAGCGGGTCTATGTGCAGCACCGCCTGCGCGAGTCGGCTGACATCCTGCGCCGCTGGGTCGCCAACGGCGCGGCGATCTATGTCTGCGGGTCGCTGGAGGGCATGTCGCGCGAGGTCCACACGGCGCTCGTCGAGATCCTCGGCGCGGCGGCGCTGGAGCGCCTGACCGACGAGGGGCGGTATCGGCGGGACGTGTACTAGGCGCGCGCCCCCTCCGTCACGTCGCCTGCGGCGCCGCGCCACCTCCCCCGCAAGCGGGGCAGGAGGGTGGCCCTCGCCTCCTCACCCGCGACGCGGGGGAGGTGGATCGACGCGAAGCGGCGAGACGGAGGGGGCGCTCAGCCCCGGAGCAGCCCTTCCCGCTCCGCCGGCGTATTGGCCCCGCGCAGCCGCGCCAGCGCCCCGTCCGGAACCGGCAAGGCCGTTAAGCCCGCGCGCTCCACCAGCCGCCGCAGCGGCCAGCCGGCCTCGGCGTCGGCCGGCAAGGCCGCAGCGTCCAGCACCATCGGCACGGGCAGGCCCTCATAGTAGCCGCCACCGGCCAGCAGCGGCGCCAAGTCTTCGCGCGTGATCGTCGGGGCGTCGACAGCCAGCACCAGCAGCCGTGCGGTTCCCAAAGCCCGCGCCCCCGCCAACACCCCGCCCACGGGCCCGGCTCCGGCCGCGTCGTCGGCGACCCACGGCAAGCCCAGATCCGCGCCCGCTGTCACCAGCGCCTGCGCCCCGACCGCGCGCGCCAGGTCCGCCACAAGGTCGACGGCCCGGCGGCCGTCCCAGTCCAGCGCGGCCTTGTCACGGCCCATGCGCCGCGATGCGCCGCCGCACAGGATGATCGCGCCCAGGGAAGTCATGAGCCCGGTTTAGCAGGAAAACCCGCCGCTCTTCCAAGCCGTACCCGAAGCGGTCTAGTGTCCGCGCCGAAGAGGGACGGACTTAAGTATGAACCAGCCTGTCGAGCGCCAGCGTCGCCGGACGACCCAGAGCGCCACGATCCGCGACGTGGCGGCCCGGGCGGGGGTCTCGCCGATGACGGTGTCGCGGGTCATCAATCGCGAGAGCACGGTCAAGGAAGAGACCCGCCAGCTGGTCGAGAAGGCCATCGCCGACCTCAACTACGCGCCCAATCCGGCCGCCCGCAGCCTGGCCGGCAGCGCGCCGTTCCGCATCGGCCTGCTCTACGACAACCCCTCGACGGGCTATCTGTCGGAGTTCCTGGTCGGGGCGCTGGACGAAAGCAGCCGCACCGGCGCCCAGATCGTCATCGAAAAGTGCGCCGAGCCGGAGCTGGCCCGCGCCACCCTGGCCCGTCTGCTGAAGACCGGGGTCGACGGCCTGATCCTGCCGCCGCCGCTGTGCGAGTCGCCCGAGGTGCTGGCCGAGATCCGCGCGGCGGGCGCCGCCGCCGTGGCCGTGGCGCCGGGCACGGCCAGCGCCGACATGGCCACCATCCGCATCGACAACGAAGCGGCCGCCTTCGAGCTGACCCAGCACCTGATCGGCCTTGGCCACAAGCGCTTCGGCTTCATCAAGGGCCATCCGAACCAGACGGTCAGCCAGCAGCGCCTGGACGGCTTCATGACCGCCCTGAAGGCCGCCGGGATCCCGCAGGAGAACATCCGGGTCGAGCAGGGCTATTTCACCTATCGCTCAGGCCTGGAGGCGGCCGAGCGCCTGCTGGCCGCCGAACCGCGCCCGACCGCGATCTTCGCGGCCAATGACGACATGGCCGCCGCTACGGCGGGCGTGGCCCATCGCCTGGGCCTGGACGTGCCGGGCGACGTCTCGATCGTCGGCTTCGACGACACCTCGATCGCCGACAACATCTGGCCGCCCCTGACCACGGTCCATCAGCCGATCGCGGCCATGGCCCGCGCGGCCGTCGATCTGGTGCTGGAAGAGATCCGCCGCCACCGCGACGGCGGCGGCGAGCCCCGCCAGCTGATGCACCCGCATACCCTGATCGTGCGGGATTCTAGCGGGCCGGCTGGGGTGTAGCCCGTCGGCGCCCCCAAGAGCGCCCCCTCCGTCACGTCGCCTATCGGCGCCGCGCCACCTCCCCCGCGATGCGGGTGAGGAGGAAGCGAGTCCCCTCCTGCCCCGCTTGCGGGGGAGGTGGATCGCTGCGGATACGCAGCGAGACGGAGGGGGCGTCCCTGCGTCCTTCGAGGCTCGCCTTCGGCTCGCACCTCAGGATGAGGAAACCCGTTACTGAACGCCTCATCCTGAGGTGCGCGCGCCTGAGCGCGCCTCGAAGGACGCAGGGCGCGTCAGCCCCCTAGCTCCGGTAATCCCCGTTGATCGCCACGTACTGCTTGGTCAGGTCGCAGGTCCAGACCGTGGCCGAGCCGCGGCCCACCCCGACGTCCACCGAGACCTCGAAGGCCTGGTTCTTGACGTAGGCGCTCATCTTGGCCTCGTCGTATTCGGCCGAGATCAGGCCGTCGCGCGCGGCGTAGAGGTCGCCGAACTTGACGCTGATCTTCTCGCGGGCCACCGGCTCGTCGGCGCGGCCCACGGCCATGACGATGCGGCCCCAGTTGGCGTCCTCGCCGGCGAAGGCGGTCTTGACCAGCGGGCTCTCGGCGATGGTGCGGGCGATCTTGCGGGCGCTGGCCGGGCTCTCGGCGCCGTTGACGGTGATCTTGACGAACTTGGTCGCGCCCTCGCCGTCCTTCACGAGCTGCAGGGCCAGATCCAGCAGCACGCCTTCCAGCTTCTCGCGGAAGTCGGCCAGGCGCTTGTCGCCCGGACGGCTGATCTTGGGCGCGCCCGACTGGCCTGTGGCGAACAACAGCAGGGTGTCGTTGGTCGAGCGGTCGCCGTCCACCGTCACGCAGTTGAAGGTGGTGCGGGTATAGAGGCTGACCAGGGTCTGCAGGGCGGCCGGGGCGATGGCCGCGTCGGTGGCGACAAAGGCCAGCATGGTGGCCATGTCCGGCGCGATCATGCCCGAGCCCTTGGCGATGCCGGCGATCTTGACCTCGACGCCGTCGATCAGCGCCGTCGCATAGGCGCCTTTCGGGAAGGTGTCGGTGGTCATGATCGCCCGGCCGGCCTCGGCCCAGGCGTCAGCCTTCAGGCGGGCCTCCACCTCGGGCAGGCGGGCGGTGATCTTGCTGTCGTCCAGGATGACGCCGATGACGCCGGTCGAGGCCATCATCACGTCGCGCTGGCGGCAGTCCATCCGCTTGCCGACGGCCGTGGCCACGCGGCGCACCGCATCGGCGCCGGGCTTGCCGGTGAAGCTGTTGGCGCAGCCGGCGTTGACCACCAGGGCGCGCACGTCCGCGCCGCCCGTCGCCGCCAGCTGGCGCTTGCACCAGTCCACCGGGGCCGAGCCGACGCCGTGGCGGGTGAAGACGCCCGCCGCCGAGGTGCCCTCGGAAAAGCGCATCAGGAGCAGGTCTTCGCGCTCGTGCTTGTAGAAGCCCGCCCGGCCGGTGGCGATCTCGACGCCGGCGATCGGCGGAATGGTCGGGAACGGCACGGCCAGCGGCGAGATCGCCAGACCCGGCTTGCCCGCGCCCGTCGCGGCCTTGGCCGGGGTCGCGGAGGCCTGGTCGGACTCGCCGGCCGACTTCTGGGCGCGGCGCAGGCCCGCGCGCTTCAGCGCCGAGGTCAGCGGATCGACGATCGCGTCGATGACCCCATGGGCGCGTTCGGCGGGCGTGGCCACGGGCTCGGCGGCGTTATCGGCGGGCGTCTTCGTCGTCTTGGGCATGGACCGCTCGTATACTTACTTCTTCGCGGGTTGGGCGGGTTGGGCGGCAGGCGGCGGAGCCGAGGCAGGCGCGGCGCCTTGCAGTTCCGCCGGGGCCGAGGCGGGCTCCTGGGCGCTGCCGGCGGGCAGTTCCTGGGACTTGCCGATCATCATCTCGACCTTGGCCGAGCCGCGCAGCTTCTCGAGGATGTCGCGGACCTGGTCATAGGTCAGGAAGCGGATGATCTGCGGGCGCGCGGCCTCCAGGGTGATCGGCTCCTCGACGCGCTTGTCCTCGACCTTGACCAGCACCCAGCCGCCCTCGGCCGCGAAGGGCCCGATCAGCGCGCCCTTCTGAGCGTCCTTCAGGGCCACGCCATAGGCCTCGGGCATCACGTCCAGGGTGAAATAGCCCAGGTCCCCGCCGTTGAAGCGGGTGGCCTGGTCGGTCGAGCGCTCCATGGCCAGGGCGTCGAACGAGGCGCCGGTGGCCAGGAGCTTCTTGATGCTCTCGGCCTCGGCCTGGCTGCCGACCAGGATCTGGCGGGCGCGGATCTCTTCGGAGCGCTTGGAGAGCTTCTGCTGCTCGGCGTAGAGCTTGCGGATGGCGTCCTCGGTCACGGCCTTCTCGACCACGCCCTCGACCAGCATGTCGCCCAGGATGCGCTCGCGGGCCGCGGCCAGGCGGCGCTGGGCCAGCGGGTCCTTGTCGAGCTTGCGCTTGGTGGCCTCGGCGGCCAGCAGCTTCTGGTCGATGACCTCGTCGAGGCGCTGGCGGAACACCTCGCTGGAGATGTCCAGCGGCTCGCCCTCGCTGATCAGCCCTTGCGCCACGGCCTCGCGCTTGACGTCGCTGGCCCAGATCACCTGGCCGTTGACCCGCGCCACGGCCGTGTCGCCCGGCTCGGGCGGCTTGTCGGCGACCTTGTTCTGGCCGCAGGAGGCGATCATCAGCGCGCAGGCCATAGCGCCCAGCACGCCCATCAGGCGGAAAGAGGTCTTCAAGGCCAAGATCTCCGGCTTTGCTGAATGGGCTCTAGCGCGGTTTTTACCCAAGGGGAAACGGCTTCGCGGCCGAAAGCGTTCTGCGTCCTGAAAACCGCCCCTGGAGCCAAGGTTTCAGCCGCTTAAACCCTCTTTGTTCTAGGGTCTTCGCGTTGACACCACGGGGGGCGGTGCTTAAGTCTCCGGCCGCACCGGAACAGCGAGTTTACGCGTTGTTGCGGCCGATTTTCATCTCCGTAGTCGAGGCCTCTCAGCCTTAGCGCCGGCCTCCTCGTCCAAACCGCCCTCCGGATTCCCCCTGAATGCTTGGTTTCGCCAAAAAGCTCTTCGGCTCTTCCAACGAACGCAAGGTCAAGACGCTGACCGGGCGCGTGGCCAAGATCAACGCCTATGAAGCCGAATACGCCGCCCTCTCCGACGAGGCGCTGAAGGGCAAGACGGCCGAGTTCAAGGCGCGCCTGGAAAAGGGCGAGACCCTCGACGACCTGCTGCACGAAGCCTTCGCCGTGGTGCGCGAAGCCTCCAAGCGCGTGCTGGGCATGCGCCACTTCGACGTCCAGATGGTGGGCGGCATGGTGCTGCACTTCTCGGGCATCTCGGAGATGCGCACCGGTGAAGGCAAGACCCTGGTCGCCACCCTGCCGACGTACCTGAACGCTCTGGAAGGCAAGGGCGTTCACGTCATCACCGTCAACGACTATCTGGCCCGCCGCGACGCCGACTGGATGGGTCAGGTCTATAACTTCCTGGGCCTGTCTTACGGCGTGATCGTCAACGGCCTGAGCCAAGGCGAGCGCCAGCGCGCCTATCGCAGCGACATCACCTACGGCACCAACAACGAGTTCGGCTTCGACTATCTGCGCGACAACCTCGTCTACAGCGTCGAGGAAATGGTCCAGCGCGGCCACAACTTCGCGATCGTCGACGAAGTGGACTCGATCCTGATCGACGAAGCCCGCACCCCGCTGATCATCTCGGGCCCGACCGAGGACCGCAGCAGCTTCTACAAGACCATCGACGTGCTGATTAAGGAGCTGATCCTCGACACGTCGATGTACGACCACGACGAGAAGCAAAAGCAGGTCATCCTGACCGAAGAGGGCCAGGAGAAGATCGAAGAGATCCTGATGTCGGGCGGCCACCTGGCCGAGGACTCGGCGGGTCTCTACGACGCGGCCAACGTCTCGGTGGTGCACCACGTCAACCAGGCCCTGCGCGCCAACATCCTGTACACGCGCGACAAGGACTACATCGTCAAGGGCGGCGAGGTTGTCCTGATCGACGAGTTCACCGGCCGCATGATGACCGGCCGCCGCCTGTCGGAAGGCCTGCACCAGGCCATCGAGGCCAAGGAAGGCGCCGACATCCAGCCCGAGAACCAGACCCTGGCCTCGGTGACCATCCAGAACTACTTCCGCCTCTACAAGAAGCTGTCGGGCATGACCGGCACGGCCTCGACCGAGGCTCAGGAATTCGACGACATCTACAAGATGAGCGTCTCGGAAATTCCGACCAACCGCACCATCCAGCGCATCGATGACGACGACGAGGTCTATCGCACCGAGCGCGAGAAGAACCAGGCCATCCTCACCCAGATCGCCGACTGCCACGTGCGCGGCCAGCCGATCCTGGTGGGCACCGTCTCGATTGAGAAGTCTGAAGAGCTGTCCAAGCTGTTGTCGACCTTCAGCTTCGAGAAGGACGGCAAGAAGCAGAAGGGCATCCCGCACCAGGTGCTGAACGCCCGCTTCCACGAGCAGGAAGCCGTGATCGTCGCCGACGCGGGCGTGCCCGGCGCGGTGACCATCGCCACCAACATGGCCGGTCGCGGCACCGACATCCAGCTGGGCGGCAGCATCGACATGCGCCTGTTCAACTGGCGTCAGCAGCAGCGCGGCATGGGTCTGGAGATCACCGTCGAGGACGAGGCCGAAGAGCGCGCCCGCCTCGAGACCGAGATCGCCGACCGCAAGAAGCAGGCGCTGGACGCCGGCGGCCTGTTCGTGCTGGGCACCGAGCGCCACGAAAGCCGCCGCATCGACAACCAGCTGCGCGGCCGTACCGGCCGTCAGGGCGACCCGGGTCGTTCGAAGTTCTTCCTGTCGTGCGAAGACGACCTGCTGCGCATCTTCGCCGGCGAGCGCCTGGATGCGATCATGCGCACCTTCGGCGTCCAGGAAGGCGAGGCGATCACCCACAAGTGGCTGAACAACGCCATCGCCACGGCGCAAAAGCGCGTCGAGCAGCGCAACTACGAGATCCGCAAGAACCTCCTGAAGTACGACGACGTCGTCAACGACCAGCGCAAGGCCGTGTTCGAGCAGCGCCAGGAGTTCATGGAGTCCACCGACCTCTCGGACATCATCGCCGAGATGCGCCACGACACGATCGACGACCTGGTCGCGCGCCACCTGCCGCCCAAGGCCTATGCCGAGCAGTGGGACGTCGAGGGCCTGACCGAGCGCGTGAAGTCGATCCTGGGCCTGGACTTGCCGATCGCCGAGTGGGCCGCCGAGGAAGGCATCGCCGACGAGGAGATGAAGGAACGCATCACCAAGGCGGCCGACGCTTATGCCGCCCAGCGCGAGGAGATCATCACGCCCGAGCAGATGCGCTCGGTCGAGAAGAACTTCCTGCTGCAGATGATCGATCTGCAGTGGCGCGAGCACCTGATGCACCTGGATCACCTGCGCAACGTCATCGGCCTGCGCGGTTATGGCCAGCGTGATCCGCTGAACGAGTACAAGACCGAGGCCTTCTCGCTGTTCGAGAAGCTCTTGGGGGACCTGCGCACCAACACCACCCGCTGGCTGATGACGGTCGAGATCGCCTATGCCGAGCCGGAAGTCCCGTACCAGTCGCTGGAAGGCCTGCAGGAAGTCCACCTGGATCCGCTGACGGGCGAGAACGCCGCCGTCGCCGGCGCGATCCCGGACGGCCTGTCGTCCCAGCAGCGCGAAGCCCTGCCGGTCGCCGCCTTGCCCGAAGAGTGGGAGCGCACCAACCGCAACGCCCCCTGCCCCTGCGGCTCGGGCAAGAAGTTCAAGCAGTGCCACGGCTCGCTGGTGCGCTAGAGCCTTTAGTATCCGATCTCCCCGGCGAACGCCGGGTCCAGATCGAACAGAAGGGCGCCGAGCGGCTTCGCTCGGCGCCCTTTCGCTTTCACGGCTGACGCTCAAGGATGAATCTGGGCTTCGGCGTTCGCCGGGGAGGTCGGGTTCCTCTTTCCACCACGCGGAAGAAGGACGATCGCAGCCGCCCCGAGCAGCATCGCTGCGGCGGCGATCCCTGAGCTTCGAACCCCGGCGACCGCGTCGACGCTGGCCAGGGCGCCGAAGATCGCGACGCCGGCCGCGCCGCCCACCTGGCGGCAGGCGTTGAGCGCGCCGGAAGCGGCTCCGGCCTCATGGCGATCGACGCTGGCCAGCAGACCGCTGGTCAGGGCCGGGATGGCCAGGCCCATCCCACCGGGGATCAGGGCGAAGCCGGGCAGCATCTCCAGCATGCCGCTTTCTGCGCCCAGCCGGGCGGTCAGGGCGTAGCCGCAGGCCGCGATCAGCACGCCGCCCGCTGTCACCGCCCGCGCGCCAAGGCGCGAAACAAGACGACCGCTGGCGAGGTTGGAGACGATGAAGGTGGCCGTCAGCGGCAGGAAGGCCAGTCCCGCCTTGCCCGGCGGCCAGTCGAGGGCCCGCAGCATGTAGAGGCCCAGGACGAAGATCATCCCGTAGTAGGTGAAGTTCAGGGCCGAGCCGACCACCACCGCCAGCCAGGCCGGGCGCCGGGCGAAGGCGGCCAGCGGCATGACCGGATGCACCGCCCGCCGCTGGTGACGCAGGAACAGCCCCAGCAGCCCCAGCCCCGCGACCAGCGCGCCCGCCGGCCAGGCGCGCCATCCGCGATGACCGCCCTCAATCAGCGCGCCGACCACCAGGGTGACGGCGGCGACCGCCAGGACCTGTCCGGTCAGGTCCGACGGCGCGGCCGGCTTGGGCGGCGTCGGGGGCGCAACGATCTGGGTCAGGATGGCGCCCAGCAGGCAGATCGGCAGATTGACGAAGAACACCCAGCGCCAACCCAGGGTCTCCACCAGCAGGCCGCCCAGCACCGGGCCGGCGGCGATCGACACCCCGCCGGCCGCCGTCCACCAGCCCACCGCCGAGGCCCGCTTGCGGTCGTCGCCGTGGGCGGCGTGGGCGATCAGGGCCAGGGACGGCGGGATCAGCAGGGCGCCCGTCGCGCCTTGCGCCGCGCGCGCCACGATCAGGCTCAACGGTCCAGCAGCCAGGCCGCAGATCGCCGAGGCCACGCCGAACAGCACCAGGCCCCAGACGAAGGCCCGTTTGGGGCCGATCCGATCGCCGATCGCGCCCGCTGACAGCAGCATCGCCGCCAGCGCCAGGACATAGGCGTCGACCAGCCATTGCAGCTGCGCGGTCGGGGCGGCGAATGTCCGGCCGATGGCGTCCAGCGCCACATTGACGATGGTGACGTCCAGTTGGGTGACGAAGAAGCCGAAACTGGCGGCGGCGGTGACCCAGCCGAGGCGGGGCGCGGGCGAGGAGGCGATCATGGGCCGGCTCATGCGCCCTGGAGCGGGCGCGTTGTTACACGCGCCGATGAACCATCACGCGCCGATTGGGTCTAAGGTGACGCCATGGACGCCAACATCGCCTCCCCCGCCGCCCTGATCGGCGATCCGACCCGCGCGGCCATGCTGCAGGTCCTGCAGGACGGCCGGGCCCAACCCGCCAGCGCCCTGGCCTGGGCCGCCGGCGTCACCGCCCAGGCGGCGAGCAACCATCTGGCCAAGCTGGTCGATGGCGGGCTGCTGGCGGTCGAGCGCCAGGGCCGCCACCGCTACTACCGGCTGGCCTCGGCCGAGGTGGCGCACGCGATCGAGGCCTTGTCGGTGATCGCCGCTCCGGTGCGTTCGCTGGAGATCCCGCGCTCGCCCAAGGCCCGCGCCCTGCGCGACGCGCGCTGCTGCTACGGCCATCTGGCCGGGCGCCTGGGCGTGAAGGTCTGTGACGCCCTGCTCGACCGCGACCTGATCCGTCCGGCCGGCGACAAGCGCTATGCGATCACGCCCGAGGGCCACACCTGGTTCGAGGACCTCGGCGTCTCCAGCCAGACCCTGCGCGGCGCGCGCGGTGTGGCGCGGCCCTGCCTGGACTGGACCGAGCGCCGCCACCACCTGGCGGGCCCGCTGGGCGTCAAGCTGCTGGCGGCGATGACCCAGCGGGGTTGGCTGGCCCTTGAGCCCAACGGACGTGCGGTTCGCCTGACAACGAACGGCGCTCGGGCGCTGCTGGAACGACTGGGCGTAAGCCTTGAGGACGCCGACCAGGCGGCGGCGTAACCCAGGGCCGGAACACCCGCCGACGAAGGCTACCCGGAATAGGGCACGCCCCTGACGGTCTCGTCATAGGCGGTTGGGGGGTTGTTCTCGACGTCCATCAGCTTGCCCTTGGGCGCCTGCAGTTCGCGCAGGCGCCAGGCGTTGGGCCCAACGCGCATGAAGACCGCGTCGGTCTGTTCGTCTGTCACCGCCTCCGTGCCCTCCTGGCCGGTGGGGCGCAGGCAGTAGCCCTTGATCTCGGTGTCGCTGACCCACGCTTCGGGCAGACAGCGCGCCTTGAAGTCAAACTTGCGGTGCGGCTTGGTCCACCAGTCGCGCAACTGGGTGCTGACGCGGCCCACGTCGCCGACGCTGTAGGTCTGCTCCTGGTACCCGACGGCGAACACGGCGCCCCGCCGCAGACCGAACCCGTCATGGGATTCGATGGCGGCTCCCCGCTCGTCATAGAAGATGGAGCCGGGCTCATCGACTTGGCCGATCAGATGATAGGTCACCCGGTAAACGGTCTGAACGCCGCTGGCTGTCGGCACCTGAATGACTTCGCTCAGCAGGTGGAATTGTTCCTCGTCATCGGTCAGGACCAGGCCGGGCTTGCCGTTGTGCAGGAGCGTCAGCGTCTGACCCTGGCGCGCGTTCGGCTGGCCAAGGGCCTTCAGCAACTCGGCCTCGTCCTTTCGCCCTTCCAAGAAGTCGGGGTGGGAGCTCGCCGGCGGCGGCGGCTGCGCCGCCTCCGCTGGGGGCGAAGCGGGCGCCGGCGCGACGGGCTTGGCCGCCTCCGCCGGCGGCTTGGCGGCGCCGGGCGGCTTGTCACAGCCCGACAGGGCGCCAAGGACCGCCAGGCTGAGCGCTAGGGTCACGGATTTGGACGGGTAAGACATTAGGGCCCCTAGCGGCTACTGATACCCCGAATAGGGCACGCCCCTGACGGTCTCGTCATAGGCGGTCGGGGGGTTGTTCTCGACATCCGTCACCTTGCCCTTGGGCGCCTGCAGTTCGCGCAGGCGCCAGGCGTTGGGTCCCACGCGCGTGAAGACCGCTTCGGTCCTTTCGTCTGTCAACTCCACAGTGCCCTCCAGGCCAGTGGGGCGCTGGCAGTAGCCCTTGATCTCGGTGTCGCTGACCCACGCTTCGGGCAGGCAGCGCGCCTTGAAGTCAAACCTGCGGTGCGGCTTGGTCGACCAGTCGCGCAACTCGGTGCTGGCGCGGCCGACGTCGCCGACGCCATAGACCTGCATTTGGTATCCGACCGCGAACATGGCGCCCCGCCACAGACCGTACCCCTCATAGGACTCGATGCGGGCGCCCCGCGCGTCATAGAAGGCGGGGGAGGGTTCGTCTGACACGCCGATATAGTGCGTGGTCACCTCGTAGACGGTCTGTACGCCGTTGGCGGTCGGGACCTGGAGGACGTCGGTCAGCAGGTAGAACGCGTCCTCGTCATCGGTCATGACCAGGCCGGGCTTGCCGTTGTGCATGAGCGTCAGGGTCTGATCCTGGCGCGCGTTCGGCTGGCCTAGGGACTTCAGCAAATTGGCCTCGTACTTACGCCCGTCTATAAATTCAGGGTAGGCGGTCACCGGCGGCGCCTCCGGCAGCGGCTCCGCCGTGGCCGCCGGGGCTGCAGGCGCGACAGGCTTGGCGGCCTCCGCCGGCGGCTTGGCGGCGCCGGGCGGCTTGTCGCAGCCCGACAGGGCGCCAAGGGCGGTCAGGCTGAGCGCGAGCATCACGGATCTGGACTGAAACGACATAAGGCCCCCCGGCCGACGAAAATGGCGGTGGCACACTAGCCAGAACCGCACGGCGGGCAAGGCGGCGCCCGCGTGGGGTTGTACGGGGCGAGGCTTATCCGCAGGACCCATTCAGTCGGTGCGGTCTCCGACCCGGTTCAGCGGAATCTTCCAAAGCCGCTTTGGGCTGTTCGCTGGGCTCGCCCGACCGTCACGTGTTCACGAAGGGCTGATCGCCCTAAAAGGCCACGCCCTCGACGGTCTCGTCATAGGCGGTCGGGGGGTTGTTCTCGACGTCCATCAGCTTGGCCTTGGGCGCCCGCAGTTCGCGCAACCGCCAGGCGTTTGGCCCAACGCGAGTCACGACCGCATCAGTATTCTCGAGTGTGCCGTTGGGCTGCACGCCGGGTGAGGCATCCTGCAACGCAGGACGCGAACAGACGACCTTGAGCTCGGTGTCGCTAATCCAGCGGGATGCGTTACAGCGCGCCTTGAAGACATATTTCCGGTGCGGCGTCTTCGTCAGGTCGTGCAGCTCGAGGGTGTTGTTGCCTGGAGAACCAACGTCGTAGCCCTGATCGCTCCAGGAGATCGCCGCGATGGCGCCGCGCCAGATCGCCCAGTCGCTATAGGTCTCGATCTCGACGCCGTTCTGGTCGAACAGGGTCGCGGAGGGCTCATCGACCTGCCCCGTGAGGTGATGACTGACTTCATAGTGGATCTGCTCGACGCCATCGCGGGTCATCGTGATGACATCGGTCAGCACCCACGCTTCGTTTTCGGGGTCTGTCAGGGACAGCACGACCTTGCCGTCGCGCCGGATCGTCAAGGTGTCGCCCTGCCGGGCTTCGGGTTGGCCCAGTTCCTTGAGAAGCAGAGCCTCCTGCTCGCGCCACTCGCGCTTGTCGGGGTCGGTTTCCGCTTCCACATAGGCGGGGCCCGTCGCGGGCTTCTTGATCGTGGTGGGCGCGGGCGCCGTCGTGGCCTGCGGCGCCGGGGGCGGCGCAGGCTTCTGGTCGCAACCCGCCGCCAGCAGTAGCGCGGCCGTCAACAGCATCCCGCGTGCGGGTTTCAATCCAAGAGCCATGACTTTTCCCCCGGGCGACGCCCCCTGCGCCGATATCCGAGCCGCAAGCCTGGCGCAATCGCATGCAACTCGATTTGAGAGCAGCCACGCAGGGCTCGTCCGCCTTTTTTCACATGAACGAATTCTGCCAGAGCGGTCCGCGCAACCGTTCAGCTTCACCCTGTCATGGTCTGTCTCACGGGGTTGCTGACCCCGGAGACTTTCAAAAGGGACGAAGGACCAAGACCATGACCATCACCCAAACCACCATTGGCAAAATCAAGACGATCACCCTGACCCTGGGCGCTGCGGCCACCGCGCTGGCGATGACCGCCGCCCCCGCCGCGCACGCCATGGACGAGAAGCTGGGCGGCGTCGTCGGCTGCAAGGCCTCGGGCAAGAAGCAGGAAGTCGGCGCCGTCGTCGGGGCCCTGTTGGGCGCCGCGGCCGGCTCGAACCTGGCCAAGAACGACCAGGGCACGGGAACGGCGATCGGCGCCGTGGTCGGCGCGGGCGCCGGCTCGCTGATCGGCTGCAAGATGCAAAAGAGCGACGCGGCCCAAGAGGTCGGCGGGATCTATAAGTCGGGCGGCTTCCGCTACGCCCAGACGGTCCAGGCCGCCCCGCTGGTCAAGATCGAGAAGAAGATGGTCACCCGTTCGACCGTCAACCTGCGGGCCGCCGCCTCCACCCGGGGCGAACGCCTGGGCGCGGTGGACTCGGGCACGACCTTCCAGGCCCTGGGCCGCACCAAGGACGGCAAGTGGATCCTGGTCGGCCAGGACGGCGTCGGCGTCGGCTTCGTTTCCAGCGCCTACGTCTACCGCGCCTAAGCGGGCCAGAGCGATCGAGGGCTAAACCCCCTCGCCGAGCTTTCGGGGCGCGACCGCTCCGTCCCTCTGGCCGCGTTCCGAGAAGAGAGCCCGTCCGGTCCCCCCATGACCGGGCGGGCTTTTTCGTGGGCGAAGCATCGTGCGGAAAAGTGGGAACCGGTTTTCCGCAAAAACGATGCGAAAACAAAGCGTCAGAGCGGAATGTGCGATTCCTGAATCGCGCATTCTGCTCAGGACAGGGCGCTGACCCCGCCCAGCCAGGTCTGCCAGACCACCACCAGCGCCCAGTGCAGCAGCACCGCCGGCCAGACTGAGCCGGTCACCCGCTTGGTCACCGCGCAGCCCAGGCCCAGCACCGCGCAGCACAGCAGGAAGTCAGGCCGCAGGAACACCTGCGCGGCGTTGGGCAGGAAGGTCAGGGCCTCGACCACGTGCCACAGCACATAGAGGCCGGTGGCGACGCCGATCTCGACCCACGGCCGCCGCCCCTCGCCCGGCCCCGGCGTCAGCACCGCCCGGAACGGGATCTCCTCGCCCAGCGCCGGGATCAGGATCACGGTCAGCATCCGCCAGGCCAGGTCCGGCTGGGTCGGGGTCAGGTGATAGAGGCCCGTCGAGAAGCCGATCACCGCCATGGTCGCCAGGGTGATGGCGGAGACCACCAGGCAGAACAGCCACCCCCGCGCGCTCGGCAGGGTGCGCAGGCTGGAGAGGAGGCGGTGGCGGTAGGTGTTCATCATGGGGTCGCTCCCCTTCTCCCCTTGCGGGAGAAGGTGTCAGCGTAGCTGACGGATGAGGGGTTGAAAGGCCTGTCCGGAAGCGGACAGTGTGATCGTCTGTTGGGGGTGGGGAGCGGACCTTTGGCTCTCAACGCCCCCTCCGTCTCGCTGCGTATCCGCAGCGATCCACCTCCCCCGCAAGCGGGGCAGGAGGGCAGCGGTTTCGTCCTCACCCGTGAAACGGGGGAGGTGGCGCGGCGCCGATAGGCGACGTGACGGAGGGGGCGCTCTTCGGTCCCCTCAGGATCGCTAGCAGTCTCCAATATCCCTCCAGAAACCCGACCTTCCCGGCGAGGTCGGGCTTCTAGCTCGGTGCGTCCTTCGAGGCTCGCCTACGGCTCACACCTCAGGATGAGGAACACTGTTGCTGAACACCTCATCCTGAGGTGCGCGCTCTTGAGCGCGCCTCGAAGGACGCAAGGAGGCCAAGGTCCCCTCAGGGTCGAACCCGGAAATCAGGCCATCGCCCGAAACCCCTCACCCTCCCACCGCTACGCGGCGGGCCCCGCCCTCGCCTCACGTCCGCCAGCGCAGCGTCTGGTCCCGCACCGGATTGACGAACGGACGGCCCTCTCGGCGGCTGGCGTTCCATTCGCGTTTGCACTGGTGGTACCAGCGGGCCTGCTGGTCGGCGTCGCCCACCCACATCAGGGGCGGGTTGCACTTGAGGCCAGGCGTCTGGTTCTCGACGATGCGGCCGTCCTGGCGCAGGAAGGCGCGGGCGGCGATGCGGATGATCGGATAGAGGGCCGTGAAGGCCCAGTGGTCCGACCACATGATCTGGTTCATCCGGGTCTTGTGGGCGTTGATCGGGGTCATGGCCGACAGGGCCAGCACCTGCTTAGTCCCCACCGTCACATGCTCCCAGCGCAGACCCGGCAGGCGGAAGGTGATCTCGGTCAGCGGCTCGCCGCCCAGGATGGCGTAGGCCTTGGAGTTCTTGGACGGCTCGTGCCGCACCATGGTGAAGCCGGCCTCGCTGGGGGCGAAGCGCTTGTTCTTCTCGTGCTGGCTGGTTTTGGTCCGCCACCACCACTGTTGATGCACATAAGGCCCGTGGGCCGGGTCGATCAGGCCCAGCACCGCGTGGTCGATATGGATGTCGTAGTCCAGGTGGTCCACGAGCTTGGGCTTGCCGCCCACCACGCCCGGGATCACCGGCGGCGGCTCGGGCGGCTGGCCGTCAAAGCGCGGGTCCGACGACATCCAGATCCACACCAGGCCCTGCGCCTCGACCGTCGGATAGCGGCGCACCCGCACCTTGGCGATGTCGAAGTCGCTGTCGGCGGTCAGGGACGGGATGGCCGTGCAGGCGCCGTCCGGCCCAAAGCGCCAGCCGTGATAGGGGCACTCGACGCTGTCGGTCCCGTCGGCCTCGCGGATCAGGCGGCCGGCCGACAGGGCCGCGGCGCGGTGCGGACAGATATCGCGGATCGCATAGACCTCACCGGCCCGTGTACGGCCCAGCAGCACCGGCTCGCCCAGATACTCGCGCTTGGACTTCGTGCCCGGCTTGATGTCCGGCGACAGGGCCGCCACGTACCAGGCGTCCCAGACGAAACCCTCGCCGAACTTGTCGGCGGCGGCGGGTTTGGCTTTCGCGGTGGAGGCGGCGTCGTCTGGCATGGTCTGGCTGTGCATCAAGTTGATTGCGGTTTCACGACGCTAGGAGCCGGGAATAACAGCGTTCTTAGCTCAGCAACGCCCCCTCCGTCACGTCGCGTATCCGCGCCGCGCCACCTCCCCCGCAAGCGGGGCAGGAGGGGAGTGGTGTTCTCCTCACCCGTGCAACGGGGGAGGTGGCGCGCGGCGAAAGGCGCGTGACGGAGGGGGCGCTAAAGCCCCGCCCCTACCGCGACCCCGCCGTCTCCACGAGGCGCTGATAGAACCGGACCATGCGTTCGACATTGTCGAGACTGATATGCTCGTCTGTGCCGTGGATCACCTTGGTGCCGTCGACGGTCAAAACGAGCGGCTGGAAGCGGTAGACGTCGCTTGAGACCCCGCCCATGTAGCGGCTGTCGGTGCCGGCGGTGACCAGGCCCGGCACGACCGGGGCTTTGCTCTCGTCAGCGGCCAGGCCCGCCAGGGTCTTCCAGGCCTCGGACTCGGTG
Organism: Caulobacter vibrioides; assembly: GCF_002310375.3. Taxonomy (GTDB): domain Bacteria; phylum Pseudomonadota; class Alphaproteobacteria; order Caulobacterales; family Caulobacteraceae; genus Caulobacter; species Caulobacter vibrioides_D. Next base: position 3,291,481 of record NZ_CP023315.3, read on the forward strand.
GACGACACGGCCGAGGGCTCGTTGCGGTGCCCCTGGAAGGCCAGCTCGACGGGCAGGTCGCCGACCGCGTCCTTGGCCTTGGCCATCACCTTGTCGGAGCTGTCGCCGGGCGCGATGCGGTAGTTGATCCAGGCGCTGGCGTCCTGCGGCAGGACGTTTTCCTTCGGCGAGCCCTTCAGCATGGTGGGGGCGATGGTGGTGTGCAGCATGGCCGCGCCCGCCGGGCTCTTGGCCGTGACCTTCACCAGCAGCGACGAGAACAGCCAGGTGTTGGCCGCGAAGATCTTCACCACCGGCGAGGCGTGGGGCGAGATCGCCTTCAGCATGTCCGCGCCCGGTCCCTGGAACTTCATCGGGAAGGCGTTGTCGTGGATGGCCTGCACGGCCTTGGCCAGGGTCACGACGCCGCCGCCGTCCTTGGGCGGGGCCGACGAGTGGCCGCCAACGGCCGGGGCGGTGACCTTGAGGGTCGCATAGCCCTTCTCGGCCACGCCGATAATGGCGGCGGGCTTGCTGGTGACAGGGTGGTCGGCGACCACCGCCATGCCCTCGTCCAGCACGAACTGAGCCTTGACGTTGCGCGACTTCAGAAGCGCGGCGGCCGCCTGAGCGCCCTCGCCGCGCACCTCCTCGTCATGGCCGCTGACGATGATGACGGTGCGCACCGGCTTGAAGCCGCCGGCCGCCACGCTTTCCAGCGCCTCGAAGATGGTGACCAGCGAGCCCTTGTCGTCGATCGCCCCGCGGCCCCAGACCTTACCGTCCGCGACGACGCCGGCGAAGGGCGGATGGGTCCACTGGCCCTCGCTGCCGGGGGTGACCGGCACCACGTCCTGGTGGGCCATCAGCACGATCGGCGGCAGGGCCGGGTTCGAGCCGGTCCAGGTGTAGACGAGGCCATGGCCGGCCACGACCTCGCGGGTCATGGCCTTGTGGGCCTGCGGATAGGTGGCCTGCAGCCAGGCGTGCAGCTTGTCCCACTCGGCCGGCTGGTCGTCGGCGCGGTCCTGGTGGCTGATGGTCTGGAAGCGGATGGCCTGCGCCAGATGTTCGGCGGCCTTGGCCACATCGACCGGCCGGGCCGGCGCCAGCCTGGCGGCGGCGGGATCGGCCTGGGCCGGCGCCTCGAACGTCGCGGTGCGCACCGCCACCACGGCCGATACGGCCAGCACCAGCCCCACGGCCGTCAGCGCGACCTTACCCCCGATACCCATAACGCTCTCCCCAAACCTTTGCCCGCGACTGTGCGACCGGCGCAGCGCCCTGGCAATCCTGCCCTTGGGGCGGTGAAGGGGCGAAAGTTATCCACAGGGGCGCGGCCGAGATGGGTTCAATCCCCGTTCTTTTTCGAGCTGAGGCGAGAAAATTCAACGCCTTACAGGAAAACGCAGGTTTCTTGTCCCCGCCCTCCGGCGTGGCCTCATGCTGGAGCCATGACCCAGACGACCTCCGAAACCTGGTGCGCCCGGATGCAGGCCAAGCTGATGGCGGCGATCGACGCCGCCTGGGCCCTGATCGAGGCCAGCGACGACCCCGCCGTGCTGCGCAAGGCCCGCGACCGGGTCAAGGCGTGCGGCGAGATGGCCGCCAATGTCCGCAAGATCGCGGCGATGAGCGGGCCGAGACGGCCAGCGCCGCGCGCGGATGGCGCGGCGGCCGCGCCGGGGTCGGATTCTGCACCTGCGCGGCAGTTGGACCGCCTGAGAGGCGGCGGACGCGGGCGATTGTAGGACGGGAGCCCCGGCTAAAATCCCTCTCTCATGGAGAGAGGGAGGGGCCCGCCGCGCAGCGGTGGGAGGGTGAGAGGTTTCACCGCCCATCCGGAAAATCTGGATTCCTTCCGTTGAGCGTGACCCCCGACCAGGGCCAAGCTCCGGCCATGGATCGGATCGCCGCCGCCCGTCGCCTTCGCAGAAGCCAGACCCTGGCTGAGAAGACGCTGTGGACCCTCGTCCGCAACCGCCGCCTCGGCGGCTTCCGCTTCCTACGCCAGCAGCCGATCGACCGATACTTCGCCGACTTTGCTTGCGAGTCCGCCAAGGTGATCGTGGAACTGGACGGCCCCGCCCATGAGGGGCGCGAGGACTATGATGACCGGCGCACGGAGACTCTGGAGCTTTTCGGCTATCTCGTCCTGCGCTTTCGAAACGAGCGGGTGCTGGCTGACCCCGGTGGAACGGCGGACGAGATCCTGTAGGTGTTGCGTTCGGGCAGGCTGTAGCCTCTCACCCTCCCATCCCGACGGACGTCGGGACGGGCCCCTCCCTCTCTCTAGGAGAGAGGGATTTTACGTGCGCCCCTCAAAGCCTAAGCCAAAAGGCCCCTACTTCTTGGCTTCCTTGATGGCGTCCTTGATCTCGCCCTGCTTGAGGTTGCCGGCCACCTGGTCCTTCTGGCCTTCGGCCTTGAGGTCCTTGTCGCCGACGACCTCGCCGACGCCGGACTCGACCTTGCCGATCGTCTCCTGCTTGCGGCCGGCCTCCTTGTCACAGGCGGTCAGGGCGCCGGTCATCAGCAGGGCGGCGAGGGACAGGGACAGGGTGCGGTTCATCGGACTCTCCAGGGATTGTCCGGCTTGAACGCAAACCTGGCCGTGAGCGATCCCAAGGCGGTCCCATGCAGAAGCGCCCCCTCCGCAAGCGGGGCAGGAGGCAGCCGCATCCTCCTCACCCGTAAAACGGGGGAGGTGGCGCGCGGCGCAGCCGCGTGACGGAGGGGGCGCTATGCCCCGCCCGCTCTACCGCGGCTTCCAGCCTTCGGCGATCATGGCGATCTGGCGGTCCATGGCTGCGGACATGTCGGTCGCGGCCAGGTTTCCGCCGGCCGAGGCGGCCATGCGGTAGTTCCAGGCGTAGGCGGCCTTGAGGGTGTCGACCACCAGGTTGAGGTCCAGATCCGCCCGCACCTCGCCCTTCCGCACCCCGTCCGCCAGCACGTCGATCAGCATCTGGCTGAGGCGCGGATTGCGGCCATAGGGCGTGACGCCCGCTTCGTTGCTGGGATTATAGGACGCAGCGATGTGGGCCAGGAACAGCTTCACCCGCCGGGTCTCGAACGCGTAGTGGATCGCGAAGATCGAACACAGCCGATCGACCGTGTGGCCCCGCAGGAACGGGATCACCCGGTCGAACTCGGCGTAGAGCTCGTCCAGGCGATGGGTCATGACATGGCTAAGCACCTCCGCCTTGGAGGCGAAGGTGGTGAAAACGCTGCCGACAGAAACGCCCGCCCGCTCCGCGATGGCGCGGATGGTCGTCTCCTCGTAGCCGACATCGTTGAACAGGTCCCGGGCGGCCTCGAGAACCTTCTCTCGCGTCGCCGCCTTCTGCTCGTCTCTTACGCCCAAGCCCGCCCCCCTCCGAACACGCCTGCGTCATCCATAAAAAAGTCGAAGGCGCCCCACTCCCCCGAACGGAGCGCCCTCTTGGTGTTTAAGCGCGGGCGCCCGCGAAGATGACCTTCAGTTGATCCGAAAGTCGCGCCAGCAGCGCCTCAACCGACCAGCCGTCGTAGACGGCGCGGCGGTAGTTGGCGACATACACGTCCCAAGTGATCTCGGCCAAGAGCTTGGCGTCGATATCTTTCTTCAGCTGACCTTCGTCGACCGCGCGCTGCAGGGTCACGCCGATCAGCTTGAAGATGTGCTTCAGGTCGTTACGCGCGCGGCGCTCGGCGGCTTCCGAACGGGTCCACGACTCGGAGATGCTGGCGCGCAGCAGCGGCAGTTGCTCCAGGTGGAAGCTGTAGGCCACGCCGAACAGGCCCAGCAGCGCCTCGTCCACCGTCTTGGCGGCGCGGGCGGCCTGGGTCATCTGGGCGTAGATGACTTCGTAGTCGGCGGTCAGGATTTCCTCGAACAGCTCCGACTTGTCAGCGAAGCTGGCGAACACCGCGCCGGTCGACATGCCGGCGGCCTGGGCGATGTCACGGATGGTGGCGCCCTCGTAGCCGCGCTCGCTGAACAGACGGCGGGCGGCGGCCAGCACGCGTTCGCGGGTGCGCTGCTTGGCCAGCGCGCGACGCGTCAGCTTCACCGGGGTCTCGGCGCCCTGGTCGATATTGACGGACACAAAGCTCATGCGGCGGCCTCCAAGCGGGCGAGAGCGGCCTCGGCGCGCTTCTCGAACTCAACACAATACTCATCGACGACGTTCTGAAGGACGTCGGCGTAACGGCGGGCCAGCTGACGGCCATCCTGCGCGGCGTCGCGCAGGTCGGTGATCAGTTGACGGACTTCAGCCATGGCTTCTTCGCGATCGGACGCGGAGAGCGCGGCGGCGGTCGCTAGGCGAGCGCTCATGCGGTGGTCTCCTGTCCCCCGTTTGGGTGAGAAAAGCGCTGAACAGATCGCGGTGGGGGAGGATGATCATGTTCAACGAACGCGTACTGAGAAATAGGAAGCGGGGGCTCTAGCGCCAGGGAGGCGCCAACGCAACCGCGAAAGGGAACAAAAATCGTCGAACGACGACGTGTGGTGTAGCTATGCCACCGTTGTCATGCTGTCACTGCGACAAAAGCCCTCACCGAACAGGTTCGGCGAATTTGCTCAACGGACAACGATTCGCGAGAAACCATCACGCCCGTTCAGCGGGTCGCGCCCTTACGGCTATGGTCTCTATGGCGCGATCGCGAGGCACGCCTTATTCTCCGGGACATGTCCCAGCTGTTCGACTTTCTCGTCCCGGCCGCGCTTCTGGCGGTGCTGATCGCCCTGGGGGCCGGCCTCTACGCCCTGTTTCGCGGGGGCGATTTCGGCCGGTCGTGGTCGAACAAGCTGATGCGGCTGCGCGTGCTTTTGCAGTTCATCGCCGTCATCGTCCTGGTCGCCGCCGCCTTCTGGTGGCGGAAGGGCGCGTAATCATTAGCCTTATTCGCCGAACAGGACTCCGCGACCGATGGTCACGCTAAACCGCATCTATACGCGTACCGGCGATGGCGGCACCACGCGCCTGGCCACCGGCGCGCCGGTCAGCAAGGCCTCGCTGCGGGTCGATTCCTATGGCGGGGTCGACGAGACCAACGCCGCGATCGGCCAGGCGCGCCAGCACACGGCCGCCGATCCAGTCCTGGACGCCATCCTGGAGCGGATCCAGAACGACCTCTTCGACCTGGGCGCCGACCTCGCCACGCCCGAGCAGCACGGCAAGCCCGAGTGGGAGCCGCTGCGCGTCCTGGAAAGCCAGGTCGAGCGGCTGGAGCGCGAGATCGATCAGCTGAACGGCGAGATGTCGGCCCTGACCTCGTTCGTCCTGCCCGCCGGCTCGCCCGCCGCCGCCGCCCTGCACGTGGCGCGCACCGTCTGCCGCCGCGCCGAGCGCGGGGTCGTGGCCCTGTCGGAGATGGACGGTGAAATCGTCGGGACGCCGGCGATCAAGTACTTAAACCGCCTGTCGGACCTGCTGTTCGTCGCCGCCCGCTGGGCCAACGACAAGGGCGCGGCCGACGTGCTCTGGAAGCCCGGCGCGACGCGGTAGCGGGCTGAGCAGGCGCTGACACCGTCATCCCGTGCTTTATGCACGGGACCCATCTTTCCGCTGCAGGTGAAGTGCGGGCCTACGCTCTCACGTAGAAGCTGAACCATGGGTCCCGCGCATGAAGCGCGGGATGACGGAGATTGGCGGACTTACTTCTTCTCGGGCGCCGCCGGAGCCGCCGCCGGAGCAGCCGGCGCGACCTTGGCCGGCGCGTCGGCGGTGGGCGCATCGGCGCTCTGACCGTTCAGCGGCGGGGTGCCGCGCGGGCGGCGGGTCCAGGTCTCGATGGGATAGACCGTGGCGCACTTCATCCACTTGCCCGCCCAGGCGCCGCCGCTCTTCTCGCAGCGATCCTTCGGCCACACCCACATAGCGTGGTAGGCCAGCACGCTGGCGCTGGCCAACAGGAAGATGCCGATGAAGATGTACTTCAGACGGTTGATGGTCTTGTTCATGGCGGCCCCATAACGCCTTTCCGGGCTCAAGGGAATTGTCGCCACGGGCGCTTGGGCGCCGCACCGCGCCGAAAATCGTACAACTGTTTGAACCCGAGCGCGTTTTCCGCCTTACGCTTACGCGAAGGGAAACTTGCATTGCGGCGCCGAAGCGCTAAGTCGGTGGCCAAGCAGGAGAAACGCAAGCCTGGAGGCGGTGGAAACCGATGAAGGTCCTAGTCCCGGTTAAACGGGTGATCGATTATAACGTGAAGGCCCGCGTCAAGGCGGACCAAACGGGCGTCGACTTGGCGAACGTCAAGATGTCGATGAACCCTTTCTGTGAGATCGCGGTCGAAGAAGCCGTGCGCCTCAAGGAAAAGGGCGTGGCGACCGAGGTCGTCATCGTCAGCATCGGCCCGGCGCAGGCCCAGGAAACCATCCGTACGGCGCTGGCCATGGGCGGCGACCGCGGGGTGCTGATCACCACAGACGCCGATCCCGAGCCGCTGGCCGTGGCCAAGCTGCTGGCCGCCGTGGTGGCCGAAGAGAGCCCCAACCTCGTCCTGATGGGCAAGCAGGCCATCGACGGCGACAACAACGCTGTCGGCCAGATGCTGTCGGCCCTGCTGGGCTGGCCGCAGGCCACCTACGCCTCGGCGATCGAGGTCTCGGCCACCAGCGCCAAGGTCACCCGTGAAGTCGACGGCGGCCTGCAGACGGTCGATGTCGACCTGCCGGCCGTGATCACCGCCGACCTGCGCCTGAACGAGCCGCGCTATGCGTCTCTGCCCAACATCATGAAGGCCAAGAAGAAGGAGATCGTCTCCAAGACGGTCGCCGACTACGGCGTCGATATCGCGCCGCGCCTGAAGGTCCTGAAGGTCACCGAGCCCGCCAAGCGCTCGGCCGGCATCAAGGTCGAGACGGCTTCTGACCTGGTTTCCAAGCTGAACACTGCGGGGGTGCTGTAATGGCTGTTCTCGTCGTCGCTGATAACGACAACGCGCTGCTGCGCGACGCCACCCACAAGACCGTCACCGCCGCCCTGAAGATCTCGGGCGACGTAGACGTGCTGGTGCTGGGCAAGGGCGCCAAGGCCGTGGCCGACGCCGCCGCCAAGATCGCCGGCGTCCGCAAGGTGCTGCTGGCCGAGTCCGACGCGCTTGGCCACGGCGTGGCCGAGGCTCAGGCCGACGCCGTGCTGGCCCTGGCCGGCAACTACGATGCGATCCTGGTTCCGGCCACCTCGGGCGGCAAGAACTTCGCCCCGCGCGTCGCCGCCAAGCTGGACGTCGCCCCGATCTCGGAGATCATCGAGGTCGTGTCGGCCGACACCTTCACGCGTCCGATCTACGCCGGCAACGCCCTGGAGACCGTTCAGTCGAGCGACTCCAAGAAGGTGATCACCGTGCGTCCAACCGCCTTCGCCGCCGCCGCTGAAGGCGGCTCGGCCTCGGTGGAAAGCGTCGGTGGCGCTGACGCCGGCAAGACCCGCTTCGTCAGCGAAGAGATGGTCAAGTCCGACCGTCCGGAACTGGCCGCGGCCAAGATCGTCGTCTCGGGCGGTCGCGCCATGGGTTCGGCCGAAGAGTTCCAGCGCGTCATCGAGCCCCTGGCCGACAAGCTGGGCGCCGCCGTCGGCGCCAGCCGCGCGGCCGTCGACGCCGGCTATGCGCCCAACGACTACCAAGTCGGTCAGACGGGCAAGGTCGTGGCGCCGCAGCTCTACGTCGCCATCGGCATCTCGGGCGCCATCCAGCACCTGGCCGGCATGAAGGACTCCAAGGTGATCGTCGCGATCAACAAGGACGCCGACGCGCCGATCTTCCAGGTCGCCGATTTCGGCCTGGTGGCGGACTACAAGTCGGCCGTGCCGGAACTGATGGACGCCCTGGCGGCGGCGGGTAAGTAAGCCCTCCCCCGTCTCCCCTTGCGGGAGAAGGCGAAAACACGAGAAGGCCCGGAGGCGACTCCGGGCCTTTTTGCTTGAGCCTCGCCTGCCCTCTCCCGACCTCCCCGGCGAACGCCGGGGTCCAGATCGAACCCGCTGACGTCGCCGGATGTGGCGCAGGCCCGGGGCGCGAACACCTCAAACGGTCCGGATGAATCTGGGCCCCGGCGTTCGCCGGGGAGGTCGGGGGTTTAGAGAGGTCGGGATTTTGGGAGCTCTGGGACTCCTCCCTCCCTTCTACCCATGCGGGAGAAGGTGTCGCCGACAGGCGACGGATGAGGGGTCGCGCGAACAGATCGGAGAGGGTTCTCAACCCCTCATCCGTCCGCTTCGCGGCCACCTTCTCCCGCAAGGGGAGAAGGGTGTCTAGGAGGCGACTCCGGGTCTTTTTGCTTGGGCCTCGCCGCCAGGCTCCCTTTGCAACCGGCCTGCGCGCCGCTAGGAGGCTTAAGCCTAGTCGCGCTTTGCCGAGGACCCGCCGCGCCCGTGCCCAGATTCGCCGAATGGCTGGACCAGGACGTCACCTCGGTGACCGCGCGTAGCCTGCCCACCCTGGGGGTGCGCCTGGGCATCTGCGCGGCGACGGCGCTGGTCTATGCGCTGGCGGTCGATCTGCAGGGCGGGCTTGTCTGGGCTCTGGCCGTGGCCAGCGCCGAGGCGGCGGTGTTCATCTTCAGCAGCCCTCAGCGCAGCGAGCGCAAGATCAGCCACGCCCAGCGCCTCTCCTATGTGGCCGCCGTCGCCTGGATGAACATCGTCTGGTGGTCGCTGGCCATCATGCTGTGGCGCCAGGATCATCCCGCCCTGCAGATGGCCGCGCTGTGCGTGGTCTGCGCCTTCCTGGTCCACGCCCAGGCCTTCACGGCGCGCTCCAAGACCCTGCTGCTGATCGTCGGCGGCGGCAGCGCGACGGTGCTGCTGTTGCTGTGCGGGGTGCTGAACGACTTTCCGCCCACCGAGCGCCTGGTGCTGTGCGCGGCGGCGCTGATCCTGATCACCTATACGGCCAAGGCCGCCCAGACCAACGGCCAGCAGGGCCGCGCCCTGGAGTTGGCCAAGAGCCAGGCCGAGGCCGCCAGCCAGGCCAAGTCCGAATTCCTGGCCCTGATGAGCCACGAGCTGCGCACGCCGCTCAACGGCATGCTGGGCCTGTCGCAGGCCCTGAAGCTGGAGCCGCTGGAGCCCGGCGAGCGCGAACAGGTCGAGCTGCTGGAGGAGTCGGGCCGCACCCTCCTGGCCCTGCTCAACGACGTGCTCGACATGGCCAAGATCGAGGCGGGCAAGCTGGATATCGCCCCCACCCAGGAAGACCTCTCGCGCCTGGCCGAACGGGTGGTGCGGATCAACCAGGCCCAGGCCCGGGAGAGGGGCACGGAGATCACCCTGGAGATCGATCCGGCCACGCCGCGCGCCCTGCTGTTCGACCCGCTGCGGGTGCGCCAGTGCCTGGGCAACCTCATCTCCAACGCCGTGAAGTTCACCCCCGCCGGCCAGATCCGGGTGCGGGTCAGCTGCGAGGCCGGCGACCAGCCCGACCGGATGCTGGCCAAGATCACCGTCTCCGACACGGGCGTAGGCATGAGCCCGGCGGTGCTGGCCCGGCTCTTCAAGCCGTTCGAGCAGGCCGACCCGACCATCGCCCAGCGCACCGGCGGCACGGGCCTTGGCCTCAACATCACCCGCCGTCTGGCCCAGATGATGGGCGGCTCGGTCGGTGTGCGCAGCACCGAGGGCAAGGGCTCGACCTTCACCCTGACCTTCGCCTGCGGCCTGCCCACCGCCGGCGCGGCCGAGACCGGCGGTTTCCTGGGCGGCGAGCGGCCCTTGAAGCTGCTGGTCGTCGACGACTATGCGGTGAACCGCAAGGTCATCGCCATGATGCTGACCCCGATGGGCTGCGAGATCCTGGAGGCCGACAACGGCCAGCGCGCCCTCGACCTGCTGGCCGAGCGCGAGGTCGACGTGGTGCTGCTGGACTTCAACATGCCGGTGATGGGCGGTCTGGAGACCACCCGCCGCCTGCGCGCCGACCCGCGCTGGCGCAAGCTGCCCATCGTCTGCCTGACCGCCGGGATGATGGACGACGAACGCACGGCCGCCGCGACGGCGGGCATGGACGCCTTCCTCGACAAGCCGATCGAGATGTCGACCCTGGTCTCGACGATCGCGCGTTTTCCCCGCAGCGCGCCCCGATCGCTGACCTAGCTGAGGTGCGGCGAACGCCGCGTGTTGAGCGGGGCTCAAGCGGTCGCCGATCAGACCTCCGCGCTCGAGATATTCAAATCGGTCCCGACGCGCTTTTCAGAACCCCTTTCTGAGTTTGCGCCCTAAGGTAGAGAGGTTCGATTCGCCGGGCGGAAGTTGATGGCGAGCAGCGCGGGGGCCGCTTCCGGAAGCGAAGGGCCCGGCGCGGTCGGTGGAGTAAAGCTCATGGCGGTCGTCGGCACGGATAACCCGTCCCTTTCCAGCCTGTCGCCCACGCGGATCGCGACGTTGAGCGCCGCGAGCCTGGCCGAAGCGCCCGCCAGCGAGTTCGCCAAACTCACCGCCCAACAGGTGGCCGCGATCTCGGTCACGGCGATCGGCGCGCTCAAGCCCGAACAGTTCGCCGCTTTCGACGCCCGGCAAGTCAGCGCCCTGACCTCCGCGCAGTTGCCGCGCCTTCCGGCCACGATCTCGTTCAGTCCCAAGCAGCTGACGGTGCTGAGCCAGGCCCAGACCCAGGCCCTGTCACGCACCCAGGTCGCCGCCCTCAGCCTCGAGGCGCTGGACGAGCTGCGCACCACCCAGATCGCGGTCCTGGCCGCCACGGCCTTGTCGGCCCTCTCGCGCGAACAGGTCCAGAGCCTGTCGCTGGCCCAGGTGCGCGCCCTGACGCCGCCGCAGATCCGCGCCCTGCCCGCCGCCGACATCGCCGAATTCAGCGGCGAGCAGGTGACCGCCCTGACGCCCGTACAGATGGCCGCCCTGAACGCCACCCAGGTGAGCGCGCTGCCGGGCGACCAGATCGCCGCGCTGAACAAAACCCAGTTCGCCGCGCTGTCGACGACGACCATCCGGGCCCTACCGCCCCAGATCCTGGCCCTGACCACCGCCGACCAGTGGCGCGCCGCCACCATTCCGCAGATGTCGAGCCTGTCCGGCGATCAGCTGAAGGCCTTGGGCGCCACGCGATTGGCGGGCCTGGCCGCCAGTCAGGTGCGGGCCTTGTCGGCCACCGAGGTCGGCCGCGCCGGCGCCGGCCTGCTGGACGCCCTGACCCCGACCCAGCTGGCGGGTCTGGCGGCGAACCAGACTGCGGCCCTCTCGGTGACGGCGATCGCCGGCCTATCGACCACCCAGATCGCCGCCCTGGAACCGGCCGCCGTGGCGGGTCTCGCCGCCACGGGGGTTTCGCGGCTGGACGCCACCCAGGTCGGCGCGCTCAGCGCCAGCCAGGTCGCCCGGCTGAACGCCACCCAGCTGAAGGGCCTCAACGGCGAGGACTTGAGCGAGTTCACCCGCGCCCAGCTGAAGGCCTTCACCGCCGCCCAGATCCGCGAACTGCCCCCCGAGCGCCTGGCCGCGCTGTCGGACGAGGATTTCGGCCAGCTCACCGGCACCCAGATCAAGGCCCTGACCCCGCTGCAGTTGAAGGCCCTGTCGACCGGCGACTTGGCGGCCTTTTCCAGCGAACAGGCCGCCGCCCTGGCTCCCGGCCAGATCGCCGCCCTGACCGGAACCCAGCTTTCAGCCCTGCGCGGCGTGGCCGCCTTCTCCCCGGGCCAGTTGCAGAGCATCACCGCCGGCCAGCTGGGCGCGTTCTCGGCCGCCGATCTGGACCGCCTGTCCACCACAGAGCTCAAGAACCTGAGCGGCGCGCAGTTGGCAGGCCTGACGCCCGAGGCGCTGTCCTCGCTGGACGCGGAGGAGACGGCTCTGCTGTCGACCCGCCAGGTGCGCGGCCTGACGCTCACCCAGCTGCGCGGCCTGTCGCAGACCGACGTGGCCCAGTTCAGCGCCACACAGATCGGCGCCCTGGACGGAAGCCAGGTGGGCGGCCTGATGACCCGCCTGTCGGGCTCGGCGATCGGCGCCCTAGCCGCGACCCAGGTGGCCAAGCTGCCCACCACGGCGATCACGGCCCTGTCGACGACCCAGATCGCGGCGTTGGGCGCCACCCAGCTGCGCGCCCTGACCGCCGACCAGTTGGCGGGCCTGCCCACGACCACGGTCGCCGCCCTGAGCGCGACCCAGATGGCGGCGCTGACCCCCGCCCAGATCGCTGGTCTGACGACGAGCAGCCTGACCCATCTGGCGCCCGACGCCCTGGCCCAACTGAGCGCCAGCCAGATCCGAGGCCTGACGACCACTCAGATCAAGGGCCTGACAGCCACGGTCTTCGCCACCCTGTCCTCGACCCAGGTGGCGGCTCTGACGGCCACCCAAATCGGCGCGCTGTCGGCCGAGCTGGTGGGCGGATTCTCGACCCCGCAATGGGCGGGGCTCGCCGCCAGCCAGCTGCAAGGTCTGAACACCAGCCAGCTGGGCGCTCTGGACGCCACCGACCTTTCGGCGCTGAACGAAACCCAGTGGACCGCCCTGCGCCCGACCCAGTTGGCGGGCCTGGCGAACACCGCCCTGGCGCAGCTGGAGGCCACGCGCCTGTCCAAGCTGACGCCCCTGCAGATCGCGGGCCTGACCCCGACGGCGGTCTCGGCGCTGAACGGGACCCAGGTCGCGGCCCTGTCGAGCGCCCAGGTCGGCGCGCTGACGGCCGTCCAGTTGCGCGAGCTGGACGCCGAGGACATCGGCAAGTTCAGCGCCGACCAGATGAGCGCGCTCGCGCCGGCCCAGGTCTCGGGCCTGACCGCCACCGCCATGGCCGCGCTGACGACCAGCCAGTTGGCCGCCTTGACCACCACTCAGGTCAAGGCCCTGTCGAGCGCCCAGCTGGCGGCGCTGCGCGCCACCCAGGCGCCCGCCCTGTCGACGACGCAGATGGCCGCGCTGGGGTCGACCCAACTGGGCGCCCTGGCCAGCGAGGCCTTGCCCGCCCTGACCGCGACCCAGGTCGAGGCGCTGAGCTCGGCCCAACTGGCCGGCCTGTCGGCGACCCAGGCCGGCGGTCTGAGCCCCACCCAGTTGTCGGCCCTGTCCACCACCCAGGTCGGCGGCCTGTCGACCAGCTTCCTGGCGGCCCTGACCCCGACCGGCGTCTCGGCGCTGACCGCCACCCAGGTGGCCCGACTGTCCACGACCCAGGTCCAGGCCCTGACCGCCACCCAGGTCGGATCGCTGTCGACGACGGACTTCGCCGAGTTCGCCACGACCCAGCTGGGCGCGCTCACGGCCAGCCAGGTCGGCGCGTTGTCGGCCGCCAACCTGGGCGCCCTGCCCGCCACGGTGCTGACGGGTCTGTCGGCGACCCAGTTCGCCGGCTTGACCTCGACCCAGCTGGCGGCCCTGCCCGACAGCCTGGTGCGCGGTCGCATCGGCCAGCTGACCGCCAGCCAGATGGCGGGCGTGTCGACCACGATGATCGCGGGACTGGACGCCACCGAGCTGGCCTCGCTGTCGGCCGCCCAGATCGGGGGCCTGACGCCGACCGGCTTCGCGGCCCTGGGGACGAGCCGCCTACCCAGCCTCACCGCCACCCAGATCGGCGGCCTCTCGACGACCCAGGCCGCAGCGCTGGACGGCGCGATCCTGGGCGCGCTGTCGGCGACCCAGGTGGCGGCCCTGTCGGCCAGCCAGATCGGCGCGCTGGCCGGCCAGGCGATCTCGGCCTTGGACGCCACCCAGTTCGCCCGCCTCACCGCCAGCCAGGTGCGAGGCCTGACGACCAGCCAGATCGAGCAGCTCAGCGCCGCCGACGTGGCCGACTTCACCGCCACCCAGATCGGCGCCCTGAGCGGCCAGCAGATGGAGAGCTTCTCGGCCGCCGACATCTCGGCCCTGACGGCCACCCAGGTGGCGGCGATGACCGCCAGCCAGATCGCGGCCCTGTCGCCCGTGCAACTACGCGGCCTCTCGGCGACCGACATGGGCGAGTTCAGCAAGACCCAGGTCGCGGCCCTGACCACCGCACAGATCGGCGGCCTGTCGATGGCGGCGCTGGACGCCCTGTCGAGCGATCAGTTCGGCGGCCTGACCGCCACTCAGGTGCGGGGCTTCACCGCCGAGCAGATGACGGCCTTCGGGGCGAGCGGCCTGGCGCGGCTGTCTCGAACCCAACTGGGAGCCCTGACCACCACCCAGGTCGGACAGCTGTCCACGGGCGCGATCCAGTCGCTGGGCGCCGCCCAGATCGAGCAGATCATGCCCAGCCAGATCCCCGGCTTCACCAACCAGCAGATCGCCGCGTTCAGCCCCAGCCAGCTGGGCGAGCTCTCGCGCGCCCAGATCAACAAGCTGACCGCAGCCCAGCTGGGCGCCATGACCGTGGCCCAGTTGGAAGCGATCGGGCTGTAGCGGAGGCCAAAGAAAAGGGCCCGGCGCTTTCGCCCCGGGCCCTTTGCTTTATCGGAACGCTAAGGAGCGCCTACTCCTTGGCGCGTTCCACGTAGGAGCCGTCTTCGGTCAGGATGACGACCTTGGTGCCCGCGGTGATGTACGGCGGCACGGTGGTCTTCACGCCGTTGCTGAGCACGGCCGGCTTGTAGGACGAGCTGGCGGTCTGGCCCTTCACCGACGGTTCGGTGTCGACGATTTCCAGCACCACGGTGCGCGGCAGGTCGATGGCGATCGGCACGTCGTTGTGGGTCGACAGGATGACGGTCATGCCTTCCTGCAGGTACGGCGCGGCGTCGCCGATCACGTCTTCGGTGGCCACGAGCTGGTCGTAGCTTTCCGGGTTCATGAAGTGATAGCCGTCACCGTCGCTGTACAGGAAGGTGTGGTTGCGGTCGTCGACGAAGGCGCGCTCGACCTGCTCGGTCGTGCGATAGCGCTCCGACACCTTCACGCCGTCCGAGATGCGGCGCATGTTCAGCTGGGTCACCGGGGTGCCCTTGCCGGGGTGGATGTTTTCGGCGCTCAGGACGACATAGAGCTTGCCGTCCATATCGACGACGGAGCCTTTGCGGAGCGAGCTGGCTGCGACCTTCACGTAGTTACGTTCCTTGGATGAAAGCGCGCGCGAGGCCGCGGGCGCGTTCGTGCTATTGATCCGTGAGCGCCCTCGTATAGCGAAAGGGGCGAAATCTCCAGCCTCTTCGGTTTTGCCCGCCTTGTCCCTGTCTTCCTCCCCCCCCGGCGCGCCCACGCGCGCCCCCCACCACGCCCAATGGTGGCGCGCCGGCGTCCACGCCGACCGCCGGCCGTTCCTCTTGGCCCGCAACCGGATCACCAAGGCCTTCCGCGCCTGGTTCGAGGATCAGGGTTTTGAGGAGGTCGAGGCTGCGGCCCTGCAGGTCTCGCCCGGCAACGAGGCGCATCTGCACGCCTTCGCCACGCAGGCCCTGACGATCGCCGGCGAGGCCAGTCCGCTCTATCTGCACACCTCGCCCGAGTTCGCCTGCAAGAAGCTCTTGGCGGCGGGCGAGGAGAAGATCTTCAGCCTCGGCAAGGTGTGGCGCAACCGCGAGCGTGGGCCGCTGCACCATCCCGAGTTCACCATGCTGGAATGGTACCGGGCCACCGCCCCCTACCAGGCCCTGATGGACGACTGCGCCGTCCTGCTGGCCCTGGCGGCGGAAACGGCGGGGACCACGCGCTTTGCCTTCCGGGGCATGACCTGCGATCCCTTCGCCGCGCCGGAGCGCCTGTCGGTGGCCGAGGCTTTTGCGCGCCACGCGGGCGTCGACCTGCTGGCCAGCGTGGCGGCGGACGGTTCGACCGACCGCGAGGCCCTGGCCGCGCAGGCGCGCACCGCCGGAATCCGGGTGGCCGAGGACGACGGCTGGGCCGACATCTTCAGCCGGATCATCGTCGAAAAGGTCGAGCCACGCCTGGGCGAGGGCCGCGCGACCATTCTGTGCGAATACCCGATCAGCGAGGCGGCGCTTGCCCGTCCCAAGGACGCCGATCCGCGCGTGGCCGAACGCTTCGAGCTCTATGCCTGCGGGGTGGAGCTGGCCAACGCGTTCGGGGAGCTCACCGACCCGGCCGAGCAGCGCCGCCGGTTCCTGATCGAGATGGACGAGAAGGCGCGGATCTACGGCGAGCGCTATCCGATCGACGAAGACTTCCTGGCGGCCCTGGCGCACATGCCGCAAGCGTCCGGCTCGGCGCTGGGCTTTGATCGGCTGGTGCTACTGGCCACCGGCGCGCGGCGGATCGAGGACGTGGTCTGGACGCCGGTCGCGGGGTGAGCTGAGCGGCTGTTTTGAGGTTGACGGCATGGGAGCTGTCCTCGCCCTTCGACAAGCTCAGGGTGAGGACGACTGTCGGCCTCAGCGCATACAAAATCCTCATCCTGAGCTTGTCGAAGGACGAGGATTTCCGTCCGGGTCGGTTTGCGGAACGCGACCCTGGCCTGAAAAAAATCGCATACCCCTCTTGCGAATTGAACGCGTTCGCACAAGATAGAGAAAGCGGGCCGGGCCCCTCTGACGTAGTCGATCCCCTCAGGTCGAACGTGATGTCGGACCGCATCGGGTGCGCTCGATGTTGGGTCCTGGCGGCTTACCCCCCTCTCGCCAAACCCCTCGCCCGGCGTCGGGCGCGCCCCTCGACACCAGAGGAGCGCCCATTTGAGCCTGTTGAACGCCCGACAACTGCGCGACGAGATCGTGCGGCTGACGACCGCCCTGCATGAGGAAGCCCGCAAGCCGACGCCCGATCGCGGCCTGATGCGCCTGTGGGACCTTCGCCGCGAGCGGCTGAAGGAACAGCTTTGGGCCCAGGAGATGAACGCCACGGCCGCGCGGTGGCGGTGATCGCGCCCGAAGACCGCCAAGACCCTCATCGTGAACAGCTGGACGCCCTGGTCGCCGCCTGCGTGCTGATCGCCCAGGTCGACGGCGCCGTGACGCCGGACGAGCGCGGCCGGATGGTCGAGCGCCTGAAACTGCATGTCGGGCTTGAGGGCGCCGATCTGGAGGCCGCCTTGCAAACCTTCGAGACGCTGGACGCGCGCTTTGACGCCCGGCCCGAAGAGACCTGGGTCGAGGCCGAGCTGATGATCCGCCGCCTGAGGGGCCGCGCCGAGGCGGAAGGCGTGGCCTCCGCCGCCGTGGCCGTGTCGATCGACGGCGGGCTGGAGGCCGAGGAGCGCTCGGCGGTGCTGGACATCTGCGGCTGGCTGGACGTCAGCCCCGTGCGGGTTCTGCCCTAGGGTCCAAGAAGAAGCACCACTCTCCTCCCCCCATCGGGGGAGGGGGACCCGCGAACGCGGGTGGAGGGGGCCTCGTGCGGCGGGGCGACATCCTGTGGCCAGGGGCTTCTCATCTGACGGGGACGTAGCCGGCTCGGTCGGCCCCTCCACCGCCGTTCGGCGGTCCCCCTCCCCCATTGGGGGAGGAGAGAAGCACAGCGCCCCTCCTTTAGGCTTTCCACCGCGCTTGACGCCGATCAAGGGCGCGCGCCTTGCTGGGGTCCAGGATCTCCTGGAACCCAGGCTCTCCTGGCATAAGGAGCGACAGATGACGCGGCTGAAGACCCATGTCGAACGCCACGCGGTGTCGCGGATCGGCTGGCTGCGGGCGGCGGTGCTGGGCGCCAATGACGGCATCGTCTCGACCGCCTCGCTGGTGGTCGGGGTGGCGGCGGCCGAGGCGACGCGCGGACCGATCCTGCTGGCCGCGAGCGCCAGCCTGGTCGCCGGCGCGATGTCGATGGCGGCCGGCGAATATGTCTCGGTGGCCTCGCAGTCCGACAGCGAGGCGGCCGATCTGGCCCGCGAACGCGTCGAGCTGGCGACGAAGCCCGAAGAAGAGCTGGACGAAATGACCGCGATCTATGTGGCGCGCGGCCTCACGCCGGACCTCGCGCGGCGGGTCGCCGAAGAGCTGAACGCCGGCGACGCCCTGGCCGCGCACGCCCGCGACGAACTGGGCATCTCCGAGCACGTCACCGCGCGGCCCGTGCAGGCGGCCCTGACCTCGGCGGCCACCTTCGCGGTGGGCGCAGCCATGCCGCTCCTGGTGTCGCTGCTGGCCCCGCTGCCGGTGATCATTCCGATCATCTCGGTCGCCACCCTGGTGTTCCTGGCGGTGCTGGGCGGGCTGGGCGCCTGGGCCGGCGGCGCCAGCCCCTGGAAGCCGATGCTGCGCGTCACCTTCTGGGGCGCCCTGGCCCTGGGGGTCACCGCGGTGATCGGCAAGCTTTTCGGGGCCGTGGTTTAGGGCCGATATTTGCTTCGCGGCGGAAAATCCCGCATATCCCCGCGCCTCATGTCCCCCGCCCAGACCCTTCGTGACGCCCGGTCCCTGGCGCAGGCCGGCTTGGTCCCGGCCGAGCGGCTGCCCGCGCTCGAGGCGGTGGCGGCGCGCTATGCGGTGGCGATCACCCCGGCCATGGCCGAGCTGATCAGGCCGGGAGACGAAGCCGATCCGATCGCGCGGCAGTTCGTCCCCTCGCCCGAGGAGTTGGTGTCCAGCCCCGGCGAAGACGCCGACCCGATCGGCGACGGCGCCCACAGTCCGGTCGAGGGGATCGTCCACCGCTATCCCGACCGGGTGCTGCTGAAGCCGACCCACACCTGCGCGGTCTATTGCCGGTTCTGCTTTCGGCGCGAGATGGTCGGGCCCGAGGGGCTGTCCAACCTGACGCCCGCCCAGCTGGACGCGGCCTTGGCCTATATCGCCGGGCGTCCCGAAATCTGGGAGGTGATCGTCACCGGCGGCGACCCGCTGGTGCTGTCGCCGCGGCGCCTGGCCGACCTGATGGACCGGCTGGCGGCGATCGAGCACGTCAAGATCGTGCGCTTCCACACTCGCGTGCCCGCCGTCGATCCAAAGGCGGTGACGCCCGAGCTGGTCGCGGCCCTGACGCGGACCTCCAAGGCGGTCTATGTCGCGCTGCACGCCAACCACGCCCGCGAACTGACGCCGGCCGCCCGCGCGGCCTGCGCGCGCATCGTCGACGCGGGCGTTCCGATGGTCAGCCAGACCGTGCTGCTGCGCGGGGTCAATGACGACCCTGAGACCCTGGCCCAGCTGATGCGGGCCTTCGTCGAGACGCGGATCCGGCCCTACTACCTGCACCACGGCGACCTGGCGCCCGGCACGAGCCACCTGCGGACCACCGTCGCCGAGGGCCAGGCGATCATGCGGGCCCTGCGCGGGACGCTGTCGGGCCTGGCCCAGCCGACCTATGTGCTGGATATCCCGGGCGGCCACGGCAAGGTTCCCGTCGGCCCGACCTATCTGTCCGACGGCGCGGTCGAGGACCCGGACGGCGCGGTGCGGCCCTATCCGCCCACGGCCTGAAGGCCGCCGGAAGCCGGGCTTGCGTTGCGACGCAGCAAAGCCTTGG
This sequence comes from Caulobacter vibrioides, assembly GCF_002310375.3. Taxonomy (GTDB): domain Bacteria; phylum Pseudomonadota; class Alphaproteobacteria; order Caulobacterales; family Caulobacteraceae; genus Caulobacter; species Caulobacter vibrioides_D. The sequence goes on from NZ_CP023315.3 coordinate 3,310,743, forward strand.
CGAGCGCGGGGTTTCTCGTGCTAGAAAAGTCGTCACAACAGATGGCCCGGACTGTGGCGTTCGGCGCGAATTCAAGCGAAGGCTTGGCTTTTATGAGTGAAATCAAGACGGTCGGCGTGATCGGCGCCGGCCAGATGGGGTCGGGCATCGCGCATGTCGTCGCCCTGGGCGGCTATGACGTGCGACTTCACGACGTCTCGCGCGACCGGATCGACGCCGGCATCGCCGCCATCGAGAAGAACATGGCCCGTCAGGTCGGCCGTGGGATCATCGACGACGCGGCGATGAAAGCCGCCCTGGCCCGCATTCAGCCCGCCGAGGGCCTGGAGGCGATCGGCGCCACGGATCTGGCGATCGAGGCCGCCACCGAGAACGAGGAGATCAAGAAATCGATCTTCCGCAGCCTGCAGCCGCACCTGGGCGCCCATACGCTGCTGGCCTCGAACACCTCGTCGATCTCGATCACGCGCCTGGCCTCGGCCACGGACCGTCCCGAGCGGTTCATCGGCCTGCACTTCATGAACCCCGTGCCGCTGATGAAGCTGGTGGAGATCATCCGCGGCATCGCCACGGACGTCCCGACCTACGAAGCGGCCGTGACCTTCGCCCAATCGCTGGGCAAGATCACCAGCAACGCCGAAGACTTCCCCGCCTTCATCGTCAACCGCGTGCTGGTGCCGATGATCAACGAGGCGATCTACACCCTGTACGAAGGGGTCGGCACGGTCGACGCCATCGACACGGCGATGAAGCTGGGCGCCAACCATCCGATGGGCCCGCTGGAGCTGGGTGATTTCATCGGTCTGGACACCGTGCTCAGCATCATGAACGTGCTGCACGAGGGTCTGGCCGACAGCAAATACCGCCCCTGCCCGCTGCTGGTGAAATATGTCGAAGCCGGCTGGCTTGGCAAAAAGACCGGACGCGGGTTCTATGATTACCGGGGCGAGACGCCGGTTCCCACGCGCTAGGCGTGATCATGGCGTTTCCGAAGGGGGACGCCATGACCGACACCACCGCGCCGATGACGGAGGCCTTGCGCCCCGTCGCCAAGGATGATCGCCACCTGAGCCTCGATGTCCTGCGGGGCCTGGGGGTGATGGGCATCCTGGCCGTCAACGCCGTGGCCTTCGGCCTGCCGATGCCGGTCTATATGTCGCCCGAGCTGTCGCCCTTCGGGATGGCCGCAAGCGAAGGCCTGGCCTGGTGGGTGGTCCAGACCTTCTTCCACTACAAGTTCGTCACCCTGTTCTCGATCCTGTTCGGGGTGTCGATCCTGCTGGTCGGCGGCGAGCGCAGCGACAAGGCGCGCGGCGCCCTGCTGCGACGTCGGCTGGGCTGGCTCTTGGTGATCGGCCTGCTGCACGGCCTGCTGATCTGGTACGGCGACATTCTGCTGCTCTACGCCTGCACGGGCTTCCTGGCCCTGCTGGCGCGATCCTGGACGCCCAAGCGGCTGTTCACGGTCAGCCTGACCGTTCTGCTGCTGGGCTCGGCCCTGGCGGTCGCGCCGCTGATCCTGCTGGAAAGCGCCCCGGCCGACATCCAGAAGACGGTCATGGCCCAGATGACCCAGCCCGGCGGCGCGGCGAACGTGACGTCCGCCACGGCGGCCATGCGGGCGGGCCTGCCCTCGGCCATGGCCGAGAACTTCAAGGCGTGGATGGTGCTGCAGCCCGCCAGCCTGATCGTGTTCGTCTGGCGCACCGCCGCCCTGATGCTGCTGGGCATGGCGCTGTTCAAGACCGGCTTCCTGACCGGCAAGGCCAAGACCTCTGTCTATCTCCTGCTGATCGCCCTGGGCGGCGCGGGCCTGGCCTGGACCGGCTGGGAGAACGGCATGAAGCTGGCCACCGACTTCGCCAAGCCGCAGGCCCTAGGCCGCTACAACATGGCCTATGAGTTCGCCAGCCTGCCGATCACCCTGGGCTATGCGTCGCTGGCCATCCTGCTGATCCGCTCGCGCGCCATTGCGGGCCTGCTGAACCCGGTGGCGCGCCTGGGGCAGATGGCCTTCACCAACTATCTGACCCAGTCGATCCTGATGACGACGCTCTTCTGGAGCGGGCGGGGCCTTGGCCTGTTCGGCGAGTTCAACCGCGTTGAGCTGTGGGGCTGCGTCATCGCCATCTGGGCGCTGCAGCTGATCTGGTCGCCGCTGTGGCTGTCGCGCTTTGCGATGGGGCCGATGGAGTGGGTCTGGCGCCGCCTCGCCTACGGCAAGGGCCTGGCGCGCGGGGCCTGAGGCCTTAAGCGCCTGAATTTCCTAAGAGATCCAGGCGCGCGCACCCTCATGCGCGCGCCCTTCGCTTCCCCCCGGGCCCAGGCGCGATGATCCCCCGATCAAGGCCTGGAAACTTGCCCCCCGAGGCCGACGCGACAGGGGAATCGCGCCGGCTAGACCGCTGAACCCCGGCGGAGGAGCCAGCGACCACCTTCCCGAACGCGCCAACTACCCCACCGGCGCGCCCGAGAAAGTTCGCTCCTTGTGGCGCTGCGGCGCCGCTGTGTCATTGCCCGCGCGTCCACGTTCTATTGTCTAGCTGTCCGGAATCGGCCAGAGCCTCCTCGACCCTTCGAGGACCCATGCAAGCTGAAACCCCGCCGAGAGATCTATGGCTCCTGGATGCGCGGGAGCAGGCCGACGCCGCCGAGCGCTATCGACAGGCCTGCGCCCAGCTGTTCGAGGTCACGCTGCAGGGGCCCGACAGCGCGTTCCACAACCGCATGGACGGCTACAATCTGGGCGGCGTGGTGCTGGCGCGTTGCTCGGGCGTCCCCCAGCGCTTCGACCGCCGCTACGCCCACATCATCGCCGACACCGCCGACTCGGTGCTGGCCGTGCTGGAGCTGAGCTCGGGCGGCTGGAGCGGGATCTATGACGGCCGGCCGGCCGATGGCGGCATGGGCTCGATCCGGCTGGTCGACATGTCGCGGCCGTTCGACATGACCACCGCCGCCTTCGAGACCCTGAACCTAGCCATCCCCCGCGCGGCGCTGGACGAGCTGGTCGACCATGTCGACTTCCACGGCCGCGTGGTGTCGGAGGACACCGCCACGGGGCGGATCCTCGGCGCGCACATGCGGGCGGTGTGGGACAGCATCGAGACGATCACCACCGCCGAGGCGGCGCTGGCGGCCAAGGCGGCGGCGGCGCTGTTCAGTGCGGCGATCCTGGCCCATGGCGAGGCCGGGGGAAGCGACGCCCGGCCGGTGGAGAAGATGCTGCTGGCCTCGGCCCGCGACTTCGTCATCGACCGGCTGGCCGACACCGAGCTGTCGCCCGAGGCGGTGCGCCAGCACCTGGGGATCTCGCGCAGCCTGCTCTACAAGGTGTTCGAGCCGGCGGGCGGGGTCAGCGCCTTCATCCAGGCCCGGCGCCTGGACCAGGCCTTCGACGAGATCATCCGCGATCAGAGCGAGCGCAAGACCCTGGCCGAGATCGGCTATGGCCTGGGCTTCCGCTCGGACGCCCACTTCAGCCGCGTGTTCCGCGCCCGCTTTGGCGTCACCCCCGGCCGCCTGCGCCGCCTGGGGGCCTCGGCCCGCCAGGAGGGCCTCTCAGCGCTGGAGCGTCCGGACGACGCCTTCGCCTGGTTGAGCAGCCTGCTGTAACATCGGCTATGGCACAGCCAGCTCGAACGGCGTCGCCGGCAAGCCCGTCTTCCCGAACAGGTTGATGATCGGGCTGTCGGCCCAGGCGTAGCGGACCTTGGTCGCCGTCATGCCGGAAGGCGCGGTCAGACGGACACTGGCCCCGTCGACCATGGCGTCGACGAACCGGCAGGCGCTGGCGTCGCACAGCTCGAAGCCGATCGGCCGGTTGCCGGCATGGACGACGCCCGGCTGGTCCAGCGTCACGACCACGGCCTGGCCGTCGCGGCGAGCCGACAGCGGCGCGGGTCCCGAGGCCACCACCGCCTCGCCATAGGCCAGCTTGCGCGCGTGCAGGGCCAGCCGCTGGCCGACCCGCATCTTGTCGGCGGGGTGGATGTCGTAGGGCGAGCCGATATCGACGGCCGAGGCCATGCCCACCATCGGGTCGGCCGCCGCCACCTGGCGCTGAACATCGCGCAGCGCGGCCCAGGCCGAGTTCACCGGTCGATCCGCCTCGGGACCGAAAGCGGCCAGCTGGGTCAGAAGGAACGGCTGGTTTCCGCCGCCGAACGCCGCGCGCCAGTCGGCGATCAGGGCCGGCATCAGGCGCGCATACTCCTGCGCCTCGGCGACATTGGACTCGCCCTGATACCAGGCGAAGCCCTTGACCCCGAACGGGGCCAGCGGCGCGATCATGCCGTTGCGCAGGGTGGAGAGCCCGCTGGCGCCCAGCCACGGCGCGCTGGGCGGCAGGGCCGTATCCGTCAGCGGCGCGGCGATCTTGTAGCGCCAGGCGGTCGGCAGCGGCACGAACGTCCCGTCGTCCAGCGCCAGCCCCTTCAGGCCCGCCTTGCCCCACGCGCCGCCGCCGCCGCCCTTGTCGATCACCCGCAGGGCCAGCACGTTGCGTCCGGCCTTCAGCGCGCCGGGCGCCAGGCGGTAGGCGCGGGGCGTATCCCAGCCCTGGGTGGAGCCGATCTCGCGGCCGTTGAGGAAGGTGGTGTCGATATCGTCCACCGGCCCCAGCGCCAGGGTCGCGCCCTGGGCGGCCTGGGCCTTGGTCAGGGTGAGCTCCAGCCGCAGCCAGACCGTCCCATCGAAGCCGGCCAGGTCGGGCGCGGTCTGCTCCCAGAAGCCTTCGGTCGGCAGAGGCTTCCAGGCGCGGTCGTCGAGGTCAGGCTTCTCCCAGCCCTTGGCGGCGGGGATCGTGGCGCCCGCCCAGCGGCCCAGCGACTGGCTCCAGCGCGCGACGCCCAGCGCCGGGTCACGGGCGTAGTCGGCCAGCACCGACAGCCCCTCGTCATAGGTCTTGAGCGCGGCCAGCCCCTCGCGGCTGATCCAGTCCTGGATCACCGATCCGCCCCAGGTGGCGTCGATCAGGCCGATGGGAACGCCCGTGGTCTTGCGCAGTTCGCGGCCCATGAAGAAGCACGCGGCGCTGAAATTGGCCGCCGTCTGGGGCGTCGAGACCTTCCACACGACGCCCGTCGGCAGGCTGTGCTGCGGCGCGGGACGGCTGATCTTGCCCGTCTGCAGCAGGCGGATGTCGGGATCGCCGGCCGACGCCACCTCGCCGTCGCCGTTCAGCGCCTGGCGCAGCGGGTACTCCATGTTCGACTGACCCGAACACAGCCAGACATCGCCCATGACGAGGTTCGAGACCGTCTGGGTCTGATCGCCGGCGCGCGCCGTCAGGGTCAGGGCGGCCCCGCCCGCCGGACGCGCGGGCAGCACCGCGCTCCAGCGGCCGTCGCCGTCGGCGCTGGCCGTGACGCCCTGTCCCGACAGGTCGACCACCACGCTCGCATTCGGCGCCGCACGGCCCCAGACGCGGATCGGCTGATCGCGCTGCAGCACCGCATGGTCGCTGAACACCGACGCCAACGGGCCGGCCAGCGCCGGGGAGGAAAGACCCATGGCGGTGGCCAGGATCAGGGCTTTCAGCGACATGGGGGTTTCCGGTTCTAGGGCCTGGACTCAAATGCGGAGGCCAAAGCCCCCGATACCGCAACAACTCAATCTCTCGTCATCCCGGGCGGCGAAGCCGACCCGGGACCCAGGGGCAAGCGGCAGTGCGGTCGCCCCTGGGTCCCGGCGCTACAGCCCGCTGCGCGGTCTTCCGGCCGGGATGACAACAGAAAATGATCTCGACGGGGTGGGCGCGGACCTCAGTCGCCTCCCCGCCGCCGACCTTCCCCGGCATTGGCTTCGCCGCACTGACGTGTCGCCGGGGAGGTCGGAGTTTGAGAGGTTTGAGGGCGTCCTACTGCGCCTTGGCCGGGCAGACCGCGCCGGCTGGATCGGCGGTCAGCTTCACCTCGGCGATCGACACGGTGAAGGCGCCGGCCGAGATCAGTTCGAACGGCGCGGCGACCTTGGTCACGTCCGTCCCGGCGGCCTGGAAGCACTTCAGCGGGATCTTGACGCTGGCCCACTGCCCGGTCGGCGAACCGGCCGGCGGGGTCACGTCCAGACGGCCCGCGCCCATGGCCAGGGTCACGCGCCCGGTCGCCGCAGCGTCCAGGCGATAGGCGAAGCTCAGCGCCATGTCGGCGTTGGTCTGGAACGACAGGTCCAGCGGCTTGTCGCCCACGATCGACAGCTTGCCAGGCTTATCGCCGGCGAAGGTGATCTGGCGGCCCGCCTCCTGCACGTTGCCCGCGTCGACCGGCGCGATCTGCACGCTCGATGACGGAGAGGCCTTGAACGCGAACGGCGCCGGCGTCTTGCCGCCGACGAAGTAGTTCACGACGTTGTCGGCCTGGGCCGTGACGCCGGAAACCTCGGACAGGCGCGCAACCTTGCCCGGCTTGGCGTAGCTGAGGCCATAGCCGTAGGCGAACAGCGGGTCATAACCCTTGTCGCCCTTGTTCAGGCGGAACTGGGCGGCGGTCTTGGGCCAGCTGAACGACAGCTTGCCGTGGAAGTCGTGACGCGGCTTGCCGGCCTTGTCGCCGATCAGCACGTCGGCCACGCCCGCGCCTTCCGAGCCCGGCAGCCAGGCGGCCACGAAGGCGTCCGAGGCGTTGATCTCGGGATTGACCCACAGCGGACGGCCGGTGAGGAACACCGCCACCACCTTCACGCCCTGGGCCTTCAGGCGCTTGAGCAGGGCGAGGTCGGCCTTGTCGCCCGGCTGATACTCGAGCGAGGTCTTCAGGTCGCCGACACCTTCCGCATACGGATTTTCTCCGAAGACGACGATGGCCACGTCCGGCTTCTTGTCGAACTTGCCGTCAACGCTGAGCGTCGCGCGACCGCCGCCCGCCTCGACCGCCGACTTCACGCCGGTCCAGATCGAGTCGGCGTTGGGGAAGTCAGCGTTGGTGTTGCCCGTACCCTGCCAAGACAGGGTCCAGCCGCCCGACTGCTTGCCGATATCGTCAGCGCCCGAACCGGCGACCAGGACATTGGCCGAGGCCTTCACCGGCAGGACGCCGTCGTTCTTGAGCAAAACCAGAGACTTGCGGACCGCCTCGCGGGCGATGGCGCGGTGTTCAGGCGCGCCGATCACGCCTTGGCGGCCCTCATGGGGACGGCTGGCCTGGAACAGACCCATCTTGGCCTTGACCCGCAGGATGCGGCGCACCGCGTCGTCGATGCGGGCCATCGGGATCACGCCCGATTTCGCCTGGGCCAGGGTGTTGTCATAGAGCGCCTTCCAGCTGTCGGGGGCCATGAACATGTCGAGGCCTGCGTTGATCGACTGCGCACAATCGGTCGGCTTGCAGCCCACCACCTGGCCATGGCCGTTCCAGTCGCCGACCACAAAGCCGTCGAAGCCCATCTTGCCCTTCAGCACGTCGGTCAGCAGGCTCTTGTTGCCGTGCATCTTCTGGCCGTTCCAGCTGTTGAACGAGGCCATGATCGTCAGGGCGCCGGCGTTGATGGCCGGCACATAGCCCTGGGCGTGGATGCGGACCAGTTCCTCCTCGGAGACCTGGGTGTCGCCCTGGTCGACGCCCTTGTCGGTGCCGCCGTCCCCCAAAAAGTGCTTGGCGCTGGCCGCGACCAGGCCCTGCTGGATCACCCCGGCCTTGCCGCCGGTGAACGGCGCGACAGCGCCCTGCAGACCCAGGATCATCTCGCCGCCGTACTGGCGGATGATGGCGGGGTCTTCGGAATAGCCTTCGTAGGTGCGGCCCCAGCGGTCGTCGCGCGGCGCGGCCAGGGTCGGGCCGAAGGCCCAGTCGAAGCCGGCGGCCGAGGTTTCCAGCGCCGTGGCCTTGCCGATGCGGCGGATCAGCTCCGGATCACGCGCCGCGCCCAGGCCGATATTGTGCGGGAAGAGGGTCGCGCCGACGACGTTGTTGTTGCCGTGCACGGCGTCGATGCCGAAGATCAGCGGCACGTGGGTCCCGCCCACGCGCTGCGCGGCGGCTTCGCGGAAGGCCTTGGCGGTGTCGACCCACGGCTTTTGCGGCGAGCGGTCAGGCGCGCCCAGCGGCGGCGAGCTGCCCCCGCCCAGGATCGAGCCCAGCGGATAGGTCTTGAGGTCCTCGGGCTTGATCGCGCCGATATCGGCCTGGATCAGCTGGCCGACCTTCTCCTCGAGGGTCAGCTTGGCCAGCACCGAATCCACGAACGCTTCGGTCGCCGGATCAATGAGCCCCTGGCTCTTGGCCGCGGGCCACTTGGCGGGCTGGGCGGTGGATTGTGCGGTGCTCTCGGCCGACGCGACGCCGGCCAGGAAGGTGGACGCCAAGAGGGCGACGCAAAGGGTCTTGGTGTTCATACTCCCCAACTCTTTTTTCGTTAGAGCATTTTCCGACGAAGTGGATCCGGTTCGTCGCCAGAAAATGCGTTAATACAAAGGACTAGAGCGTTTTCCGATCCAAGCGGATCGGAAACCGCTCCAGACGGCCACGCGCCGCGTCGACAACGTTGTCATACCCCTCGACGCCGATCCAGAGGCCGTCTAGTTTGTATGACAAATAGACAGACACAATCGGGTTGGAAACTTCAAATGCAGGCCACACGTCACTTTCTGACAGCGCTGACGGCGGTCGGCTGCCTGAGCGCCGCCGGGGCCTCCGCCCTCGCCGCCGATCACGCCGTCACCTCGCCCGACGGCCGGACCCGGATCACCCTGTCGGATCAAAGTGGCCAGGCCAATTTCACCTTGCAGTTCAAGGGCGAAACGCTGATCGCCCCCTCGCCTCTGGGCCTGGTGCTCGACAAGGGCGGCGCCCTGTCGGGCGGGGTGAAGATCGTCGGCGCCGCCAGCCGCAGCGTCGATGAGACCTACGATCTGGTCGTCGGCAAGACCCGGACGGCGCGCGATCGCTATAACGAGACCACCGTAGAATTTCTCGAAACGGGCGGCTTGCAGCGACGGCTGAAGGTGATCGCCCGCGCCTACGACGACGGGGTGGCGTTCCGCTATGTGCTGCCCGACCAGCCGACCCTGGCCGGCGTGGCGGTGCGCGGCGAGGAGACCCGCTTCGACTTCGCCGACGACGATCGCTGCTGGGCGCTGAATCTGGGGCGGTTCGGCACCTCGCACGAGGGCGAGTACGACCCGGTCATGGCCCACGGCTTCCGGGCCTCGGCCCTCTATGAGCTGCCGGTCGTCTGCCAGACCGCCAAGGGCGCGACCTTCGCCCTGGCCGAGGCGGACCTGCGCAACTGGGCGGGTCTCTACCTGACCGGACGCGGCGACGGCGGCCTTGGCCTGCAGGCCCAACTGGCGCCGCGCCTGGATGATCCCAGCAAGGCCGTGCTGACGCGGATCGGGACCGACACGGTCTCGTCCTGGCGCGTGGTCATGGTCGGCGAGACGCCGGGCGATCTGATCGCCTCGAACCTGATGACCAGCCTGAACCCGCCGACAGCCTTGAGCGACACCCGCTGGATCAAGCCCGGCAAGGCCGCCTGGGACTGGTGGAACGGCGGCAAGACCGCCAACGCCGAGGGCATGACCGACGCGGCGATGAAGGGCTTCATCGACTTCGCCGCCGCTCAGAAGCTTGAGTACATGCTGATCGACGACGGCTGGTACGTCGGTTCAGGCCAGGCGCCGGCGGTTCTTCCGGGTACGGACGCCACCCGGCCGATCCCCGCGATCAACATCCGCGACCTCGTCGCCTACGGCCGCGAGCGGGGCGTCGGGATCATGCTGTGGGTCCACTGGAAGCCGATGGACGCCCAGATGGACGAGGCGCTGGCCGCCTACCAGGCCTGGGGCGTCAAGGGGATCAAGGTCGACTTCATGGACCGCAACGACCAGCAGATGGTCGACTTCTATCACCGCCTGTTGAGCAAGGCCGGCGAGCATCAGTTGATGGTCGACCTGCACGGCGCCTATCGCCCGACGGGCCTGGTCCGCACCTATCCGCACTATGTCACCCAGGAGGGGGTGCTGGGCGCGGAGTACAACAAGTGGAGCCGGCGGATCACCGCCACCCACAACGTCACCCTGCCCTTCACGCGGATGCTGCTGGGGCCGATGGACTACACGCCGGGCGGCTTCCGAAACGTCGCGCCTGAGGCCTTCAAGAACCAGTTCATTCTGCCCACCGTCCAGACCACCCGCGGCCAGGCCCTGGCCATGTACGTGGTCTATGACAGCCCGCTGACCATGGTCTCGGACAGTCCGATCACCTATGCGGCCTCGCCCGCCGGGCTGGACTTCATCAGCGCGGTTCCAACCAGCTGGGATGAGACCCGCGTGCTGTCGGGCGAGATCGGCCAGCACATCGTCATCGCGCGCCGCAAGGGCGCGGACTGGTGGGTCGGGGCCATGACCAACGAGGCGGGGCGGACGGTGAAGGTTCCGCTGAGCTTCCTGGGGAACGGGGCCTTCTCGGCGGAGATCCGCGAGGACGGCGCCGAGCCGACGGCGCTGAAGACCCGCACCCAGTCGGTGAAGGCCGGCCAGACCCTCTCTCTGAAGCTGGCCCCCAGCGGCGGCGGCGTGATCCGGATCAGCCCTCGGTGACCACCGATCAAACCCTCAAAATCTCTATCGCCTCAACACAGTGTCATCCCGGCCGCACCCCGGCGAAAGCCGGGGTAAGAGCCGGGACCCAGGGGTGGCCGCCCAGGGCGTGGCCCCTGGGTCCCGGATCGCCCCTGCGGGCCGTCCGGGATGACACGGAATGGAGGACGCAGAACTTCAAGGAAGCCGTAGAATGACCTTCACCAGACGCGACCTCCTGGCGGGCGCCGCCGCCCTGTCCGCCTCCCCCGCCCTCTCCGCGCCCCGCTTCCAGCCGAGCTGGGAGTCACTGGCGGCCGGCTACAAGGTTCCCGACTGGTTCCTCGACGCCAAGCTCGGCATCTGGTCGCACTGGGGTCCGCAGTGCGTGCCGGAGTTTGGCGACTGGTACGGCCGGCAGATGTACCACCAGGGCAACCCCTTCTACGACCACCACGTGAAGACCTACGGCCACCCGGCCGACTTCGGCTTCATGCAGTTCATCCCGCGCTGGAAGGCCGAGACCTGGGACCCCGAAGGTCTGATGCAGACCTATGTCCAAGCGGGCGCGAAGTACTTCATGTCGATGGCCAACCACCACGACAATCTCGACATGTTCGACAGCCGCCACCACGCCTGGAACACCACGCGCGTTGGCCCCAAGCGCGACATCGTCGGAACCTGGGCCAAGGTCGCGCGGGCGCACGGGCTGAAGTTCGGGGTGTCCAACCACGGCGCCCACGCCTGGCACTGGTGGCAGACGGCCTATGGCTATGACGCCGAGGGTCCTCGCGCGGGCCAGCGCTACGACGCTTTCCGCCTGACCAAGGCCGACGGTAAGGGCCAGTGGTGGGAGGGTCTGGACCCGCAAGATCTCTATACCGGCCGCAACATGGTGATCCCCGACGGAATCGGCAGCATCGCCGCCGCCAACGCCTGGCATGACGCCCACGACGGCCAGTGGGTCGAGACCCCGCCGCCGAACAATCCGGGCTTTGTCCGCAACTGGCTGGCGCGGCAGAACGATCTGGTCGAGCGCTATCGGCCCGACCTCGTCTATTTCGACAACTACGGTCTGCCGCTGGGCCAGGCGGGGCTGGACGCCACCGCCCACTACTACAACCTCCAGCGCGGCGACGTCGTGGTGACCGGCAAGAAGCTGTCGCCCCTGCAGCGGCGCGCCATCGTCGAGGATGTCGAGCGCGGCTTCTCCGACCGTCTGCGCGAGGAGCCCTGGCAGACCTGCACCTGCATCGGCAGCTGGCACTATGACCGGCCGCTGTATGAGCGCGGCGGCTACAAGTCCGGGCGCGAGGTGATCCAGCGGCTGATCGACGTGGTCAGCAAGAACGGCTGCCTGCTGCTGTCCATCCCCCAGCGCGGCGACGGCGCGATCGACGATCTGGAGAAAAAGGTGCTGGCCGACATGGCCGGCTGGATGGCGGTCAACGCCGAGGCGATCCACGGCACGCGACCCTGGCGCCTGTTCGGCGAGGGCCCCACCCGCCTGGTCGAGGGCATGCAGAACGAGGGCGCGGCCAAGCCGTTCGAGGCCGCCGACATCCGCTTCACCACCAAGGGCGGGGCGCTCTACGCCCTGGCCATGGACTGGCCGCAGGGTGAGATGCGGATCCAGAGCCTTGGTGGAACCCAAGGCCAGGTGCGCCGGGTCGGATTGCTCGGCGGGGATCAGGCCCTGCCCTTCCGCCATGAGGCCGACGCTCTGGTCATTCGGCTGCCCGATCACCGTCCGGCTTTTACGCCGGCCCTGCGGATCGAGGGGCCAGGCCTAGCTTGAAGCACCCTGACCTGAAAAAGGGACGGACCACGAGGGCCGTCCCTTTCCAGGTCTAACGCCGCAACCGTTGAGGCGGATCGACAGGGTCGTCCGCCCGTCCGGTCGTCAGCCTATCGGAAAAGACTGAGGATCGCCGAGCTGGACGAGTTGGCGATCGACAGCGCCTGAACGCCCAGCTGCTGCTTGGTCTGCAGCGACTGCAGCTTGGCGCTTTCCTTGGCCAGGTCCGCGTCCACCAGGTTGCCGACGCCGGCGTCCAGGCTGTCCTGCAGCTTGCCGACGAAGGTCAGGTGGGTGTCCAGGCCCGTCGAGCTGGTGCCCAGCGAGGCCAGCTTGTTGGTCGCCGTCTGCAGCGCGGTGTTGACGCTGGTGATCATCCCCTTGGCCGCAGCGGCGTCCGCGAAGGTCGAGCCGGTGGTCAGGCCCAGGCCCTCCAGGGTCAGGGTCTTGGCGTTGACGGTGAAGCCCGAGCCGTCCGAGTTGGCCAGGAAGGTCAGCTTGGTGGTCGTGCCGTCGGAGATGCTGACGCCGTTGAACTTGGCGTTCGAGGCGGCCTTGGTGACCTGATCGCGCAGGGACTCAAAGTCGGCCTTCAGGGCGTTGAACGAGGCGGTGCTCAGCGAGGTGTCTGACGCCGCGAGCGCCTTTTCCTTCATCTTGCCCAGCAGGTCGGTGATGGTGTCGCCGGCGGCCAGGGCCACATCGATGGTCGACTGACCGCGCTGCAGCGAGTCCTTGACGGCGTTGATGCTGTTGGCGGTGGCCGACTGGTTCTTGGCGGTCGCCCAGATGGCGCCGTTGTCCTTGGCGCTGCCGATCTTCTTGCCGGTGCTGATGCGTTGCTGGACGGTGTTCAGTTCAGAACTGGTGCTGTTCAGATTCTGCAGCGCGATCAGCGCGCCAGAGTTCGTGTTGATGCTGTTTAGCGCCATGACGAAACACTCTCTTTCGAGGTTTCCGGTGTCGTTTTGACGACCGGCGGGCGTTTTGCCCACCGCGACAATATGACGCTTCGCTTTCGATATAGTTCACGAAACGTCGTTATTGGATTAACGGATCAACACTCGATTAACTCTACAAAAATAACCGAGCAACGTGCATTTAATAAATCGACGAATCTTAGCGTCTTTCGCGATTCACGAATGCTTAAGGCGACGAAGAATGCGGCGTTATGAACCTCGGATACTCAATCCATAGAGACCGCACCGACCAGAAAAGTTTATATTTTGTCATCCCGGCCGGAAGACCGCGTAGCGGGCTGTAGCGCCGGGACCCAGGGGCCACCGCACCGCCGCTCGCCCCTGGGTCCCGGATAGCCTCTGCGAGGCTTCCGGGATGACGATTGGTTTTGTCGCTTCAGTAACGGCGCTTTCGCGTCCGCGATGGAGTCCAACCCCTAGACTCATACAGACATAGAAAAAGGGCGGATCCGAAGATCCGCCCTTCTCGACGACGAACGCGTCGAAGTCCCGCTTAACGGAACAGGCTCAGGATCGACGACGAAGACTGGTTCGCGATCGACAGCGCCTGAACGCCCAGCTGCTGCTTGGTTTGCAGCGACTGCAGCTTGGCGCTTTCCTTGGCCAGGTCCGCATCCACCAGGTTGCCGACGCCGGCGTCCAGGCTGTCCTGCAGCTTGCCGACGAAGGTCAGGTGGGTGTCCAGACCGGTCGAGCTGGTGCCCAGCGAGGCCAGCTTGTTGGTCGCCGTCTGCAGAGCGGTGTCGATCGTGCCGATCATCGTCTTGGCGGCGGCGGCCGTCGTGAAGCTGGAGGTCGCCGTCAGGCCCAGGCCGCCCAGGGTCAGGGTCTTGGCGGTGACGGTGAAGGCCGAGCCATCCGAGTTCGCCAGGAAGCTCAGCTTGGTGGTCGTGCCGTCCGCGATGCTGACGCCGTTGAACTTGGCGTTCGAAGCGGCCTTCGTGATCTGGTCACGCAGCGAATCGAAGTCCGACTTCAGGGCGTTGAACGAAGCGGTGTTCAGCGAGGTGTCGGAAGCGGCCAGAGCCTTTTCCTTCATCTTGCCGAGCAGGTCGGTGATGGTGTCGCCGGCGGCGAGCGCGACGTCGATCGTCGACTGGCCGCGTTGCAGCGAGTCCTTCACGGCGTTCATGCTGTTGGCGGTGGCCGACTGGTTCTTGGCGGTCGCCCAGATGGCGCCGTTGTCCTTGGCGCTACCGATCTTCTTGCCGGTGTTGATACGCTGTTGAACCTGGGTCAGCTCGGCGTTCGTCGAGTTCAGGTTTTGCAGGGCGATCAGAGCGCCCGAGTTCGTGTTGATGCTGTTCAGCGCCATAACGAAACAACTCCTATTCGAGGTGTTCCGACGTCGTTTTGACTGTCGGTGGGCGTTTTGCCCACGCGCAATATCGCGCAACGAGCTTTCCAGTTCGTTGAGGAAAAACTGAAACAGAATTAAGAATTGAAACTATTTTGTTAATAGTAAAATGAACATCAATGAATAGAGACGCGCCCCAAGAGAGTCGACTTGTCTCAAAATGGCACACTCGGCGGCGCGCTAATGACTCAGCAGGACACCCCCGCGCCGCTGACGGCGCCTATGCTCGACAGGAATAGAGTCATTTCGCGCTCGGCGACCTGAGGCCGTCGCGCGCGGGGCCCGCCCTTTTCCATAGAGAAAGGGCCGACCGGCTCCCTGGGAGGGGAAGGAGCCGGCCGGCCCTGTCGCCGGTCAGTCAATGGGGGGGAGGCTGAGCGACCGGCGAGCGCTGGATCAGCCGTGCAGCTTGATGGCCGTCTCGGCGATCTTGCGGCCCTGGTAGCGGGCGCCGGTCAGCTCGTTCTCGCTGGGCTGACGCGAGCCGTCGCCGCCGGCGATGGTCGTGGCGCCGTAGGGGCTGCCGCCGGTGACCTCATCGAGGGTCATCTGGCCGGCGTGGCCGTAGTCGAGGCCGACGATCGTGGTGCCAAAGTGCAGCAGGTTGGTGATGATCGAGAACAGCGTCGTTTCCTGGCCGCCGTGCTGGGTGGCGGTCGAGGTGAAGGCGCCGGCCACCTTGCCGTGCAGCGCGCCGCGCGCCCACAGGCCGCCGGCCGCGTCGAAGAAGGCCGCCATCTGCGAGGCCATGCGGCCAAAGCGGGTCGGGGCGCCGACGATGATCGCGTCGTAGTCGGCCAGGTCCTCGACCTTGGCGACCGGGGCTTCCTGGTCGAGCTTGAAGTGGGCGCCCTTGGCGATTTCGAGCGGCACGGTTTCGGGAACGCGCTTGATGTCGACGCTGGCGCCGGCTTCGCGCGCGCCCTCAGCGATGGCCTTGGCCATGACTTCAAGGTGGCCGTAGGACGAATAGTAGAGAACCAGAACCTTGGCCATGAGGGCCTCCCTTGGGTTTGAACGGTGGGCGAGACCAAGCGCCTCGCTGTGAGAAGGGTTTTGCGCACGAACGGACTTGCGAAACAGTCGAATAAAATCGTCTATTATGTTCGATAAATTCGAACGATGAGGCGGTCTTGAACGAACCCGGCGCGCCGACCCTGGACCAGTTGAACGTTCTGCTCGCCGTGGTGGAGACCGGCGGCTTCGCGTCGGCCGCGCGGCGGCTGAACCGCGCCAATTCGGTGATCAGCTACGCCATCGCCAATCTGGAGGCGCAGCTGGGCCTGGTCTTGTTCGATCGTGACGCGGCCAAGCGGCCCGTGCTGACCGAGGCCGGCAAGGTGGTGGTGGCCCAGGCCCGGGTGATCGCCGGCGACGTCGCCAGCCTGCGGGCCAAGGCCAAGGGCCTGACCCAGGGCCTGGAGGCCGAGGTCAATCTGGTGCTGGACGTCATGTTGCCCACCGCCCGGGTGGTCGACGCCTTGCGGGCCTTCCGCGAGACCTTCCCGACCGTGACCCTGCGCCTGCATGTCGAGGGCCTGGGGGCGGTGACCCAGATGGTGCTGGACCGCGCCGCGACCCTGGGCGTGGCCGGGCCGCTGGAGGTCGTCCACGGCGGCGACGAGCTGGACTATATCGCCGTCGGCTCGACCCGGTTGATCCCGGTCGCGGCGCCCGACCATCCGCTGGCGCAGGGGCCCAACGCGCCGGGCGCGGGACGCGGCCACACCCAGCTGGTGCTCACCGACCGCTCACGCCTGACGCAAGGCCGCGACTTCGCCGTGGCCAGCGCCCACACCTGGCGGCTGGCGGACCTTGGGGCCAAGCACCTGCTGCTGAAGGAAGGCTTTGGCTGGGGCAACATGCCCGAGCCCATGGTCCGCGACGACCTCGCCGCCGGCCGCCTCAAGCGGCTGGACATGCCGGACCTGAAGGAAGCGATCTATCCGCTGCACGCGGTCTATCGCACCGATACCCCGCCGGGCCCGGCGACGGCGTTCCTGATCGAACGGTTTCGCGGGCAGGCGGGGTAAAAACAGCTGTCATCCCGGGCGGCGAAGCCGACCCGGGACCCAGGGGGTGACGAGACGCCGTGCGCGCCGCCCCCGGGTCCCGGATAGCCTCTACGAGGCTTCCGGGATGACAACGAGATTTAGGTCGACGGAAACCTACTTCTTCCGCGACACCACCACCACCGGCTGACCGGCGTACTCGACCGCGGCGTCGCCCGCCGCGTCAAAGTCCGTCGGCTTGGCGCCGCCGCCGATCAAGCGGATCTTGAACACGCGCTTGTCCCGCATGCCGTCGAACTTGCCCGAGCGCGCGCCGATCACGACCCGGCCCGAGGCGTCGTCATAGCTGATCGGGATGCGGCTGTAGGCGCCGCGCTGATAGGCCATCGACAGGCCGTCGTCCTCATAGAGCTCGAACTTGCCGTCCTTGCCGGCATAGATCACCAGGGTGACCGGCGCGTCGGGCTTCTCGCCGATATATTGCTGCACCTCGGTGGTCGGCACGATCGCGCCGGCCTTCACGAACAGCGGCATGCGGTTCAGCGGCGCGGCGGCCTGGATGGTCTGGCCGCCCGCATGGGCCTTGCCGGTCTCGAAGTCGTACCAGGTGGTCCCGGCCGGCAGATAGACCGCGCGCGAGCGGGCCTTGAACTGCGTGACCGGCGCCACCAGGAACGCGGGACCGTACAGATACTGGTCGTCGATGTTCCGCGCCTTCAGGTCCTGCGGGAAGTCCATGACCAGGCCGCGCATGATGCTGCCGTCGCGGTGATAGGTCTCGCCCGCCAGGGTCAGGGTGTAGGGCATCAGCCGGTAGCGCAGCTTGTTGTACCAGACGAGCGAGTCGTAGACCTCGGTCCCCTGGTCGGCGAGGTTCCAGATCTCGCGGAACGGCTCTTCGCCGTGGCTGCGGAACAGCGGGCTGAAGGCGCCGAACTGGTACCAGCGCAGGTTCAGCTCCTGCCACTCGGGCCAGTGCTGGGGGTCCTTCTTGATGTAGCGATCCTCGACCGAGAAGCCGCCGATGTCGGTGGTCCAGTTGGGCACGCCGGTCATCGACAGGTTCACGCCGGCCGAGATCTGATCGCGGAAGTCGTCCCAGCGCGCCACCACGTCGCCGCTCCACAGCGCCACGCCCTGGCGCTGGATGCCGCCAAAGCCCGAGCGCGAGAAGATGTACGAGCGCTTGTTGGGGGTGCGCTCATGCTCGCCGTCGAAGACGCTCTGGGTGTGGATCAGCGGGTAGGAATTGAAGAACTCCGCGCCCGGCCCCTTGGCCGTCGGCCCCATGCGCAGGGTGCGCTCGGGGATGTCGAGGTTGGAGTGCATGTCCGGCTCGTTGCTGTCCATCCACCAGGCGTCGATGCCGACGCCGCCCAGATTGTCCTTGATCTGGCGCCAGTAGATGTCGCGCGCTTCCTTGGTGTACGGGTCGTAGAACGAGTTCAGGTAACCCGGCCCCACCCAGTCCAGCGCGCCCTGCTCGACATTGCGGCGGTACATGAAGCCCTTGGCGTCCAGCTCCTTGTAGTTGTCGGTGGTCGGATAGAACTTCGGCCAGATCGAGATCATGAAGTGGGCGTTCATGCCGTGAACGTCCGACAGCATCTTCTTCGGGTCGGGGAAGCGGGTTTCGTCGAACTTGTGGCTGCCCCAGCTGTCGTCTTTCCAGTAGCGCCAATCGAGGACGATGTTGTCGAGCGGCACACCGCGCTTGCGGTACTCCTTTACCACCCCGACCAGCTCGTCCTGGGTGTTGTAGCGCTGGCGGCTTTGCCAGAAGCCATAGGCCCAGCGCGGCAGGGCCTGGGCCTTGCCGGTCAGGTCGCGATAGCCGCTGACGACCTGGTCCAGATTGTCGCCGGCCACGAAATAGTAGTCGACCGCGTGGGCGACCTCCGAGGTCAGGGTCAGCGACTTCTGCTCGGCGGCGGGAAGCGGGTTGTTGTGCAACAGCGCGATGTAGCCGTCGTTGGGCTCCCACTCGACCTTCACCTTGTGGCGGCTTCCCGCCTTCATCGGGGCGGTGAAGTTGTGGAACCAGGGGTTCCAGTTCTGCCGCCAGCGATCGATCTTCAGCTGACCGTCGATCCACAGCTTGGCGTAGCTGGACGAGTAGAGCTTGAACTTCTGCAGGCCGCCGACGGCGCCCTCGACCGAGCCTTCCCAGACGACCTTGGCGCCGCGCAGCGGCTTCTTGTCGGGCCCGGTCAGTTCGGCCGGCCACTTGGGGAGGTCATCCAGGTACTGGTAGTCGATGTCCTGCTCGACGCGCGTCAGCTTCAGCTCGCCGTTGATGTAGTACTTGGCCGTGAAGCCGCCCGGCTTGCCGTCGGCGTCGAAGATCTTCAGGTCGCGCGAGGCCAGGGCGTAAGGCGTCGGGTCGCCGAAGCGGCTGATGCCGTTATTGTCCCAGAGTACGCCGTAGTTGCGCGTCGACAGCACGAACGGGATGGCGATGGCGCGATTGTACTGGGCCAGCTCGACGTCCTGGCCATTGTAGTTCATCTGGCCGTTCTGGTGCTGGCCCAGGCCATAGAAGCCTTCATCCGTATTCGGATTAAATCGCTGACTGACGGCGTAGAAGCCCTTGCCGTCGATCGTCAGCGGCTTGAAGTTCGACCGCGTCTGCTCGGTCAGCACGGTCTTGCCGGCCGCGTCCTTGAACGACACCGCGCCGGTCGAGAGCGCCACCTCCGCCGTGGCCTTGCCGGCCTTCAGCACGACCTTGCCACCCACCTGCTCGACGGTGAAGCCGCTGGTCTTGGGCGCCGCGATCACCTGCAGGCTGGGCGGGACGCTGATCGTCTCGGTCGGCGAGGCGGTGACGCGGATGGCCCGGTCGCTCATCACCTGCAGGCGGACCTTCTTGGCCGGCCCCGAGGCGGGCGTGATGACCACGCCGTCGGCGGTTTTCTCAAAGCCGCCGTCCAGGGCCAGCGCCGAGGTCGAGGCCAGAAGGGCCAGCCCGAAGGCCGAGAGGGCAAGAATACGCATGGCTGTTCCCGTCAGTAGGTGGCGAGCTTGACCCGCAGGATCTGCGAGCCGCCGGTAAAGTTGAGGCCGTAGTCGGTCTGGTCGCCGTTCCACAGGCGGTCGAAGACCCATTGGCCGTTCTCGAAGTGGCCTTCCTCGACCCGCGCCATCATCATGGGTTTGCTGTCGGCCTTGGCGCGGCCGAACTCGACGCGGACATGGCGGCCGGTGACCAGGAACTCGTCGGGCGAGAGCTGGGCGACAAGGCCGCCGCCCTCGGGGCCTTGCGGGCCCGCCGGGCGATCCTTCAGCCAGGTCCAGTCCGAGGCGCCGAACTGCCACTTGCCGTAGCGCAGGCTGACGCTCCAGGCGCCCATGGTCGTCGATTGCGCGGCGCGGTCATCGGGCTCGGCGCCGCCCCAGACCTTGCCCTCGAAGGACAGCCTGGCCCATTCGCGCGCCATCGGCGCCAGCAGGCGATAGTTGGCGGCGAAGGCCTCGATCGTCGCCTCGTCCACCTTGGCCGCGCCCAGCGGAAAGTTGGCGTAGCCGGTATAGTCCATGCCGAACGGCGACCAGCCGATCCCCTGCTTGCCCAGGGTGGAGAACACATAGCGGGCATAGGCCGGATCATTGCCGGTCTCGGCCACGAACAGGGCGTTGTTTGGCCGGGCGTAGTGCCCCAGCACCGCGTCGTACTTGACCGACTCCTTCATGTAGATGTCGGGCGCGATCAGGTCGATCGACGGGGCGGCGGCCTGCCAGACGCCAATGACGTTGTCGGTGGGCCCGCCGGCCGAATAGGTCTTGGGATCGCCCGGCTTGATCGGATCGCGCAGGGCGGCGTTGACGTACATCGGCAGCGGATAGACCGCCTTGCCGGCGGCGGCGACCTGGTCGACGAAGCGGCCGATATGCCAGGCGTGGAAGACCTCGTCGGCGTTCTTGCCGAAGGCCTGAGACCAGGTTCCCGGCTTGGCCCCGACCGCCTTGACCAGGGCGGCGGGCGCGGGGCCGTCGAACACCTTCTGAGCCGCCGGACCAAAGTCGCGGACCGTGCCGTAGGTGCCGGTCTCGTTCTCGACCTGGACCATGATCACGGTCTTCTGGGCCGAGTCCTTGGCCTTCAGATGGGTCATCAGGGCGACGAAGGCCTTGCGGTCGGCGTCCAGAGTCGACTTCGCCAGCGGCGACATCGAGTAGGAGCGCTCGCCGGTCTCCTTCTTCAGGCGCGGGAAGCGCTTGTCGTCCAGCTTGACCCACTCGGGCGCATAGGACGGCGAGGAGTTCTTCCAGGTGCCGAACCACAGCAGGACGAGGCGCACCTTGCGCTCGCGGGCCTGGGCCAGCAGCAGGTCGAGATAGGAAAAGTCGAACTGGCCCTCGACCGGTTCGATCTGCTCCCAGGCGATCGGAACCTGGACGGTGTTGGCCCCCATACGCTCGACGGCCGGCCAGACCTTGGGCATCTGCGAGGGCCAGGCGCTGGAATTGTTGACCTGGGCGCCCAGCATCAGAAAGGGCGCGCCGTCGACCAGGAGGGCGTGGCGGCCGTCCTTGGTGACAAGCTTGGGCATCGGCTGCTCAAGACCGGCGGCGACCGCGCCGCCCGCCAGGAGGACGCTCAGCGCGACCGCCGTCGCGAGGCGTGAAATCCCCATCGCTTCCTCCACTCATGGCGCGCTCTACTTGGTAGCGCTACCAGCTCTTGATGGACGATCGCCGGGCTCTGAAGCGTCGGCAAGTCCGGGTTTTGCTCCCCAGTCAAAAAAATCCGCGCACCGTCGCAGGTGACGATGCGCGGGTCAGGACATCGCGCGGCCTCGGGGAAGAGGCGCCGCGCGAGGCGCTCGAAGGCCGGTGAGCCCCGTCTCGCGCCGCCGAACCGGTAGATGGCCCCGGCCCGACTAGACAGAAACTATAATCATATAATTCAGACCAGCAAGCGGATTTGATAGCGTTGTCACACCGGTTCAGGGCGGCGGCGCCCGGCAGAAGCGGTCGATGAACGCGGCGTGTGACGGCAGCGCCTCGGCGGCCTGCCGCACGGCCTCGCGACGCCGGCGCATGCCGTCCGCAAGCTCGGCCAGCGAGATCGCATCGGCGCGCGGATCGTGCGCCTCGGGCACGATGTCCTGCCCCAGATAGATGGCCAGCCAGCTGGGCTCGAGGAACGACTCGTCGGTCTTCAGCAGCGCCTCGCCGGTGCGCCGGAACCGCTGCAGTTGCTCCTTCAGGGCGTCCGGCGGATCGATGCTGCGAACATGCCGCCAGAACGGCGTGTCGTCACGCTGGGCGGTCACATAGTGCAGCACGATGAAGTCGCGGATGTGGTCGATCTCGGCGGCGCTGAGCGCGTTGAAGACCTCGGCGCGCCTGGGGTCGAAATCGCGGTCGGGGAAGTGCTCGATCAGCCGGCCGATGGCGTTCTGGATCAGGTGGATGCTGGTGCTTTCCAGCGGCTCGATGAAGCCGGACGACAGGCCCACGGCCACGACGTTGCGGTTCCAGATCTTGCGGCGGCGGCCGGTGACGAAGCGCAAGGGTCGGGGCGTATCCAGGGCCTTGCCGTCCAGCTTGGAGAGCAGGGTCGCGGCGGCCTCGTCTTCCGACGTGAAGGCGTCGCAGAAGACATAGCCGTTGCCGGTGCGATGCTGCAGCGGAATGCGCCAGCGCCAGCCGGCCGCATCGGCGCTGGCGGTCGTGTAGGGGGTCAGTTCGCCGACGCGCGAGGACGGAACGGCCAGGGCGCGGTTGACCGGCAGCCAGTGCGACCAGTCCTCATAGCCGGTCCCCAGCGCCTCCTCGATCAGGAGGCCCCGAAAGCCCGAGCAGTCGATGAAGAGATCACCCTCCAGCCGGCGGCCGTCTTCCAGCACCACCGCCTCGACGAAGCCGTCGCCGCCGCGCAGCTCGACCTTGGCGATCTTGCCCTCGGTGCGCGTGACGCCGCGCGCCTCGGCGTAGCCGCGCAGGTAGCGCGCGTAGAGCCCGGCGTCGAACTGGAAGGCGTAGGCATAGTTCGAATAGACCGATCGCGGATCGGGGACCGGCGGGCGAAAGCGGTTCAGCGCCGCCATCTGGGTGGTCAGGGAATAGGCCTCGTGGCTGGTCGGATCGCCCGCCGCCCGCAGGCGTCGCCAGTGATGATGCGGCGAGACGCCGTCGATCTTGGGCCCATAGTCGCCAAAGCCGTGGAACCAGCGCGAGCCCTGAACCCGCCAGTCCTCAAAGGCGATACCCAGCTTGAACGTCGCCTGGGTGGCCTTGATGAAGTCGATCTCGTCGATACCGAGCACGGCGTTGAAATTGCGGATCGGCGGGATCGTCGCCTCCCCCACCCCGACCGTGCCGATGGCCTCGGACTCGACCAGCTCGATCGCGGCGGGCTGATGCTCGAGGAAGCGCGCCAGCGCGGCCGCGGTCATCCAGCCAGCCGTGCCGCCGCCGACGATCACCACCTTGCGTATGCGCCTGTCGTTCATGCGGTTTCCGCCCTCGCCATCTTACAGCGCGTCATCCCGGCCGGAGCGCAGCGCAGAGCCGGGACCCAGGGGATGACGAAGCGCCGTGCGGGCGGCCCCTGGGTCCCGGATCGCGCAAGCGCGTCCGGGATGACACGCGTTAGAACGTGTAGCGGATCTGGGCGTTGAAGCGCCGGCCGGTGACGAACCAGGCGCGGCCCTTCATGCCGATGTTCTGCTGCATCAGCTGCTTGTAGGTGCTGTCGGTCAGGTTCTGGGCCTCGATCCCCAGGGTGATCTTGGGGGTGACCTTGTAGAACAGCGAGCCGTCCAGCTGGCCGTAGTCATCGGCCCAGGTCGGCAGGGCCCAGCGCTGGTCGTAGCCGTTGGTGGCCTTGTTGAAGCCGTTGCCGCCGTTGGTGCCGTTGACGTTCACCGCCTGCAGGTACTTGGAGCGCCAGTTATAGGCCAGGCGCGCCGAGACCTTACCCTTCTCGTACATCAGGGCCAGGTTGTAGCTGTTCTTGGACAGGTAGGTCAGCGGCAGGGTGCTGAAGGTCGAACCGTCCGTGTCGACGCCGAACGTGTTCTGCACATAGGTCGTCAGCTGGCTGGTCGTGGCGTTCTGCGGGTTGCCGTACAGCGTCTGATCGCTGTCGACATAGGTGTAGTTGGCCTGCACGCCAAAGCCGCTCAGCCAGCCCGGCAGGAAGTCGAAGAACTGGCTGTAGGCGATCTCGAAGCCCTTGGCCGTGCCCTTGGCGCCGTTGACCGGCGCCGTCGTGGCGAACGGATAGACCGTCCCGTTCGTGGCCGCATAGGGCACGTTGTAGAGGGCGTTGGTCACGACGTCCTTCAG
This sequence comes from Caulobacter vibrioides, assembly GCF_002310375.3. Classification (GTDB taxonomy): domain Bacteria; phylum Pseudomonadota; class Alphaproteobacteria; order Caulobacterales; family Caulobacteraceae; genus Caulobacter; species Caulobacter vibrioides_D. Next base: position 3,334,705 of record NZ_CP023315.3, read on the forward strand.
GTCCTTGTAGAAGACCGCGGCCGTCAGCGAGCCGGTGGGGGCGAAGTACCATTCCAGCGTGGCGTCATACTGGTTGGACTGGGTCGGCTTCAGGTATGGATTGCCCGAACCGTTGCCCGTCAGGTCGGCCACGGCGTTGGGGCCCGAGCCGGTGATGCCCACGCTCAGCGTCGTATAGGCCTGCAGCTGGCTGTAGTCCGGACGCGCGATCGCCTTGGCCGCCGCGAAGCGGGCCTGCAGCGTGTCGGTGAGCTTTACGCGCAGGTTCAGGCTGGGCAGCACGTTGGTGTAGTCGTTGTGATACGTGCCCTCGGTCGTGGTCGCGGTGAAGATCGGGATCTTGCCGGCCGGGATGCTGGGATCGACGGCCGGGGTGGCGGCGCCGACGAACGAGCCGATCGCCTGCGAGCGCGTCTTGACCACGCGGACGCCGACATTGCCGTCGATCGGATACTTGGCCTGATCCCAGCCGAAGCGCAGCATCGCATAGCCGGTGTAGGTGTTCTCCGACTGCTCGTTGATCGCGCCCGGCCCGAAGGTCGCCGGCGACCAGGTGTAGGCCTGGTCATAGATGCTGTTCTGGGCGCGGAACTTGTGCAGGGTCTGGTAGCTAGCCGGCCAGCCGGTCGCCAGCTCGAGAGCCGGGAACACCACCGCCGACGGCAGCGTGGCGCCGCCGTTGAAGAAGTTGGGGAAGTCGTAGGTGGTGGTCGGGGCCTTGTAGGTCCCCACCGAGGCCAGGCTGTTCATGTACCAGCCCAGCATCCAGGTCTGGCTGACGGCCTGCCAGTTGTAGGGCGTGTTCTTGTTCAGCGCTGAGCGATCGGTGTAGCGGGCGCCGAAGCGCAGCGACTGCAGCACGTCGCTGTCGAACTTGTACTCGACATCCCCGCGCCAGGCCCACTCCTTGCCGACGCTTTCGTCGAAGTGGTCCATGGTGAACGCCCAATAGTAGTTGTTGGGGTTCGTCATGAAGGTCTTGTCGACCCCGATGGTCGGCAGCGAGCCGGTCAGGTCGATGGTCTGCGACGGGATCAAAAGCCCGGTGGCGACCGTCGAGTCGAAGCCCTTGGTCGTACCGCGCACGTACTGCACGTCGGTCTTGATGGTCAGCTTGTCGTCGGGCGTGAACTGCGCCGACCAGGCGAAATCGGTCGTCACCGACTTGCGGTTGGCGGTGCGGACGTCGTCGTTGAACGGCATGCCGCCGTCCGCCGGATCAGACAGCACGCCCGAGGTCAGGACGCCCTTGTCGTCATACTTGCCGTTGGCGACGACCACGTTCCCGGGATTGCCGATCTGGGAGAAGATCGCGAACTCGCCCCAGTCCATCTTGTAGTCGCTGCGGAAGCCCGTGAGGCTGGTCTGGAACTTGTCGTTCGGCTTCCACTGCAGGGCGCCGTACAGGCCAAGGCGCCGGCGGTCGAAGTCCAGCGTGCGCCATTGCAGGCCGTTGGGCAGCCACACGGTCTTGCCGGTGGTGTTCCAGGTGTTGCTGGCGTCCTGCGTCGAGGGCAGGTGCGGGAAATAGGCTTCCTGCTGGATCGCGTCGGTGCGGGTGTGGCTTTCGGAATAGGCCACGTCGAACAGGGCGCCGAACTGGCCAAGGCTGGTGTCCCAGCGGTTGGACAGCAGCAGCGAGCCTGACGGCTTGGCCTTGCCCTTCGACAGCTCGCCATAGCCCAGCGAGGCCGAGGCCCCGATCTTCAGACCCGGGAAGTTGAACGGCATCTGCGTGCGCAGGTTCACCAGGCCGCCGATGGCGCCTTCGATCTGCTCGGCCGAGGGGTTCTTGTAGATGTCGACGCCGGCCATCAGTTCGGGCGGCACGTCCTCGAACGACAGCGCGCGGCCGCCGTTGGCGGTGAAGCTGTCGCGGCCGTTCAGTTCCGAGCGGACATAGGTCAGGCCCCGGATGTTGACGCCCGAGCCCTCGACCGAGAAGTGCTCGGGATCGCCGCGGGACATGGTGTGGTCGATGGTGACGCCGACGACGCGCTGCAGCGCCTCGGTGACCGAACGATCGGGCAGCTTGCCGATGTCGTCGGCGCTGATGCCGTCGATGATCTCGGACGCGTTCTGCTTGATCTTCTGGGCCGACTGGATGGCCGCGCGCTGGCCGGTGACGACCACCGCCTCGACCGAGGTGTCATCCTGCCCCTTCTGCTGCGCGAGCGCCGCGGTCGGCGCGACGAGGCACAGCACCAGCGCGGACGCGCCGGCGAACATGAACTTCCGATGTGACGAATCATGGCGCTGCATGGCCGTTCCCTTCCCCCTGTCAGGAGCCGTCCCGGTCCATTCTTGGGTGACCGGTGACGTGCGGCCCTTCGCCGCTGCTCGATGATGGGAAGCTATAATCGTATAATTGATACCTTCAAGCCGAATTTGATAGCGCTATCATTTCGCGGCTCACCCAGCGCCGTTTTTGCCACCTTGCGCCCCTGACACCGGTCGCTTTCGAGCTACAGGGAGATCCATCCGGTCACCCTTGGAGGCGGCGGCCTCGATTGCTGACCCCAATATTATATTATAAACGAGCGGCGATAGACTTCCCGCTTGGCGCTTTCAGTCGGGCCGTGAGACTGGAATCGGCCTGATGGACCAGAGCATCGTGATTGTCGGCGACTGGGGCGGCACGCGCCTGCGCCTGTGGCTGCGCCAGGGCAAGAGCGTGATCCATCGCCGCGACGGTCCCGGCGTGACGGCGCTGACCGACAGCCCGGAAAAGACGTTCCTGGACCTGGTGGGCGACTGGCGCGAGGCGCAGCCCGACTACGCGATCCTGTGCGGCATGGTGGGATCACGGATGGGCTGGATCGAAGCGCCCTATGCGCCCTGCCCGGCCACGGCGGCCGAGGTCGCCGCGCGCACCGTGCGCCTTGAGGCCCAGGGCTTGCCCGTGCGCATTGCGCCGGGCCTGTCCTGCGTCAACCCGCTGGGCGGACCCGACGTGATGCGGGGCGAGGAGACGCAAGTCTTCGGCGCGCTATCCCTGGACGCAGGCCTCCGGTCGGGCCGCCACCTGCTGGTGCTGCCGGGCACGCACAACAAGTGGGTGGTGGTCGAGGACGGCCGGATCGTCACCTTCCTGACCGCGCCGATCGGCGAGACCTTCGCCCTGCTCAAGACGCACTCCACCTTGGGCGCGGGCGGCGGAAGCCTGGCCGAGGGCTCGCGCTTGGGCTTCGCCCAGGGCCTGGTCCGCATCGCCGAGCAGGGCGCGGGGCGCCTGACCCACCTGATGTTCGAGACCCGCGCCCGCCAGCTGTTGCAGGCGATGACGCCCGCCGACGCCATGGGCTTCCTGTCGGGCCTGCTGATCGGCGCGGACGTGGCGGCGGCGCGGGACTGGTTCGGACCGATGCAGACCGTGACGGTGATCGGCGACGGCCCGCTGGCGGCGCTGTATGTCCAGGCCCTGGCCGCCGCCGGCGTCACGGCGTCTGTCGTCGACGGCGACGCCGCGGTGCTGGCGGGCCTTTCGATGATCACCCGACACCAGGAGGCCTCGTCGTGAGCGCTGCTCCCCCGCCGCCCATCGTCGCCATCCTGCGGGGCGTGAAGCCCGACGAGGTGGTCGATATCGCCGCCGCCCTGGTCGGCGCGGGCGTCGGCGCGATCGAGGTGCCGCTCAACTCGCCCGATCCGCTGGAGAGCATCCGCCGGCTGTGCAAGGCCTTCGGCGACCAGGCCCTGTGCGGCGCCGGCACCGTGCTGACGACCGACGCGGTCGAGGCGGTGGCGCAGGCGGGCGGCAAGCTGATCGTCACCCCCAACACCGACCCCGCCGTGATCGCCCATGCGGTGGCGATGGGCCTGACGGTGATGCCCGGCTTCGCCACGCCCACCGAGGCGTTCGCGGCCATCCAGGCCGGCGCGCGCGCCCTGAAGCTGTTTCCGGCCGGGACCTTCGGGCCGGGACACCTCAAGGCGGTCAAGGACGTCCTGCCCCGCGACGTGGCCGTCTACGCCGTGGGCGGGGTGGGCGCGGGTAATCTGGACGCCTGGCGGGCGGTCGGCGTCGACGGGATCGGTGTCGGCGGCGAGCTCTATCGCCCGGGCGATCGCGCCGCCGACGTGGCCGAACGCGCCGCGCGCCTCGTGGCCGCCTGGCGTGGCTGAGGCCTTTTCGCGGCGCGGGCTGGCGTCCGGCCCGAACACGCTTGCCGAACGCCACGGTCGCGGCTGTATTCATCCCAACCGTCCCGTTGCGGACGGAGCAAACCAAGGTACACAGCGGCGAGCGCCCTTTCGCCTCGCCGTCGCAGGAAAGAAGAGCCGCAGATGCGCACTCAGCCCGGCCTGAGTTTGACCTATGGCCTGGTCGAGCAACTCGGTCAGGCCATCGTGACCGGCGAGTACGCCAACGGCGGCTTTCCCACCGAAGGCGAACTCTCCAAGCAGTTCGGCGCCAGCCGCACGGTGACGCGCGAGGCGGTGAAGATGCTCACCGCCAAGGGCCTGCTCAGCGCCCGCCCCCGCCACGGCACGGTGGTGGAGCCCGAGGCCGAGTGGAACATGCTCGACCCCGACGTCCTGCGCTGGCTGCTGGAACGCAAGTTCTCGCTGCGCTTGCTGGCCGACTTCACCGAGATGCGCATGGGCATCGAGCCCACCGCAGCGGCCCTGGCGGCGCGGCACGCCGACGAGGCCGGGCTGGAGGAGATCCGCAAGGGCCTGCGCCGGATGAAGGCCGCCGCCGAGGGCGAGGACGATCCGCTGTCGGCCGACATCGCCTTCCACATCGCGATCCTCAACGCGACCAAGAACCCGTTCTATCGCGAGCTGCACGAGCTGGTGAACACCGCCCTGCGGATCTCGATCCGCTTCACCAACCGGATCAAGGGGCGGACGGCCTCGATCCCCTCGCACGAGGCCGTGGCCAATGCGATCATCGCCCGCGACGCCGATCGCGCCGCGGCGGTGATGCGCGAGATCATCGTCGATGTGCTGGACCTGATCCGCGCCGCCTCGCCGGCCACCGAGAGTGAGCGGGCCCGCCGGGACGCCTGAACGGGCTTGCGCGCCGGCAAACGACGCGCCAGCATGACAACGCTGTCGCAGCTTTCTTCGTTTCGGAGCGCCTCCTCGTGCAAGTCCCCTATGTCGCCAGCGCCGATCGCTACGCCGCCATGCCCTATCGCCGGACGGGGCGCAGCGGCCTGGACCTGCCGGCGATCTCACTGGGCCTGTGGCAGAACTTCGGGGGCGCCGACGTCTTTGAAACCGGTCGCGCCATCCTGCGCCGGGCCTTCGACCTGGGCGTGACCCACTTCGACCTCGCCAACAACTACGGGCCGCCCTACGGCTCGGCGGAAGAGAACTTCGGCAAGGTTCTGGCCACCGACTTCAAGGCGCATCGCGACGAGCTGGTCATCTCCACCAAGGCCGGCTGGGACATGTGGCCCGGCCCGTACGGCGGGATCGGCGGCTCGCGGAAGTATCTGATCGCCAGCTGCGACCAGAGCCTCAAGCGCATGGGGCTGGACTATGTCGATATCTTCTACTCGCACCGGGTCGACCCCACGACGCCGCTGGAAGAGACCATGGGGGCCCTGGCCCACCTGCATCGCCAGGGCAAGGCGCTGTATGTCGGGATTTCGTCCTACTCGCCCGAGCTGACCCGCAAGGCCCACGCCATCCTGAAGGCCGAAGGCGTGCCGCTGCTGATCCATCAGCCGTCCTATTCGATGGTCAATCGCTGGATCGAGGACGAGCTGCTCGACACCCTGTCCGACCTCGGCGTCGGCTGCATCGCCTTCTCGCCGCTGGCCCAGGGGCTGCTGACCAACAAGTACCTCAACGGCGTGCCGGACGACTCCCGCGTGGCCAAGGCCGGCTCCTTCGACGGGCGCATGCTGACGGCGGAGAATCTTGCGCGGATCCAGGCTCTGGCCGCCATCGCCCAGCGCCGGGGCCAGACCCTGGCGCAGATGGCCATCGCGTGGACGCTGCGCGACCCGCGCGTGACCTCGGCCCTGATCGGCGCGCGGACGGTGGCGCAGCTGGAAGACTCGCTGGCCGCGCTGAAGGCCCCGAGCTTCGCCGCCGAGGAGCTGGCCGAGATCGATCGGCATGCCTCAGAAGGCGGCGTTGATCTGTGGAAGGTGTCGTCGGAACTCGCTGGAAGCGACCTGCCGCAACGATAACAGCCAAGGTTTAATGTTCCGGCGCTTGCCGAACCTGAATGTTCGCATAAGGCTTTTCCGATGGCTAAGGGCGAGCACATCCTTTCGGATCAGGTCGAAGGCCTCCATCGGCTCACCGAGCGTGAGCGCGAGTGCCTGAAGCTCGTCGACCGCCACATGAGCTCCAAGGAAATCGCCCGTGCGCTCGGCCTGTCCAAGCACACCGTCGACTGGCACCTGGACAAGGCGCGCCGCCGCCTGGGCGCGGCCGATCGCTACGACGCGGCGCGGCGGATGTCCGACCACGCCCATCAGGGGTCAGCCCCCCCTCCGATCGCGTCGGGGTCCGATCCGACCCGGCTAGGCGAGGTGGCTTCCGCACGCTCTGCTCGGGGCGTCCAGGAAGGAGACCATCTTGAACGCGTCGACCCCGCATCCGGAACTGACCCCGCACCAGAAGGACGCCATTGGCAGGGCGGCCCATCTGCGGCGGGAAGTGGCGAGCTTTCACCAGGATTGGCCACGCCTGAATTCGGCGGATCTGTTGCCGCCCATCACGTGGAGCGAGCTGGAGCGTCAGCTGTCCAGCCTGTCGGCGACGGCGGCCGGCGCGGCGATGGTTCACGACCTGGTGGCGGCCACCCGCAAGCAGGCGAGATTCAAGCCGAGCGAGCTGGTGGTGCGGGAGCTTCTGTGCATCGCCAGCGCGGTGATGGACGAGACGTTTTCGCCGGACATCTCCTCGCCGGACTCGGAGACGGAAGACCCAACGCCTTAAGCCTTCCCCTGCGACTGGCCTTCATCGCGACCGTTATGATCGTGACCGCCTTGGCTTTTGGTTCGATCCTAGCAGGGCTCCACGCGCTCGAAGGTTTGTTCCCCTAAGCGTCAGCCCCGGGAGCCGGGCTTCATCCCACGAATGAACCCCAGCAACGCGCCGACACCGATCGGCGTGAGGAGACCACGCATGCTCAAGGAACGTCGCCTGGCGGCCGAGACCGTCGCCCAAGCGCTCTTCGCCGCCGAAAAGGCCATCGACGCGGCCATCACCCAGACCGCCGCCCTGGCCGGTCTGATGCCCGCCAGCCGCCAGTCCGCCAACCTCTCGGCGATCGTCGGCCAGGAGGCGCTGATGGGCGCCATCGAGACCATGCAGGCCCTGGCCCTGGCCCGTCAGAACATCGTCGCCACCCACAAGCAGCTGTCGATCGCCCAGCATGACATCGGCCTGGGCGCGGTGGCCTTCGGCACGGGCGGCGAGAAACCCAAGGCGCCCACCACCGGTCGCCTGGCCGTGGTCGACGCGGCCTGAACCAGTCAGCTCCCCTCCGAGACGATCGGAGGGGAGTTGCAATTCCAGGCCCGAGGTTCAACCTGTCGGCGATGACCTTCGGCGCGCTCTACCAATGGGCCAATCTTCTGGCCCTCTTGCTTTCGAGCGGCGTTGCTTTCTGGCGCGGTCGCTGGCCCGAGCGCACGGCCGCTGCGGCGATGATCCTCGCCTGGATCGCTAGCGCGGTCCTGCATGACGCCGACCAGCTTCGCGGCCCCCAGGCGCTGATCATGGCGATCGACATCGCCCTGTTCCTGGTGCTGCTGACCATCGCCCTCAAGTCGGACCGCTGGTGGCCGATGTGGGCCTGCGCGTTCCATGGGCTTTCGGTCGTCCTGGCCCTGGCGATGCTGGCCGATCCCCGGGTCTGGAGCCGCGCCGGCTTCATCGCCAGCGGGGTGTTCAGCTACCTGACCATGCTGTCGCTGTTCCTGGGCGCGATCCGCCGGAGACCCTCCGCCGGCCGCGCGGCGACTGACGCCGCGTCACGGCTGACATAGCCGCGAGCGCCTGTTTCTCTCGCGCCAACGCAGAGGAGGAACTCATGGGCGAAGCCTATATCGTGGCGGCCGCGCGGACGGCCGGGGGACGCAAGGGCGGACGGGTCAGCGGCTGGCATCCGGCCGATCTGGCCGGCGAGGTGCTGAACGCCCTGGTCGACCGCAGCGGCGCCGATCCGGCCCTGATCGAGGACGTGATCATGGGCTGCGTGGGCCAGGTGGGCGAGCAGGCCATCAACATCGCCCGCAACGCGGTGCTGGCCTCGAAACTGCCTGAGAGCGTGCCGGCCACCTCGGTCGACCGTCAGTGCGGCTCGTCGCAGCAGTCGATCCACTTCGCCGCCGCCACCGTGATGTCGGGCGCGATGGACATCGTCATCGCCGCCGGCGTCGAGAGCATGAGCCGCGTGCCGATGGGCCTGTCGTCGGCCCTGCCCTACAAGAACGGCTTTGGAACCTACAAGAGCCCCCGCATGGAGGAGCGCTATCCGGGGATCCAGTTCAGCCAGTTCGCCGGCGCGGAGATGCTGGCCAAGAAGTATGACCTGTCGCGTGAGCAACTGGACGCCTTCGCTCTGGCCAGCCACCAGCGCGCCATGGCCGCAACCAAGGGCGGCAAGTTCGCCGCCGAGATCGTGCCGATTAAGGTGACCCTGCCCGACGGCTCGGTCGAGACCCACGACGCCGACGAAGGCATCCGCTGGGACGCCACGATGGAGTCGATCGGCGGCGTGAAGCTGCTCAGCGAGGACGGCCGCCTGACCGCCGCCACCTCCAGCCAGATCTGCGACGGCGCGGCGGGCGTGATGATCGTCAACGAGCGTGGCCTGAAGGCCCTGGGCGTCCAGCCCCTGGCCCGCATCCACCACATGACCGTGATCGGCCATGACCCGGTGATCATGCTGGAAGCCCCGATCCCGGCCACCCAGAAGGCGCTGGAGCGGGCCGGCATGAAGATCGACGACATCGACCTCTATGAGGTCAACGAGGCCTTCGCCTCGGTGCCGACCGCCTGGATGCAGGTGACCGGCGGCGATCCGGACAAGCTGAACGTCAACGGCGGCGCCATCGCGCTGGGCCACCCGCTAGGCGGCTCGGGCGCCAAGCTGATGACGACGCTGGTCCACGCCCTCAAGGACCGCGGCGCGCGCTATGGCCTGCAGACCATGTGCGAAGGCGGCGGCCTGGCGAACGTGACGATCGTCGAGCGGCTTTAGTCGCGACCAAAAGCCCGTGTCATCCCGGAAGCCTCGCAGAGGCTATCCGGGACCCAGGGGCGGCGCGCACGGCGTTCCTTCCCCCCTGGGTCCCGGCTCTACCCCCGGCTTTCGCCGGGGTTCGGCCGGGATGACACGATAGAGAGATGGTCGAGGCAATACCCCCATGATCACCCTCTGGCACTGCCGCGACGCCCGCTCGTTCCGCCCGCTGTGGGCGCTGGAGGAGCTGGAGCTGGCCTATGACCTGAAGCTCCTGCCGTTCCCGCCGCGCTTCCTGGCGCGGGAGTATCTGGACGAGAACCCGCTGGGCACGATCCCGCTGCTGGTCGACGGCGACACGCGGATGACCGAGTCCTCAGCGATGATCGAGTACCTGTCGATGCGCCACGGCGGCGGGCGCCTTTCAGTCCGTCCCGAGGAGCCCGGCTATGGCGCCTATCTGAACGGCCTGCTGTTTGGCGAGGCCACCCTGACCTTCCCGCAGACCCTGGTGCTGCGCTACACGCGGCTTGAGCCCGAAGAGCGCCGCCAACCGCAGGTCGCGTCCGACTACGCCCGCTGGTTCCTGGCGCGGTTGCGGGGCCTTGAGGCCCTTCTGGAGCGCTCGCCCTTCGTGGCCGCAGACCGCTTCACCGGGGCCGACATCTCGGTGGCCTATGCGCTGCTGCTGGCCCAGTCGCTGAACCTGGACGGCGACTTCCCGCCGGCCGTCGCCGCCTATTGGGCGCGAATGCGCGAACGTCCCGCTTTTCTGCGCGCCCAGACCGCTCAGCAGGACGGTTTGCCCAGCCTGTAGCTGCGCTTTATCGTCTTACGGCAAATTAACTCCGCCTCACGGGCATTGTCGGCTAGAAGGCCCCAGGGGTTCCATTGAGGCTGGGGAATAAGTCGTGTTGCACGAGATCAACGGGCGTCGCCCGCGTTTGAGCGCGCTGGTCCTGGTCTTGGGCGTGAGCGCGATCGCTCTGGCCGGATGCGGAGACAAGAAGGCCAAGGCGACCAAGGCCGCGCCGTCGGCCTCGGCCACGGTCAGCGTCATCGTCGTCGCCAGCCAGCCGATCGCCCGCGAGATCAACGCCACGGGCACCATCTCGCCGTGGGAAGAGGTGCCGGTCGGCGCCGAGACCGGCGGTCTCACCGCCCTGGCGGTCAACGCCGAGGAGGGCCAGGTCGTCCAGGCGGGCCAGGTGCTGGTCAAGCTGAACGACGCCCTGATCACCGCCCAGCTGCGCCAGGACGACGCCGCCGTCGCCAGCGCCAAGGCCACCCTCGCCGAGGCCAACGCCGCCCTCAACCGCGCCCGCGAACTGCAGGCCAAGGGCTATCTGTCGCAAGCGGGTCTCGACACAGCCACCACCCGGCAGGCGACCGCCGCCGCCAACCTCGCCGCCGCCGAAGCCCGGCGCGGCGAGACCGCCGTGCGGGCGGCCCAGACCGCGATCCGCGCCCCGGTCAGCGGCCTGATCAGCCGTCGCAGCGTGACCAAGGGCCAGATCGTCAGCGCGGGCTCGGAACTCTTCCGCATCGTCCGCGACGGCCGCCTGGAACTGGACGCCGAGATCCCCGAGACCGACCTTGGCGCGATCAAGGCCGGCATGCCCGCGCGCGTCTATTCCGACAAGGTCGGCGAGATGACCGGGAAGGTTCGCCTGGTGACCTCCGAGGTCAATCCCACCAGCCGCCTGGGTACGGCCCGCATATCGCTGACCGCCATGGGCGGCTTCCGCCCGGGGATGTTCGCCCGCGCCACGATCGACGCCGGCGACCAGCCCGCGCTGGTCGTGCCCAGCGAGTCTGTCCTCTACCGCGAGAACCGGCCGGGCGTGTTCGTGGTCGACGCGGCCAGAAAGGTCCACTTCCGCCGCATCACCATCCTGGCCACGACCGGCGACCGCATCGCCGCCAGCGGCCTGACCGCCGGTGACCGCGTCGTGGTCGAAGGCGCGGGCTTCCTGGGCGAAGGCGATCTGGTCCGCGTCAGCGGTCAGAAGACCCTTCCGCCCGCCACGACCGCTCGCTGAGGACGCGCCCGATGCGCAACATCTCCTCCTGGTCGATCAAGAACCCGATCCCCGTCATCCTGCTGTTCCTGCTGCTGACCATCGCGGGTCTGGCGGGCTTCCGCAGCATGCGGATCAACAACCAGCCCGACGTCGACTTCCCGTTCGTCGTCGTCACGGCCGTGCGCCCCGGCGCGGCGCCCAGCGAACTGGAAACCCAGGTCACCCGCCTGGTCGAGGATTCGATCGCTGGCCTGGGCCAGGTGCGCCATATTAACTCCACCATCGTCGACGGCGCCTCGACCACCTTCATCGAGTTCGAGCTCGGGGTGGACCACGAGCAGGTCACCAACGACGTGCGCAACGCCATGTCCAACCTGCGGGGCGCCCTGCCCCAGGACATGCAGGAGCCGATCGTCAACCGCATCGACGTCACCGGCGGCGGCCTGATCACCTATGTGGTCAGGGCCCCCACCCTGACGCCGGAACAGCGCAGCTGGTTCGTCGATAACGAGGTCAGCCGCACCCTACTGGCCATCAAGGGGGTGCGGCAGGTCAATCGCCAGGGGGGCGTCGATCGCGAGATCGAGGTCGCGCTGGATCCCGACCGCCTGGCCGCGCGCGGCGTCACCGCCGCCGCCGTCAGCCAGGCCCTTGTCTCGTCCAACGCCGACCTGCCCGGCGGCCGGGTGACGGTCTCGGGCTCCGAGCGCGCCATCCGCACCCTGGGCGCGGCCGGCTCGATCGAGCAGCTGCGCGAGACCCGCGTGCCCCTGTCGTCCGGCGGCACGGTGCGTCTGGCGGACCTGGGCACGATCACCGACCACTGGGCCGAGCCCCGTTCGCGCGCTCGCTTCGACGGCCAGGAGGTGGTGACCTTCAACATGGTTCGCGGCCGCGGCGCCTCCGAGGTCCAGACGGCTCAAAAGATCCGCAAGGCGATCGACAAGCTCGATCAAGAGCGCCCCGAGCTCGAGATCAAGGAAATCACCTCGAACGTGAAGTACATTGAGGAGAGCTACATCGCCTCGATGGAGGCCCTGATCGTCGGCGCGATCCTGGCCGTGCTGGTGGTGCTGCTGTTCCTGCGCGACTGGCGCGCCACCCTGGTGGCGGCGGTCGCCATTCCGATGTCGCTGTTCCCGACCTTTGCGATCCTGGCCCCGATGGGCCAATCGCTGAACGGCATCACCCTGCTGGCCCTGTCGCTGACCGTCGGCATCCTGGTGGACGACGCGATCGTCGAGATCGAGAACATCGTGCGCCACATGCGCGGCGGCAAAAGCCCCTATGCGGCGGCGATGGAGGCGGCCGACGAGATCGGCCTGGCCGTGGTGGCCACCACCTTCACCATCGTGGCGGTGTTCGCGCCCGTGGGCTTCATGCCTGGCATCATCGGCAAGTTCTTCCAGGCCTTCGCCCTGGCGGCCTGTATCTCGGTGCTGTTCTCGCTGGTCGTGGCCCGCCTGCTGACGCCGCTGATGGGCGCCTACATGCTCAAGTCCGACGCCAAGCATGAGGACAAGGACCCCTCATGGATGGGCCCCTACCTCAAGAGCCTGGACTGGAGCCTGCGCAATCGCTGGAAGGTGCTGTGGATGGGCGTGCCGATGTTCGGCGTGTCGATCTTCCTGGCCACCCTGCTGCCGTTCGAGTTTCAGCCGCAGGTCGATCGCGGCCGGGCCGAGTTCTCGATCGAACTGCCGCCCGGCGCCACGCTGGACGAGACCGACGCCATCGTTCAGCGCGTCACCCGCGAGCTGCGCGCCCGCAAGGAGGTCGTCGGCGTCTACGCCGCGGTCGGCGAGAACAACGCCGTCAACAAGGCCAGCGTCACCGCCGACCTCACGGACAAGGGCGAGCGGATCAGCCAGAAGGTGTTCAACCGCCAGATGGTCGACCAGTTCGCCGCCATTCCCGGCGCGCGGATCGGGGCCGGCGGCAACAGCGGCGGCGGCCCGTCGAACGGCGGCAGCTATCCGCTGCGCCTCGTCAGCGACAACGGCCCGGCCCTGGAAGCCGCCGCCCGCAAGGTCGAGGCCGAGATGCGCTCGGTCCCGGGCCTGGCGCACGTGGTCAACACCGCCGCCATCGCGCGCCCCGAGATCGTCGTTACGCCCAAGCCTGACCAGGCCGCCCGCGCGGGCGTCACGGCCGGCGCGATCTCCCAGGCCGTGCGCGTGGCCACCATCGGCGACGTCGACCAGAACCTGCCCAAGTACAATCTGGGCGACCGCCAGGTGCCGATCCGCCTGCGCCTCGACGAAGGCGCCCGCGCCGACATCGCCGTGCTGCAGACGCTGAAGGTGCCCTCGCCCAACGGCCCCGTGCCGTTGAATTCGGTGGCCGATATCCGCTTCGGCGCCGGTCCCTCGCAGATCGAGCGCCAGGACCGCGCCCGGGTGGCGACCATCACCGCCGAACTGGACGGCATCGTCGTCGGCGAGGCGGCCCAGCGCGTCCAGGCCCTGGCCTCGGTCAAGAACCTGCCCCCCGGCGTCAAGGAAGTGGCCGCCGGGGACGCCGAGTTCATTCAGGAAATGGTCACCGGCTTCCTGGGCGCGCTGATCACCGGCATCCTTCTGATGTATGTCGTGCTGGTGCTGCTGTTCCGCAGCTTCGCCCACCCGGTCACCATCATGGTGGCCCTGCCGCTGGCCATCGGCGGCGCCTTTGGCCTGCTGGTGCTGGCCCGCTCCAGCTTCTCGATCTCGACCCTGATCGGGCTTCTGATGCTGATGGGCATCGCGGCCAAGAACTCGATCCTGCTGGTCGAGTACGCGATCATGGCCATGAAGGAGCACGGCATGGACAAGCGCACGGCGATCATCGACGCCGCCCACAAGCGCGCCCGCCCCATCCTGATGACCACCGTGGCCATGGGCGCGGGCATGCTGCCCACCGCCATCGGCCTGGGCGCCGAGGTCGAGTTCCGCGCCCCGATGGCCATCGCGGTCATCGGCGGCCTGATCACCTCGACCCTGCTGTCGCTGCTCTACGTCCCCGTGGTGTTCGTGCTGATGGACGGCCTGAAGGTGCGCTCCGAGCGGCTGATGGCCCGGATGTTCGGCGGCCAGCACCACGTGGCGGTGAAGAAGCCGATCGTGGAGTCGTAAAAGCCCGACCTAAAAACTTGTGTCATCCCGGCCGCAGCGCAGCGGAGAGCCGGGACCCAGGGGCGACCGCAGTGCGCCGGCCCCTGGGTCCCGGATCGGCTACGCCGTCCGGGATGACACAAGTAACTTACCCCTACCCCCGCAGCGCCTGGGCCACGACCGGGGCCAGGCGCTCGGCGATGACCCGGGCGCCGTCCGCGTTCGGATGAATGCCGTCGCGCTGCATGTAGCGCGACACCCCGATCACGCCGGTGAAGAAGTCCGGGGCGTAGAACACCCCCTGCTCGCGGGCCAGATCCGGATAGATGGCGTTGAAGCGCCGCGCATAGGCCGCGCCCAGCAGCGCCGGCGCCCTGACCCCCGCCAGCACGACCCGTACGCCGCGCCCCTTCAGGTGCTGGATGATCGCCCGCAGGTTCGCCTTGACCCGCCCCGGGTCGACGCCTTGCAGCAGGTCGTTGCCGCCCAGCGCCACGACGCAGACCTGCGTCTGGGCCGGCGCCCGGTCCACGCGCGCCAGGCCGCCGGCCGTCGTGTCGCCCACGACGCCGAGGCCCAGCACCTGGACCCGCGCGCCCATCCGCTCCAGCGCCGACTGCAGGCGCGCGGGCAGCGCCCTGTCCGGCGAGAGCCCCAGGCCCGCGGTGATCGAGTCGCCCAGCACCGCAACCACGGACGGCGGCGGCGGCGCCTTGGGCTTGCGCGCAGCGGCGACCGCCGCGCCCGGCGCGGACAGGGCCACGAGACCCGCCAGGACGCGCCGGCGATCGGGAGCAAGACGTGCGAACAAAGGCTGGGACATCACCATGGGCAAACCGTATCGTTCTCTTTCAGAACATAATCATGACCCTGCGCGTTGAACGCAGGCTGAAGGGGAGAAACGCCGATGCGTCGACAGGTTCGCGAAATCTTGATCATCGGCGTGGCGGCCTGCGCCCTCGCCGCCTGCGGCCAGACCCAGGGCCAACAGAATTCGACCATCGGCTACGGCCCCAATCCGCAGTTGCCCGAACCCAGCCGCAGCCTGCTGCCGACCGTCAAGATCTCGGAGGTCGTCGGCTGGTCCAACGACGCCAAGCCGCGCGCGCCGGCCGGCTTTGAGGTGCAGCCCTTCGCGACGGGCCTTGATCATCCGCGCTGGCTGCTGGTCTTGCCCAACGGCGACGTGCTGGTCGCCGAAAGCAACAAGCCCGCCCGCCCGGACAAGCCCAAGGGCCTGCGCGCCTTCGCCGAGGCCACGCTGATGAAGAAGGCCGGCGCGGGCGTGCCCAGCGCCGACCGCATCAGCCTGCTGCGCGACCAGGACGGCGACGGGATCGCCGACCTGAAGACCCCGTTCCTGGTCAATCTGCACTCGCCGTTCGGCATGGCCCTGGTGGGGAGCACCCTCTATGTCGCCAACGCCGACGCCATCGTCGCCTTCCCCTACACCGAAGGCGCGACGGAGATCTCCGCCGGGCCCCGCAAGGTCGCCGACCTGCCCGGCGGGCCGCTGAACCACCACTGGACCAAGAACATCATCGCCAGCCCGGACGGGACCAAGCTCTACGCGGCCGTCGGCTCCAACAGCAATGTCGGCGAGAACGGCATGGAGAACGAGGTCGACCGCGCCGCGATCCTCGAGGTCGACCTGGCGACGGGCAAGAAGCGGGTGTTCGCCTCGGGCCTGCGCAACCCCGTGGGCCTGTCGTGGAACCCGGCCAACGGCCAGCTGTGGACCTCGGTCAATGAGCGCGACGAGCTGGGCAATGATCTGGTGCCCGACTACATGACCTCGGTGCGCGACGGCGGCTTCTATGGCTGGCCCTACAGCTATTTCGGCCAGCGCGTCGACAAGCGCGTCAAGGACAAGGACCGCCGCCCCGACCTCGTCGAACGCGCCATCGTCCCCGACTACGCCCTGGGCGCCCACACCGCCTCGCTGGGGCTGAGCTTCTACACCGGAACCAGCTTCCCGACCCGCTACAAGGACGGCGTGTTCGTCGGCCAGCACGGCTCGTGGAACCGCAACCCGCAGGCCGGCTACAAGGTGATCTTCGTGCCCTTCAGCGGCGGCAAGCCGGCGGGCGGGGTCGAGGATTTTCTGACAGGCTTCCTCGACGCTGAAGGCAAGGCCCAGGGGCGGCCAGTGGGGGTGACGGTCGACAACGAGGGCGCCCTGCTGGTGGCCGATGACGTGGGCGACGTGATCTGGCGGGTCAGCGCGAGGCAGTAGGGGGGCGTCCGTTCGTGATCCCTCTCTCTTAGAGAGAGGGAGGGGCCCGCGCCGCAGGCGTGGGAGGGTGAGTGGTTAGGACGTCAGCCTTCGACTCTCCGCCGATCGAGCCGCCTTGTCATTGCCATGTCCGGAGAGAGCATACCCACTCACCCTCCCACCGCTTCGCGGTGGGCCCCTCCCTCTCTCCATGAGAGAGGGACTCTGTCTAGCCCCGACGCACAGGGAAACTTGCACAACAAGACTGACTGACCCTAAAGTCCCCCCAAAACCGGAGGATCCGCCCATGAAAGTCGAACGCCTGCCGCCCGTGCGGACCTCGCTGGGGCCGACCAACCATCCCTACATGACCGGTCCGTGGACCCCGCAGCACGAGGAGGTCAACGCCTGGGACCTGGAAGTGCTGGAGGGCGCGATCCCGGCCGACCTGGACGGCGTCTATCTGCGTAACACCGAGAACCCGGTGCACGATCCGATCGGCCGCTATCACCCGTTCGATGGCGACGGGATGATCCACCAGATCGAGTTCAAGGGCGGATCCGCGAGCTATCGCAACCGCTTTGTCCGCACCCGCTGCTTCGAGGCCGAGCAGGAAGTGAACGAGGGCCTGTGGGGCGGCTTGATGGACGGTCCCGGCGTCTCCAAGCGTCCGGGCTTCGGCGCCCACGGCGCGCTGAAGGACAGCGCCAGCACCGACATCGTCGTCCATAACGGCGAGGCGATCGCCACCTTCTACCAGTGCGGCGAGGCCTATCGCCTGGATCCGCTGACCCTGGAGACCCTGGGCGTGGCCAGCTGGGCGCCGCTGGAGGGCGTCTCGGCCCACCCCAAGGTGGACGAGGCCACGGGCGAGCTGATGTTCTTCAACTATTCCAAGGCCTGGCCCTACATGCACTACGGCGTGGTGGGGCCGGACGGGAAGCGCTCGGTTTATCAGGGCGTCCCGCTGCCGGGTCCGCGCCTGCCGCACGACATGGCGTTCTCGTCCAAGTACGCGATCCTCAACGACCTGCCGGTGTTCTGGGACCAGGAGCTGATGGCGCGCGACATCCACGCCGTGCGCCTGCACAAGGGCCTGCCCAGCCGCTTTGCCCTGGTGCCCCGCGAGGGCGGCGAGCCGCGCTGGTTCGAGGCCGAGCCGACCTATGTGCTGCATTGGCTCAATGCGTATGAGGACGGCGACGAGGTGGTGCTGGACGGCTACTTCCAGGAAAAGCCGATCCCCCGCCCGCTGGAAGGCGCCCCCGACGGCCACGGCCACCTGATGGCCTATCTGGACGAGCACAGTTTCCTGCCCAAGCTGCACCGCTGGCGCTTCAATCTGAAGACCGG
Source organism: Caulobacter vibrioides (assembly GCF_002310375.3). Classification (GTDB taxonomy): domain Bacteria; phylum Pseudomonadota; class Alphaproteobacteria; order Caulobacterales; family Caulobacteraceae; genus Caulobacter; species Caulobacter vibrioides_D. The sequence continues at coordinate 3,352,552 of NZ_CP023315.3, forward strand.
CGAGACGACCGAAAAGCACCTGGACGACCGGGTGCTGGAGTTCGGCATGTTCAATCAGAAATACGCCGGCAAGCCCTATCGCTACGCCTATTCGACCACCGCCAAGCCCGGCTGGTTCCTGTTCAACGGCTTCGTCAAGCACGACCTGGAGACCGGCGAGAGCTGGTCGATCACCCTGCCCGAAGGCCGCTACGCCAGCGAGGCGCCGTTCGCGCCGAAGGTGGGCGCGGTCGACGAGGATGACGGCTATCTGGTCAGCTTCCTGATCGACGAAAACAAGGGCGCGTCCGAGTGCGCGATCATCGACGCCAAGCGCTTCGAGGTCGTCTGCCGCATCGCCCTGCCCCACAAGCTGAGCAGCGGCACCCACAGCGTCTGGGCGGGGCGGGAGATGCTGCGGGGTTAGGCTCACCTGTCATCCCGGGCGGAGCACAGCGGAGACCCGGGACCGCAACAGGCTCAGAGCTTCCGGCGGTCCCGGCTCGGCGCGCTTCGCGCTTGGCCGGGATGACAGGATTTATGGTTAATCGGCCCTTTACCCTGATCGCGCATGATCCCTCCATGCGCCGCGCCGTCCTCGCCCTGCTGGTTCTTGCCACGGCCCTCCCGGCTCTGGCCGCGACGCCGCCCGCCGCGCCCAAGCCCAGGCCCGCCGCCGTGGCTCAGACCCCGATCGCTGCGCCCAGCGTCGTCCTGCCCGCGCCGATCCCGCTGGCCGTGGGACGCCCCGGCGGCGATGTCACCCAGTGCAAGGCCACTTGTGCCCGGACGCTGTATTTCTGTCAGTCAACGGACGATGACAGCTGCGGCGGCCGCTGGGCCCAGTGCAGCGCCGCCTGCACGGCGACCTACTCGCCGGCGCGGTTTGGGCGGTAGGCGGACAGCGCCCCCTCCGTCTCGTCGCTTCGCGTCGATCCACCTCCCCCGCTTTGCAAGGGAGGAGGACATGTTTCCCCTCCTGCCCCGCTTGCGGGGGAGGTGGCGCGCGGCCCAGCCGCGTGACGGAGGGGGCGCTACCCACGCCCCTTCCCCAACGGCCGCTTGCCGCATCGCATAACGCTGATACGCTCACCTGAACAACGATAAGTCAGAGGGCGGGACATGACGGGCAAGCTCCCAAAGGCATGCGTCATCGGCGCGGGTTGCAGCGGCTTCACCACGATCAAGCGGCTGAAGGACTACGGGATTCCGTACGACTGCTTTGAGATGTCCGACGAGATCGGGGGCAACTGGTACTACAAGAACCCCAACGGCCTATCGGCCTGCTATGAGAGCCTGCATATCGATACCAGTAAGTGGCGGCTGGCGTTCGAGGACTTCCCGGTTCCGAAGGATTGGCCGGACTTTCCGCACCACGCCCAACTCTTTCAGTACTTCAAGGACTATGTCGATCACTTCGGCCTGCGTCCGACGATCACCTTCAACACCAAGGTCGAGAGCGCCAAACGCACCGCCGAGGGCCTGTGGGCGGTGACGCTGTCGAGCGGCGAGACGCGGCTCTACGACGTGCTATTCGTCTGCAACGGCCACCACTGGGACCCGCGCGTGCCGGAATATCCCGGCGAGTTCGACGGCCCGGCCTTCCACGCCCACGCCTATTGCGACCCGTTCGATCCCATCGACATGCGCGGCAAGAACGTCGTGGTGGTGGGCATGGGCAACTCGGCCATGGATATCGCCAGCGAGCTGTCCCAGCGGCCGATCGCCAAGAACCTGTGGGTCTCGGCTAGGCGCGGGGTCTGGGTGTTCCCCAAATACCTGAACGGCAAGCCGGCCGACAAATCCGCCCTGCCCGCCTGGATGCCGCGCAAGCTGGGCGTGGCCCTCTCCCGCTCGGTGCTGAAAAAGACCATCGGCCGCATGGAAGACTACGGCCTGCCCAAGCCCGACCACGAGCCGCTGGAGGCCCATCCGTCCGTCTCCGGCGAGTTCCTGACCCGCGCCGGCTGCGGCGACATCAAGTTCAAGCCGGCGATCAAGGCGCTGGAGGGCAAGCGCGTGCGCTTTACCGACGACAGCGTCGAGGACGTGGACGCCATCGTCTTCGCCACCGGCTACAAGATCAGCTTCCCGTTCTTCGACGACCCGGCCCTGCTGCCCGACGCCGACCACCGCCTGCCACTGTTCAAGCGGATGATGAAGCCGGAGGTCCCCAACCTCTTCTATATGGGCCTGGCCCAGCCCCTGCCGACCCTGGTGAACTTCGCCGAGCAGCAGGCCAAGCTGGCGGCGGCCTACCTCGCGGGCAAATACGCGCTTCCGCCCCCCGCCGAGATGGCCCGCATCACCGCCAAGGACGAGCACCGCCACACCGGCCACTTCTATGACTCGGCGCGGCACACCATCCAGGTGGACTTCAACGTCTACTGCGCCGACCTGAAAAAGGAGATCGCCAAGGGCGAGGCCCGGGCGCGCAGCGCCGGCGGGAAGCTGCCGGTGGCGGCGCGGGCGGAGCGAGACACTGAAACGCTGCTGGCCCCCACCTGATCGCTTCGCGATCGTCCGCCCCCGGAGGGGGCAGAAGGTACGCGCCGCTCCTTCTTCCCCCTCCGGGGGAGGAGCGCCGCAGGCGCGGAGGGGGTAAGTAAGGCATCCTCTTCACGATGGAGCCCCCCATGCCCAAGATCACCTTCGACAAGGACACCCGCGCCAAGCTGGTCGGCGGCCTTTCCGACTATCTGCGGACCGAACTGGATCTGGACGTAAAGGGCTTCGACGCCGAGTTTCTGCTGGACTTCATCAGCGAGCGCCTGGGCCCCTACTACTACAACCAGGGCCTCCACGACGCCGCCGCCCTTTACCGCGAAAAGCTGGAGGCGATCACCGAAGCGGTGTGGGACATCGAGCAGCCGGTGAAACCGTTGTGAGCTTTCCCTCCTATCCGACCTCCCCGGCGAATGCCGGGGCCCAGATGAAGGCCTGAGCGGTGCTCCAGCCGGCGCCGTCAAAGCCTTATGATCTGGGTCCCGGCGTTCGCCGGGAAGGTCGTATGAAGAAGGGGTGCTCGCCAAACCCTTGCATCCGACCCCAGACTAAGGCCACGATCATGACGGGGCGTCACGATCGTCCCGAGCTTGAGTCGTTTTCCATGTCGAACATCGCCTATTTCCCCAAGCCCCATATCGACCAGCGACCGGGCAAGCGGGAACGCACCAAGACCGCCAACCGTCAGGCGATCCTGGACGCGGCGCGCGAGGTGTTCGGCGAGCTGGGCTATGACGCGGCCACAGTGCGCGACATCATCCGCCGCACGGGTTTGGCCTCGGGCACCTTCTATAACTACTACAAGTCGAAGGAAGAGGTGTTCGACGCCCTGGCCGACGACGGCGCGCGCCGCTTTCGTCCGCTGCTGCGCGCGGAGTCCGAGAAGGCCACCGACTTCGAGTCGTTCCTGCGCGGGGCGATCCTGGCCTATTTCAACTTCGTGGCCCTCGAGCAGGAGGCCTGGCGCCTGGACCGGCCGCCCGGCGAGCCGCTGCCGCACGCCCGTTCGACCCCCGAGATGGTGGCTGTTTTCGACGAGGTCCGCGAGGCCTTCGCGCGCGTGCTGGCGCGCGAGCACACCCCGTCCGTTGACCTCGACTACCTGACCGCCGCCTGCATCGCCGTCGCCCGCGAGATCGGCGACAAGATGCTGGAGCGCCGGCCGGTCGACACCCAAGGCGCGGCCGATTTCGCCGTTCACCTGATCCTGGGCGGTCTTCCCGCCCTGCCGAGATTGTAAGGGCGTATGACGATCGCCGCCCCTTATCATGGTGTCATCCCGGAAGCCTCGCAGAGGCTATCCGGGACCCAGGGGGTGAAGAAACGCCGTGCGCACCGCCCCTGGGTCCCGGCTCAGCCCCCGGCTTTCGCCGGGCGCTGGCCGGGATGACACGGATATTGAGTGCGTAAGAACAACAAAGAAGCAGGGGAAAACCATGGCATCTGACGCCGCCCAGAAGACGATCCTGAAACTGATCCTGTCCCTGCCCAGTCCGATCCTGCGGGCGATGTCGGGCGGCGGGGTCGTCTACAAGGGCGGGCGCACGCTGGACCCGCGCTTCCAGTTCTTCGCCAATGCGGCCAAGAAGCTGCCACCCATGACCAGCCTGTCGCCCGCTGAGGCCGTCGCCGGCAGCGCCAAGGGCCTGGCCGTCGTGCAGGGGCCGCTGGAGCCCGGCGTGCGCACCGAGAGCCTGTCGGTCGAGGGGCCCAATGGTCCGATCCCCTGCCGCGCCTATCGCCCCGAGCAGCCCGACGCCAAGGCCCCGCTGATCGTCTACGCCCACATGGGCGGCGGGGTGATCGGCGACCTGGAGACCTGCCACGCCTTCTGCTCGATGCTGTCCAGCATCTGCCGCACGACCGTGATCTCGGTCGATTACCGTCTGGCGCCGGACCACAAGTTCCCGGCGGGTCTGGAGGACGTGCTGGCGGCCTATCGCTGGGCCCGCGACAACACCGCCCGCTTCGGCGCGGCGGCGGTTGCGCCCGCGATCGGCGGCGACAGCATGGGCGGCAACTTCTCGGCCATCGTCGCCCAGGAGATGATGCGCAAGGGCGAGCCGCAGCCCGCTGCGCAGATCCTGATCTATCCGGCCGTGGACGTCGCCAGCGAGACCGCGTCGATGACCACCTACGCCGACGCCTATCCGCTGAGCCGCGCGACCATGGACTGGTTCATGGGCCACTATATCGGCGCCGACGCCGACCCGGCCGATCCGCGCCTGTCGCCCGACAAGACCGCCGATCTGACGGGCCTGGCCCCCGCCGTGGTCGCCACCGCCGGCTTCGACCCCCTAGTCGACCAGGGCGAGGGCTACGCCAAGCGCCTGCAGGCCGCCGGCGTGCCGGTCAGCTACCGCTGCTACGACAGCCTGGCGCATGGCTTCACGGCCTTCACCGGCGCGATCCCCGCCGCTGACGAGGCCTGCCGCGAGATCGCCTGGCTGGTGCGCGAGCTGTTTGAGAAGCGGACGCTGTGATGGGCGCCCTCCTTCTCCCTTCCCCCTTTGATGGGGGAAGGGCGGGGATGGGGGTGACACCGCCGGACGACATCGCGCGGCCGAGCCCCATCCTGAGACGCTGTCACCCCCATCCCCAACCCTTCCCCCATCAAAGGGGGAAGGGGGCATGACGGTGTTCCCGGAAAGGATGCACGCCCTCGTCGTCGAGGACCTCGCCCCGAACTACGCCGGCTGCGCGGTCCGCGAGGTCGCCACGCCGTCGCCAGGTCCCGGCGAAGTGCTGGTGCGTGTGCGCGCCGCCAGCGTCAATTTCCCCGACCTCCTGATGACGCGCGGCGAGTACCAGCTGAAACCGCCCCTGCCCTTCACGCCGGGCCTGGATCTGGCCGGCGAGGTCGTGGCGCTGGGCGAAGGCGTGACTGACTTAGAGGTGGGCGACGCCGTGGTCGGCGGCGCGCGGCTGGGCGGGTTTGCGCAGTACGCCGTGCTGGCGGCGAGCGCGCTCAAGCCTAAGCCCGCGCGACTGTCCTTCGCCGAGGCCGCGGCCTATGGCGCGGCGTACCTCACCGCCTATGTCGCCCTGGTGCGCCGCGCGCGGCTGGAGCCGGGCGAGTGGGTGCTGGTGCATGGCGCGGCCGGCGGGGTGGGTCTGGCGGCCGTGGACCTGGCCAAGGCGCTCGGAGCCCGGGTCATCGCCGCCTCGGCCTCCGACGCCAAGCTGGAGCAGGTCAAGGCGCTCTACGCCCCCGACGCGACCGTCAACGTCACCCAGGGCTTCCGGGAGCAGGTGAAGGCCATCACCGGCGGCCACGGGGCCGATGTGATCTACGACCCCGTCGGCGGCGACGTCTTCGACGAGAGCGTGCGCTGCATCGCCTTCGACGGGCGCTTGCTGGTGATCGGCTTCACCTCGGGGCGGATCCCCAACGTCTCGGTCAACATGCCGCTGATCAAGGGCTTCTCGGTGATGGGCGTGCGGGCCGGCGAGTATGGCCGCCAGTTCCCCGAGAAGGGGCGCGAAAACGCGGACGCGATCTGGACCATGGCCAATGCGGGCGTGATCCGGCCGCATGTGCATGCCGAGCTGCCGCTGGACCGCTGGCGCGAGGCCTTCGACCTGCTGGCCGAGCGCAAGGTGGTGGGCAAGGCGGTGATCACGCCGTGACGCCAAACATCCGATCTCCCCGGCGAACGCCGGGGTCCAGATCGAACCCACAAGCATCATAAAGGCTTGAAAGGCCGCATCTCGGATCATCTCCAAACGCCCCGGATGAATCTGGGCCCCGGCATTCGCCGGGGAGATCGGGTGTTGGGTGGTTCGGTCGGAGAACCCTAACCCCTTCAACCGACTCAGGTTGACATCCCCGCAGCGTTCTTTTATCCACCGCGCCTCACTCGCGAGCCACCCGGCCCGCGTTCAACGTTTATTATTCGGAGCCACGTCGTGAAGCGCACCTTCCAGCCGTCGAAGCTCGTGCGTGCCCGCCGTCACGGCTACCGCGCGCGTATGGCCACCAAGAACGGCCAAAAGGTCGTCGCGCGTCGCCGCGCCAAGGGCCGCAAGCGCCTGACCGCCTAATTCTCTTTCCTCCCTCGGGAGGCGAGACGATGATCAAAGCCGCCTTTTCCACAGACCTGTCTTCAGGTTCTCGCCGGAAAGGCGGCTTTTTTCATGGCTGATCTCAAGTTCGCCCCGTTGCGCTTTGAGCGGCTGCGCAAGCGCCCCGACTTCCTGCTGGCCGCCAAGGCCCCGGCCCTGTCGCGCGGCGCGGTGTTCATCCAGATGCGCCAGCGCGCCGACGATGACCCCACGGTGCGCGTCGGCTTCACCGCCACCAAGAAGATCGGCGGCGCCGTCGAACGCAACCGCGCCAAGCGCCGCCTGCGCGAAGCCGCCCGGCTGGTCCTGCCCCTTCATGCACGGCCATCGCATGACTATGTATTCATTGCGCGAGGCGGCACGGGGACACGCGAATGGGCGCGTTTGCTTGACGATGTCAAAACCGCGCTGATAAGCCTCGCCGCCGACCATGATCGCGGGGTAACCAAGGTTTCCCGGCGTTCGAACGGCGCTCTCCACGACGCCGCCCCTTCTTCACAACCCGATCCCACAGTTTCCGGTTAAGCGCTCCATGCAGAACGACAACAAAAACACGCTGATGTTCATCGTCAGCGCGTTCGCGATCCTGATCGGGTACCAGTTCTTCGTCCTGGGTCCGCAGCAAAAGAAGGCCGAAGCCGAGTTCCGCGCCAAGAAGGCCGTCGAACAACAGTCGGCCGCCAAGGCCGGCGTCACGCTGGACGCCAACGGCAATCCCGCGCCGCTGCGCCTGTCGCGCGAGGCCGCCAAGGGCCTGAGCCCGCGCATCGTCGTCGACACCCCGGCCCTGTCGGGCTCGATCGCCCTGAAGGGCGCGCGCATCGACGACCTGCTGCTGCGCAAGTACGACGAGACCACCAAGAAGGACTCCCCGCCGGTCGAGCTGTTCCGCCCCGAGGGCGCCGAGCACGCCTGGTTCGCCGATTTCGGCTGGGCCGGCGCCAACCTGCCGGGCCTGCCCGACAGCCGCACCGTCTGGACCGCCGCGCCGGGCCAGGTGCTGCGCCCCAATTCGCCGGTGACCCTCACCCATGACAACGGCCAGGGCCTGACCTTCACCCGCGTCATCGCCGTCGATGACCAGGCGATGTTCACGGTCACCGACAGCGTCAAGAACAACGGGACCAACGGCCTGCAACTGGCGCCCTACGCCACCGTCCAGCGCCAGGGCATAAGCGACGAGCTGGGCAAGAACCAGATCGTCCACGAGGGCGCGATCGGCGTCCTGGGCGGGGCCGACGAGCAGAAGCTGGAAATGGCCAAGTACGGCAAGTGGAAGAAGGACAAGCCGCTGCAGTCCTTCGACTCGGTCGGCGGCTGGACCGGCATCACCGACAAGTACTGGCTGACCGCCCTGATCCCGGCCCAGAACCAGGCCATCAAGGCCCAGTATCGCGTGACCAACGTGGCGGGCGTCGACGTCTATGACGTCAACTTCCTGGGCCCGGTGCAGGTGCTGAACCCCGGCGCCACCATCAGCCAGACCACCCGCCTGTTCGCCGGCGCCAAGACCGTGCCGCTGCTGCGCAAGTACGAGTACGGCGCGACCCCGGCTCCGGCCATCTGGGAATTCTGGAACAAGACCAAGGCGGAGATCCCGCGCTTCGACGACGCCGTCGACTGGGGCATGTTCCGCTTCTTCACGCGCCCGATCTTCAACATCCTGGAGGTCTTCTACAAGCTGGTCGGCAACTTCGGCCTGGCCATCCTGCTGCTGACCGTCGTGCTCAAGCTCGTCCTCTACCCGATGGCCGACAAGAGCTACGAGTCGATGGCCAAGATGAAGAAGATCGCCCCCGAGGTCGAAAAGCTGAAGGCCAAGCACAAGGACGATCCGACCAAGCAGCAGCAGGAGATGATGGCGCTGTATCAGAAGGAAAAGATCAACCCGATGATGGGTTGCCTTCCGATGCTGATCCAGATCCCGGTCTTCTACGCCCTGTACAAGGTGCTGACCGTCACCATCGAAATGCGCCACGCGCCGTTCTTCGGCTGGATTCAGGACCTGTCGGCGCCCGATCCGACCACGATGTTCAACCTGTTTGGCCTGATCCCCTGGGATCCGGGTTCGCTGCCGCTGATCGGCGCGATGATCGCCCACCTCGGCGTGTGGCCGCTGCTGTACGGCTTCACCATGTGGCTGACCACGGCGATGAACCCGCCGGCCGGCGACCCCATCCAGCAGAAGATCTTCCAGTGGTTCCCAGTGATCTTCACCTTCACCCTGTCGGGCTTCGCCGTGGGCCTGGTGATCTACTGGTGCTGGTCGAACGTCCTGACCATCGTCCAGCAGTACATCATCATGCGCCGCTACAAGGTCGAGAACCCGATCGACAAGATCATCGCACGCCTGCAGGGCAAGACGGCTAGCGCGACCTGATGAGCGAGGAACAGAAGCTCCCCAAGGAACCGCCGATCCTGCTGCCGGGCGCGGCGGACTTCACCGAGGAGCAGATCGAGGCCGCGCGCGTGTTCTTCGCCCAGCCGGTCTCGTTCATCATGGGGGCGGTGCGCATGGACGCCATGCCGCCGTCCGACCTGCCCGAGGTGGCCTTCGCCGGCCGCTCGAACGTGGGCAAGTCCAGCCTGATCAACGGTCTGGTCAATCAGAAGTACCTGGCCCGCGCCTCGAACGAGCCGGGCCGTACGCGGGAGATCAACTTCTTCCTGCTGGCCGAGAAGGTGCGGCTGGTCGACCTGCCCGGCTACGGCTTCGCGCGGGTCTCGCGCTCGGTGGCCGACAAGTTCCAGGACCTGGGCCGCGCCTATCTGCGCGGCCGCCCCAATCTCAAGCGCGTCTATATGCTGATCGACGCCCGCCATGGCCTCAAGAAGGTCGATCTGGAGGCGCTGGACGCCCTGGACGTGGCGGCGGTGTCCTACCAGATCGTCCTGACCAAGGCCGACAAGATCAAGCCGGCCGAGGTCGACAAGGTCGTGGCCGAGACCCAGAAGGCCATCGCCAAGCGCGCCGCGGCCTTCCCGCGCGTGCTGGCCACCTCCTCGGAGAAGGGCCTGGGCATGCCCGAACTGCGCGCCGAGATCGTGCGGCTCTGCATCGAGGAATGAGCTAGGTCTCGCGCCTCAACGTGGTGTCATCCCGGAAGCCTCGCAGAGGCTATCCGGGATCCAGGGGGTGAAGGAGCGCGGTGCGCACCGCCCCTGGGTCCCGGCTCTCCCCCCGGCTTTCGCCGGGGCTCGGCCGGGATGACACATGTTTTGAGAAGTCGTCTGATCCAAACAGCTTTACTGTCGTCAATTAACCCCACGCTAGGGTTCGCACGCCAGAACCCCGCCTCCCCGTTTTCCAGAAAAGTCTCTCCGCCATGAACCGCCACGACCTGAAGACCTGGCCCAAGTACTTCGCCGCCGTCCGCGCCGGCCAGAAGCGCTTCGAGATCCGCCGCAACGATCGCGAGTTCGCGGTGGGCGACATCCTGGTCCTGCGCGAGTTCGACCCGGCCACCGACACCTATACGGGCCAGTCCGAAGAGCGGCAGATCACCTTCCTGCTGTCGGAGGAAGACTATGGCGGGGTCATCCACGGCTTCGTCGCGATCGGCTTTGGCGACGTCCCGACCCACCCGACGGCGCCGGCCGAAGGCGCCCTGACCGCCAAGGACCTGGCGGCCTGGCATGAGACGGCCTCGGCCAACGCGTCCCTGCGCGCCCAGGAGGCCCGCAAGGTTTCCGAGAGCTACGCCAAGAACAACATGAGCGTCGCGGCCGACCGTCACGGCGCGGTGGCCGACGCGGCCGAGGCCGAGGCCAGCTTCCACGCCCAGGCGGCGCGGATCGTCAGCCAGGGCTGAGACCAAAGAAAAAGGCCGCCGGGATCGCCCCGGCGGCCTTTTTCGTTTCCGATGCCTGAACCGATCAGGCCGCTTCGCTGACCTGGGCCGGGAACACGTCGTCCATGCGCAGATAGGTGATCAGGCGGTTTTCCATCGAGATGATCGCCTGGATGTAGCGCAGCTCCTCGACGCCGACGTCCGGCGCGGGCTGCAGGCTCTCGCGCGGCACGGTGAAGGTTTCCGACACCGCGTCCACCAGGATGCCGGCCAGACGGTCGCGGCACTCGACCACGACGATCACGTGGCGGGTCTCGGGGATGGTGACCCCAAGGCCCAGGCGATTGCGCAGGTCGATGACCGGCATGATCGCGCCGCGAAGATTGATGACGCCGCGCATGTAGTTGGGCGCGTGCGGGATCGGCGTGGCCGGCGTCCAGCCCCGGATCTCGCGCACCGTCTTCACGTCGATGCAGAACTCCTGCTCGCCAATGCAGAACGAGATCAGTTCCAGAGCGGGCGCAGTGTTGTCGGTCATGACGGATCCCCGATTCAGATAACGCGACCCGGGAGCGGCGATCGACGCGCTCTGGGTCCATGCCACAAGAACCTGTTTCGCGTTTAACAACCGTTAATTGGTGAATGAAGGGGGCGCGCTCGAATGTCGCGCCCCCTTCATTCGAGTCCGAGGGACCAGGCTTCAGGCCTCGTCGAGGCCTTCATCGCCGTCGTCGGCGAGGCCGAACTCGTACCACATGCCGTTCAGCACGCCGAAGGCGACAGCCAGGCCCAGGCCCAGGATCCAAGCGAAATACCACATCGGTTCGTCTCCTTCGGATCAGTAGAGGTCAGGATTGACGGCCAGGGCGGCCGTGGTGCTACGGCCCCACAGGACCTTGTAGACCCAGGCGGTGTAGGCCAGCACGATCGGCAGGAAGATGATCGTGACCACCAGCATGATGAACAGGGTCATGTGGCTGGACGAGGCGTTCCACACCGTCAGGCTGGAGCGGGGATCGACGCTGCTGGGCAGGATGAACGGGAACATCGACAGCCCGACGGTGGCGATGATGCCCGTGGCCGAGGCCGAGGACCCGGTGAAGGCCATCCAGGCGCTCTTGGCGCGCAGGCCCAAGAGGGCCAGGACAGCGCCCGCAAAGCCCAGGACCGGGGCGATGATCATCCAGCCATGACGGCCATAGTTGTCGAGCCAGGCGCCCGGGTCCCGCACTGCGGCCGCGCCGCGCAGCGGGTTGGACGGGCCCGCCGCATCGGCCAGACCCTCGATCCGGAAGCCCATGCCGCCAAACGCCACCCAGAAGCCGCCGGCCGCGAACAGCACGATGCTGGCCAGGCCGGCGATCTCGCCGATGCGGCGAGCGCGTTCGGCCACGGGGCCTTCCTCGCCCTTGATCGTGATCCAGGCTGCGCCGTGCAGCATCAGCATCGACACTGACAAGAGGCCGCACAGCAGGGCGAAGGGCGAGAACAGACCCAGGAACGTGCCGTCGTAGAAGGCGCGCAGGTCGCCATCGAGGCGGAAGGGCGCGCCTTGCAGCACGTTGCCCAGGGCCACGCCGTAGCAGAGCACCGGCACGAAGCCGCCGACGAACAGCGCCCAGTCCCAGAACGCGCGCCAGCGCGGATCAGGGCGCTTGGAGCGGTACTTGAAGCCCACGGGCCGCAGGATCATGGCGGTCAGCACCACGAACATCGCCAGGTAGAAGCCCGAGAAGCTGATGGCGTAGACGAAGGGCCAGGCCGCGAAGATCGCGCCCCCGCCCAGGATGAACCACACCTGGTTGCCTTCCCAGGTGGCGCCGACGGTGTTGATCACCATCCGGCGTTCCTTGTCGGTCTTGGCGACGAAGGGCAGCAGAGCGCCGACCCCCATGTCAAAGCCGTCGGTCAGGGCGAACCCGATCAGGAGGATCCCGACCAAGGCCCACCAGATCACGCGCAGCGTGGCGAAATCGACTGGGATTTCCATTGTGAGGCGCTCCTTTAGGCGACGGCGGCTTCAGGTTCGGGCGAACCGTCGGGGGCGGGATCGTGCAGGGCGTACGGGCCGCGCTTGATGGTCTTGAGGATCAGGCCGACCTCGACCACGGCCAGGGCGCCGTACAGCAGGGTGAAGACCGCGATGCTGGTCAGCAGTTGCGGGACGGTCAGGCTGGAAGCGCCCAGGAAGGTGGGCAGCACGCCCTCCACGGCCCAGGGCTGACGACCGACCTCGGCCAGCACCCAGCCCATCTCGGCGGCGATCCAGGGTAGCGGGATGGCCGCCACCGCCAGGACCAGGAACCACTTGGTCTCGTGCTTGCGCAGGGTGACCAGTACGAAGGCCGTGGCGAACAGCAGGATCATCAGGAAGCCGATCCCGGCCATGATGCGGAAGGACCAGAACATCACGGGCACGGGCGGAACCACGTCCCAGGCGGTCTTCTTGATCAGGTCGGGGCTGGCCTGACGCGGATCGGCGACGTGGCGCTTCAGCAGCAGAGCGTAGCCCAGGTCCTTGCGGTGCAGCTCGAAGGTGGCGCGGGCGGCCATGTCGTTAGGATTGATCTTCAGGGCCTCGACCGCGCCATAGGCGATGACGCCCGACTCGATGCGGTCTTCGGCCTTGGCGACCAGCTCGAAGATGCCTTCCACCGGCTTGTCCAGGCTACGGGTGGCGATCAGGCCCAGCACATAGGGGATCTTGACCTCGTAGTGGGTCTTGCGGTCGGCCATGCTGGGGATGCCGAAGGCGGCCAGGCCCGCCGGAGCAGGCTCGGTCTCCCACATGGCTTCCAGGGCGGCCAGCTTCATCTTCTGGTTATCGGTGAGCGCGTAGCCGCTCTCGTCGCCCAGCACCACGACCGACAGCGACGAGGCAAGGCCAAAGGCGGCCGCCACGGTCATCGACCGCTTGGCCACGCCCGCATACTTGCCCTTCAGCAGGTAGAAGGCCGAAATCCCCAGCACGAACACCGCAGCGATCACGTAGCCGGCGCTGACGGTGTGGACGAACTTGGCCTGGGCCACGGGGTTGAACAGCACGTCGCGGAAGCTGGAGACCTCCATGCGCATGGTGTCGGGATTGAACGCCGCGCCGATCGGGTTCTGCATCCAGCCGTTGGCGATCAGGATCCACAGCGCCGACAGGTTGGTGCCCAGCGCCACCATGAAGGTCACGAACAGGTGCCCCACGCGCGACAGCTTGTCCCAGCCGAAGAACATCAGGCCCACGAACGTGGCTTCCAGGAAGAAGGCCATCAGGCCCTCGATCGCCAGAGGGGCCCCGAAGATGTCGCCCACATAGTGCGAGTAGTAGGACCAGTTCATGCCGAACTGGAATTCCATGGTGATCCCGGTGGCCACGCCCAGCACGAAGTTGATGCCGAACAGCGCGCCCCAGAACCGCGTCACGGTTCGCCAGATTGGGCGCTTGGTCATCACATAGATGCTCTCCATGATGACCAGCATGAACGACAGCCCCAGTGTCAGGGGCACGAACAGAAAGTGGTAGAGAGCGGTGAGCGCGAACTGGAGTCGCGATAGGTCAATGACAGCGGGGTCCATGGACAGCTCCGAGGCGAACGGCCGATGATCGGGCCGATCGAGAGCCAAGCCCTAGACCCACCCGACCCTCCGTTCCTTGATCCTGATCAAGGCAGGCGGATAACCCCACCCTACACTCATCCCATGGGCGCCCGCATAGTGCACTTCGATCGTCGCGATTTCGCCAAGACCTGGCTCAAGCAGTGGGAGCGGACCGTCGCGCCGACGGTGCGCCGCGCGGGCTTGCTGGGCCTGTTGGACGGGGTCGCCGCGATCGCCTTCGCCGCCGGCCTGGCGCTCAGCGTCGATGCGATCGCTCAAGCGCGAGACCCGACCTTGTTCGCCGTCTGGCTGCTCGTCGCGGCCGCCGCCCTGGCGGTCAGGGGCGGTCTGGCGATGGCCACCGGCGTGATCGGGGCTCAAGCGGCGTCCGACGCCAAGGCCTCGCTGCGGATCACCCTGGCCCGCGCCGTATTCGCCGGTCCCCGCCGCCCCGCCGGCGAAGCCGCCACCGCCCTGGTGGAGGGCGTCGAGGCGCTGGACGGCCATGTCGCCCGCTTTCTGCCCACGCGTCTCTCCGCCAGCGTCCTGCCGCTGCTGATGATCGCCGCCGCCGCCGTCGCCAGTCCCATCGCCGCGGCGATCATGCTGGGAACCCTGATCCCGTTCATCCTGGCCATGATCCTGACGGGAACCGCCGCCGCCAGCGAGGCGCGCGCCCAGTTCCAGGCCCTGGAGCGGCTGTCGGCCCTGTTCCTTGACCGGGTCCGCGCCCTGCCCGTGGTGCTGGCCTTCCAGGTCGAGGGCGCCACGACGGTGGCCCTCACCCGCTCGGCGGCCGGCCTGGCCGAGCGCACGATCCGGGTCCTGCGCGTGGCCTTTCTGTCCTCGGCCGCGCTGGAGTTCTTCGCCGCCCTGTCGGTGGCCCTCGTGGCGGTCTATTGCGGCTTCAACCTGCTGCGCCTGCTGCCCTTCCCGGTTCCAGAACAGCCGGACCTTGCGCGCGCCTTCTTCGTGCTGGCCCTGGCGCCGGAGGTCTATGCCCCCATGCGCCGCCTGGCCGCCGCCTATCACGACCGCCAGGCCGCCGAGGCCGCGTCCGAGAGCCTGGCGACCTTCGAGGCCCCGGCCCCCGCGCCCGCCCGCGCCCGGCTGACCGCCGCGCCCTCGCTCCGCTTCGAGGATGTCGAGATCCGCTATCCCGACACCGACGCCCCCGCCGTGCGAGGCTTCAACCTTGTCGCGCCCGCGGGCTCGGTGACCGCCCTGGTCGGGGCCAGCGGCGCAGGCAAGAGCTCGATCCTCAACGCGCTGCTCGGCCTGGCCCCGCTGACCGCCGGCGTCGTCCGGGTCAATGATAATCTGCACACGGATATTGAGCTCGACATCGCCTGGGCGGGACAGTCGCCGCTGATCCTCCCCGCCTCGATCGCCGACAACATCGCCCTGGCCCGCCGCGACGCCAGCCGCGCCGAGATCGCTGCGGCCGCCGAACGCGCCGGTCTTGGCCCCGCCCTCGCCGCGCGGCCGGGCGGCCTGGACTTCATGCTGGACGAGCGCGGCTCGGGCCTCTCGGGCGGCGAGCGCCGGCGACTGTCGCTGGCCCGCGCCTTGCTCAAGCCCGCGCCGATCCTGTTGCTGGACGAGCCCACCGCCAATCTCGACGCCGAGGCCGAGGCGGCGATGGTCGAGACCATCCGCGAGGCCGCGCGGGGCCGCACGACCCTGATCGCCACCCACGCCGAGACGGTCGCCGCTCTGGCGGACCAGGTGGTGCGGCTATGACGCGCTCGCCTGGGACCAGCCCGCTCGACGACCTCATTCGCGCCCAGAAGCGCCAACGCGCCGGCGCCCTGCGCCTGGCGGTGTTGAGCGCCGTCACCGTGGGCGCGGCCTCGACCCTGCTGCTGGGCCTGTCGGGCTGGTTCATCGTGGCCAGCGCGGGCGCCGGCGCGGCGGGCCTGGCCGCCGCCCATGCGTTCAACGTCCTGCTGCCCAGCGCCGGTATCCGCTTCCTGGCGATCCTGCGGACGGCCGCGCGCTATGGCGAGCGGCTGTCGGGCCACGCCGCCGCGCTGCGCGCGCTCGCCGCCATCCGACCGGCTGTGTTCGAGAGCCTGGCGGCCGCGCCGCCGTCTCAGTCGCTGAGCCTGTCGCGCGGCGAGGCCTCGGCGCGCCTCGTCCAGGATGTCGACGCCATCGAGACCCGCTTCGTGCGCCTGTCCGCACCTTGGAGCGCCGCCGCCGGCCTGGGGGCGGGTCTTGTGCTCGCCCTGCTGGCGGGCTGGGCCCCGGCGCTGACGATCCTGACCGCCGCCGCCGCTGCGCTCGTATCGGCGCGGGCGCTGGCGCGGCGCTTCTCCGCCCCCGCCCGCGCCACGATCCAGACCCGCACCGGCGCCTTGAAGGACTCGGTCGCCGCGTTGGTGTCGGCCTCTGCGGAGCTGCGCGCCTACGGCCTGGCCGACTGGGCGGGTGAGACCCTCAACGCCCGCGCCGCCGCTCTGGACGCCGCCCGGCGAGACGCCGCGCGCGCCCAGGGCCTGATCATCGCCAGCCAGGCCGTGATCTGCGGCGCGGCTGTGGCCGCCGCGATCGCCTTGGCTGCGCCCGCCGGCGCGGCGCTGGCCGCGCTATCGGGCCTGGCCGCCGTGATGAGCATCGACGCCCTGACCAGCCTGGCCAACGCCTTCGACCAGGATGGCGCAGCGCATGAAGCCCGTGAGCGCCTGGACGCGGTGCTGCGCCATCGTCCGCGCCACGCGCCCCGCAAGACGCCCTGCCCTGATCATCTGGACCTCTTCGGCCACACCCTTGGCCCCGGCCAGCGGCTGGCGATCTGCGGTCCCTCGGGCTGTGGCAAGACCACGGCGATCGAAACGCTGCTGGGCCTTCGCGGCCCCGACGCCGTCACGACGCGCGAGGCCTTCGCCTGGCTGCCGCAGGACGCGGGTCTGGTGGCGGGGACGGTTCGCGAGAACCTGCGCCTGGCCTCGCCCACGGCCAGCGATGACGAACTCTGGGCCGTGCTCGAGGACGCCTGTCTGGCCGAGCGGGTTCGCGCCGCGCCGGAAGGACTGTCGGCCTATGTCGGTGACGACGGAGAGCGCCTGTCCGGCGGCGAGCGGCGACGTCTGGCCCTGGCCCGCGCCTATCTGCGTGATGCGCCCTGGCTGTTGCTGGACGAGCCCACCGAGGGCCTGGACCCGGCGACCGAGGCGGCGGTCCTGGCCCATCTGGACGCGCGCCTCAAGCGCACCGGACAGGGCGTTGTTCTGGTCAGCCACCGCGCCGCGCCTCTGGCGATCTGCGAGCGGACCGTCCACCTAGACACACACGAAAAAGGCCCGGCGAGCGCGTCGCCGAGCCTTGTCTCCGCCCTATGACCTGGTCGCTATTTCAGGTTCACCCGGATATGGGTCGTGAACAGCACAACCGCGAAGGTCGCGAAAGCAGCGATCACCAGAGCCAGATAGGCCGTTTGTCCACCCGACATCGACAGTCTCCCTTGCTAGACACCGTCAGGCTGAGCCCACCGGGCCCGAGCCGCCTTGACCTGGCTCAAACCCGCGCGGCTATAACCGCATGAAATCCAAGGAGCCGCGGGCGACGATGAAACCGACCAGGGGCCTGTCCTCGACCCTGTTCAGCGACCCCCACCCGACCGCCTATCTGGCCGCCTTCGCGGCGGTGATGGCGACGGCGGTGGCGCGCCTGTATCTGCCCGAAGCGTTCACCGCGCCGTCGTCGTTCCTGCTGTTCGTGCCGGCGGTGCTGGTCAGCGCGGCGCTGGGCGGCGTGGGACCTGGCGTGTTCGGCACCACCTTCGCCTGGGCGGCGGTCTGGTGGGTGACGCGCGACATCCCGTTCGACCTGGTCAGCGGCCTGTCGGCGGCGATCTTCCTGTCGGTCGGCTTTGGCATGGCCGTGGGCGGGGGCTGGTTCCACGCCGCGCGGCGGCGGGCGGCGGCGGTCAACGACCACCTGCGCTCGATCCTCGACACCGTGCCCGACGCCGTGGTGGTCATCGACCGCGCCGGGATCATGACCTCGTTCAGCCCGGCGGCGCAGCGGATGTTCGGCTGGACCGAGGCCGAGGCGATCGGCCAGAACGTCAGCCTGCTGATGCCCGAGCCCTATCAGTCCGCCCACGACGGCTATCTGGATCGCTACGCCCGCACGGGCGAGAAGCGGATCATCGGCGCGGGCCGGGTGGTGGTGGGCCGCCGCAAGGACGGTTCGACCTTTCCCATGGAACTTGCGGTCGGCGAGACCCGGGGGCCGACGCCCTCGTTCACCGGCTTCATCCGCGACCTGACCGAACGCCAGGAGACCGAGACCCGTCTGCAGGAACTGCAGAACGAGCTGGTCCACGTCTCGCGCCTGACCGCCATGGGCGAGATGGCCTCCACCCTGGCCCATGAGCTGAACCAGCCCCTGTCGGCCATCGCCAACCTGCTGACCGGTTCGCGCCGGCTGATGGATCGCGGCCGCGAGGCCGACCAGGTCAAGGTGCGCGACGCCATCGATCGCGCCGCCGCCCAGGCCCTGCGCGCCGGCGAGGTGATCCACCGCATGCGCGACTTCGCCCGCCGCGGCGCCAGCGAGCGCGAGGCCGAGAGCCTGTCGAAGCTGATCGAGGAAGCCTCGGCCCTGGCCCTGATCGGCGAGAAGGAACGCCAGGTGGACGTCCGGCTGAAACTTGATCCGAAGGCGGACGACGTGTTCGCCGACCGGGTCCAGATCCAGCAGGTGCTTCTGAACCTGATCCGCAACGGCATCGACGCCATGCAGGCCCAGGAACCCCGAAAGCGGGCGCTGTTGATCAGCACCGGCCTGACCGAAGAGGGCTGGTCGGAGGTTTGCGTCGCCGACACCGGCCCCGGCATCGCCCCCGAGGTGCTGGAACGCCTCTTCCAGCCCTTCATGACCACCAAGCCGCAGGGCATGGGGGTGGGCTTGTCGATCTCGCGCTCGATCATCGAGGCGCACGGCGGTCGCATCTGGGCCGAGGCGAATCCTGGCGGCGGCGCGCTATTCCGATTTACGCTACCGCCAGCCGAGTCTCTGGCCGGCGAGAAGGAGACCATCGATGACTGACGCCCCCGTGGTCCACGTGGTGGATGACGACGAGAGCGCCCGCGAGTCCTTGGCGTTCCTGCTGGAGTCGGCCGACTTCGAGGTCGTCGCCTACGCCAGCGCGCCCGCGTTCCTGGACGCCCTGCCGCAGGCCAAGCCCGGGGTGGTGATCACCGACGTGCGGATGCCCGAGATGAGCGGCCAGGACCTGGTCGCCCGCCTGTCGGCCCTGAAGATCAAGATGCCGATCGTGATGATCACCGGCCACGGCGACATTCCGATGGCCGTCGAGGCGATGCGCTCGGGCGTGATCGACTTCCTGGAAAAGCCGTTCTCGGAGTCGCGGATGCTGGACGCGCTCAAGCGCGCCTTCGCCACCGTCGAGGCCGCGCCGGTCTCTGACGACCAGCAGGTGATCCTCAAGCGGATCGAGAGCCTGTCGGAGCGCGAGCGCCAGGTGCTGGACGGCGTCGTGGCCGGCCACGCCAACAAGGTCATCGCCCGCGACCTCGGCATCAGTCCTCGGACGGTCGAAATCTATCGGGCCAAGCTGATGACCAAGATGCAGGCCGACAATCTGGCGGCGCTGGTGCGCATGACCCTGTCGGTGCGCGGCGGCTAGAGCCCCATCGCTCAGCCTGGAAGCGCCCGCCGACGACGGACCGTCTTGATGACGGCCTGCGCCACGGCGGCGACGTGTTCGATAAACCAGCTGACCGGGTTCTCGCCGGGCCGGCGCTGGCTGACCACGAACGTGGCGATGCAGATCGCGGCGAAGATCACGGCGGGCAAGGCGACCGCGACCAGGGCTGTGGCGCGTGCGGCCGTCGCCTGTCCCAGAACCATCAGGATCTCAAAGGCGAACAACAGGACCCCACCGGTGGCGACCGCCGCGCCCGCCCCCGCCCGCTTGGCGCTGAGGCCGAACGGCACGGCGATCAGAGGCAACAGGGGCAGGATCAGCGCGCGGGCGAGACGGGCGTACAAGGCCGCCAACAAGGTTTCTCGCGGCAAGGACGCCGGCTGCAGACCAAAGCCCTGGCGCGCCAGTTCAACCAACGTCAACTCGCTGACGTCCTCGCCGCGCAATCGCAACAGCCCCGCGTCGCCGGCGGGCACGCTGAACATCAAGCGCGAAAAGTTGACGACATAGCTCTGAGCGCCGGCCACGGTGCTGATCTGACGCCCGTTGGTCAGCTCCAGCGCAATCTGGCGATCGGTCGGGTCTTTATGGACGACGGCCGACATCGCCGTGACGATGTCTTCGCGGCCGTTCGGGTCGATGCGCCGGATGAAGACCTGCTGCAGATTGCGCCCGCTGGCGTCGGTCCGATCGGCGGTGAGGAAAAAGTCGGAGCCCGCCGACAGCAGCGCCTTGGGCCGCACGTCGCCGTTCCAGCCGGCGTTCTCGGCCGCGTGCAGCACCGCGTGATAGGCGTAACGGCTGTAGGGCTGGACGAAGCCGAACAGGAAGACGCTCAACACCATGAGCAGAACGCCCATCGCGACAAACGGCGCGGTGAAGCGGGTCAGCGACGTGCCGCTCGCCAGGATCGCGTCGATCTCGGAGCTCTTGTTCAAGCCGTTCACGACCACGAACAGGCCGATGAAAAAGCCGCCGGGCAGGGTCAGGCCCACATAGTGCGGCGTCAGGTTCACCAGCAATTCGGTGAGATACCGGACGCCTTCCGTGGTCTGCGACAGCAGATCGAACGACCGCATCAAGCGCTCCATCAGGAACGCCACCATCGTGCTGATCAGGACGGCCGACATCGGCGCCAGGGTCCGCCGGAGCAGATAGCGATCAAGCGTGTTGGGAAACATCAAGGCGAAGCTCGTCGTGCCTTGAGCCCTTCAGGATCTGACCGAACCGATCCGACCGGATGAAAAGGGCTCTATTTCAAAAGGTTAGAGCGTGACTGGCGCCGAAACCGGTTCCCACTTTCGGCGTCACGCTCTAGCGCGCCGTCATCGCTGCGGCCTGGGCGTCCACCAGCCCGGCGGGCCGTCCGGTCCAGACCCGTGGCTCGGGCGCGGCCGTCTCGGGCCGGCTGGGCGCCATCGCGCGCGCGTCCAGGGCCTCGGCGTAGATATCGACCACCTGGTCCAGGATTTCGGTCCAGCGATAGGCCGCGCTGCGGGCCAGGGCCTTGGCGCCCATCCGGCGTAGGCGGTCCTGATCCTGACCAAGCCCCCGGAGCGCGTCTGCGTAGCTCCCAGGATCGCTCGGCGAGCACAGGATCGCATCAAGACCTTCCCGCAGCAGAGCGCGGGTGTTGGGCGCGTCGGCGCAGACCATGGCCAGGCCCGACGCCATCGCCTCCAGGTTGACGTTGCCGAAGGTCTCAGTCGTGCTGGGATTGAGGAAGATATCGCCGCTGGCCAGCGCCGTGGCCAGCGCCTCGCCCGTCAGGAAGCCCGCAAAGGTCGCCGTCGGTAGGCGGTCCTGGAACCAGGCCCGGGCGGGACCATCCCCGATGATCAGCACTTGCGGCGGGGGCCCCGCCGCGGCGAGGCGGTCGATGGTCTCGGCGAACGCCGCCAGACCCTTCTCCATGACCAGGCGGCCCAGGAAAACGATGACGGGCCGATCGGGATCAAAGCCCTGCGCCGCGCGCCACGCCGTGCTACGGCGCCCCGGATTGAACAGCTGGGCGTCCACGCCGCGCGCCCAGGTCCGGACCTGAACGCCCAAGCGCTGCGCGCGCAGCTCATCCCCGATCGCCTCGGTCGGCGTCATGACATAGTCGCACGCGCCGTAGAACCGCCACAGCCGCCGACGCGCCACAGCGCGCAAGCCGCCCAGCCCGTAATAGTCGAGATAGGAGTCAAACAGCGTATGGAGGCTGGCGACCACCGGCGTCTTGAGGCTTCGCCCCAGCTTCAGCGCGGCCGATCCGAGCAGGTCAGGCGCCGAGAGGTGAATGAGGTCAGGCGCGAACGCCTCGACATCGCGCCTGATGGCGGGCGGAATGCCCAGCGCCAGGCGATAGTCCTTGCGGAACGGGATGGTGACCGAGGGCACCGAAACAAGCTCGCCGACGGGGGCGAAGGCCGGCGTGGGCGAGGTCGGCGAATAGATCCGCACCTGCGCGCCGGTCGTGCGCTGCACGTGGTCGACCAACCGGTTCAGCGACTTGTTGGCCCCGTCGAGCGTGTAGTTGTAGTTCCCTGAAAACAAGGCGATCCGCGCCGGACGCGAGCCGTTGGCGAACAACGAGGCCTTGGAATCCATCGCCATGCTTTCCCATGAGCGCCGGGGACGTGGCCCAGGCGGCTCCGCTCCCCCCCAGGAAGCGGCTCAGTCTAAGCGTTAGAGCAGGCAACGCCGTCGTTTTTGTGAAGGTCGTTTACGCACGACCGTCACGGTACTGATTTACCGGTGGCGGACGTGTTCTTCTGGGGGGCCGCCGGATGCGGATCGTGGACGTCGCCGAGTTCTATTCGCCCACCGGCGGGGGGGTCAGAACCTATATCGACCGCAAGTTCGAGGTGGCGGCCCAGCTTGGCCACGAGCTTTTCGTCATCGCTCCCGGGCCGGAAGACCGATTCGAGCCGCGCCCGTCCGGCGGCGTGTTCTGGGTGCGCGCGCCGCGCCTGCCGTTCGACGCCAACTACTACATGTTCTGGGACGCCGCGCCCGTGCACAAGCACCTGGACGCGCTGGCGCCCGACCTGGTGGAAGCCTCGTCTCCCTGGCGCGGGGCGTGGGTTGTCGCTCGGTGGCGCGGGCGCGCGGCGCGGTCGATGTTCATGCACGCCGACCCCGTGGCGATCTATCCGCAGCGGTGGCTCGCAAGCCTGGCCAGCCCCGATCGCATCGATCAGTGGTTCGAGTGGTTCTGGCGCTATCTGCGGTCGCTGCGGGGGCATTTCGACTCGACCGTCGCCGGCGGACACTGGCTGGCCAAGCGCTTTGAGCAGCACGGCCTTGGCCCCGTGGCCGGGATACCGCTGGGCATCGATCGGGCCGCGTTCTCGCCCACCTTGCGGGACGAGGCGCTCAGGTCACGGCTGCTGGAGGCCTGCGGCATGCCCCACGACGCCAAACTGGCCCTGGCGGTCGGACGGTTCCATCCCGAGAAGCGATGGCCGATGGTGATCGAGGCCACCGTGAAAGCCTCCAAGACCATCCCCATCGGCCTGGTGGTGGTGGGCGATGGCATCGATCGGGCCCGCGTGCGGCGCGCCGCCGCCGGTCAGCCGAACGTCCACCTCATCCCGCCGATCCGCGATCGCCCCCTTCTGGCGGCCCATCTGGCCAGCGCGGACGTGCTGGTGCACGGCTGCGACTCCGAGACCTTCGGCCTGCTGCCCGCCGAAGCCATGGCCAGCGGCCTGCCTCTGGTCGGCCCCAATCGCGGCGGCTTCGCCGATCTGGCCCAACCCGCCAGCGCCGAGATCTACCCCTCCGGCGATACAGACGCCGCCGCCGCCGCTATCCTGCGCCTGTTCGCGCGCGATCCCGCACCCCTCCGGTCCGCCGCGCTGGAGGCCGCAGGCCGCGTCCGACATGACATCGACCACTTCGCCGAGCTATTCGATCACTACCAGACGCTCGTGAAGCCCGCCTTGGACCCCAGCATCACGGTCGCCACACCCGCCGCCGGAGGCGCGAGGCCTTGACCGCGACGCCCACCCTGAACACCCCCGCGCCGCCCGCGCCAAACCCGGAGGCATGGAACCCAAAGGCCCCCTCGCTCTGGTGGAATGTCCTGGGCGTGGCGGTTTCGGTTGGCCTGGTCGCGGCGATCCTCTTCCAACTGGACGGCGCGACCGTCGATGCGCTGAAGATGATCGTCCAGCTGCCGCTCGCCGTTTGGCCGGCCATGGTGCTGCTGTACCTGACCCAGCCGATCTGCGACTTCGCCGTATATCGGCGGACCTGGAACCTGCCCCCGTCGGGCATCGGGGTTCTGCTGCTCAAGAACGTGATCAACGAAACCGTCCTGGGCTACAGCGGCCAGGCCTATCTCTATGTGTGGGCGCGGCGGGCGAGCGGGGCGGATGTCGCGCCGTTTGCGGCGATCAAGGACGCCAGCATCATCTCGGCGTTGCTGGGCAACCTGCTGACCCTGGTCCTGGCGGCCGTCAGCGCCACGCAACTGAGCGAACTTGGCCTGGTCAAACAGCTTGGGCCGGCGCTCTGGTCGGGCCTCGTGCCCATCGCGATCTCCGTCGGCCTGCTGGTCTTCGGCCGCTGGGTGTTTTCGTTGCGACCCGGCCTGCTGCTGTTCGTCACCGCCGCCCATGGGCTGCGCATCATTGTCTCCACCGCGCTGACCGTGATGATCTGGCGCATGGCCCTTCCGGAGGTCGAATCCGGCGTCTGGCTGGTGCTGATGGCCGTTCGCTACCTGGTTTCCCGCATTCCGCTGCTGGCGAACAAGGATCTGGTGTTCGGCAATCTGATGGTCTTCCTGCTGGGACCGCAGGCCGTGGTGGCGGTGCTTCTGGCGGCGCTGGCCCTGGCGACCTTGCTGATTCACCTGGGCGTCATCGTGATCCTGGGCGCCGTCGCGCTGGCGCGTCATCTGGTCAAGCGCATCGCGCGCACCACGCCCTTCGCCGCGTCTCCGTAAGCGTTAGAGCTGCAGCCCGGGCGCGGCCCGCGCCAGCAGCGTCGAGAGTTCACGGCCCAGCTTATCGTCCAGAAGCGGCTTTTCCACGAGGGTGACGCCGGTGACGCCTCGACGGGCCAACCGCTGAGCATCGCCGGTCAGCACGATGGTCGGACGGCCGGCGGTCGGCGGCGGTACGGTCGCGTCGCCGTCGTCGATGACCACGCAGGCGGCCGCGCCACAGTCCGAACAGTTCAGGCAGCTGTGCGTATCGGCGGGCGCGCGCACCATGTAGCCGTCAGTCTCCAGCGAGAACCGCAGGGCCTCGCGCAGCGCCTCATCCTCCACCAGGAGGAGGATCATGGGACGGTCGGGGTCGCCGTCCGACAGGTCGGGCCGGTCGCACATGACCGCATGTTGGCCACAGGCGCGCGGCCCCGGCCTTGATCGGAGTCAAAATCCTCGACCTCAGCATCGCCGCCTAAGGGACTCCCCTTAGCGGACCGCCCCTTAGGCGCATGCCCCGAATATCGGATCGGTTTGAGATGGCGCAAAAAACCCACACCAAACGAAGGGGTTTCCCATGCTGTCTCCGATCCGCGCCAAGACGGTCGACAACGACCATTTCTTCGACGCCGTCCTGCCCGCGCCGGGGGCCTGCGCTCGCTTCCACCGCGACGAAGAGATCTTCGGCGAGGGCGAGGCGGCCGACTATGTCTATCAGGTCGTGTCGGGGTCGGTGCGCACCTACCGGATCCTGCGTGACGGCCGCCGCCAGATCGACGAGTTCCACTTCGCCGGCGACTATTTCGGCCTGGAGATGAGCGAAACCCACCGGATCAACGCCGAGGCCATGTCGGACGCCACCGTGCGGATGATCCGCCGCGGGGCGCTCAGCGACTTGGCCGCCCAGCGCAGCGACGCAGCGCGGGCGCTGTTCCGCCTGACCGCCGAGGGCCTGCAACGCTGTCAGGACCACGTGCTGATGCTGGGCCGCCGGTCGGCGCAGGAGCGCGTGGTGGGCCTGCTGCTCGACATCGCCACCCGCACCCGCGCCGACGCCGAACTGGACGTGCCGATGAGCCGCCAGGACATGGCCGACTATCTGGGCCTGACGATCGAGACCGTCTCGCGCACCCTGACCAGCCTGCAGGACGAGGGCCTGATCGCCCTGCCGACCGTTCGCCACATGGTGCTGAAGGACCGCCGCGCGCTGGAGCGCCTGGTCGCTTAAAGCCAGAGTATTTTTCGAGCGAAGTGGTTCCGGTTCGCGTGAAGAAAAATGCGCCAAAACGAAAGACTAGAGCTCACGGCCTGACGCAGTCAGGACGTGAAATGCTCTAGACGCCGCCCTCGTCCGACCGTTCCAGGCCCGCGATCGCCGCTTCTTCGTCGGCGTCGCCCTGGTTGACCGAGCGCAGCATGACCTGCCGCAAGGCGTAGACCAGCATGGCCAGCAGGATCACCGTGTTGAGCACGAACGGCGCCCAGCCGATCTGCTGATAGAGCAGCACGAACAGCGGCGCGACCACGACGTTCAGGCCGTTGATCGCGGCGATCGCCCCGGCGGCGCCGGCCTGGTCCTTGGCCTCGACCGACAGCGACGCGCCCGCCGTGAAGCCCGGCCGGGCGAAGCCGTAGCCTAGGCTGGCGATGGCGTAGCCGATAGCCACCGCCGCGTAGTCGGGCGCGAAGGCGACGACGATGTTGCCGAGGGCCGCGGCCGCCACGCCCCAGCGCATCAGCTCGCGCGGCCCCATGCGGAACATCCGGATCAGGCCCCATTGCGCCAGCAGGCCGGCCACCGCGCCGGCCGCCATGGCCAGGGTGATGAAGCCCTGCGCCTTGATCGGCGACAGGCCCAGCTTGTCAATGATCAGGAACCCCAAGGTCTGGGTCTGGGCCGTCTGGCAGGTGGCGACCAGAAAGCCGAAGATCAGGAACGGCTTGAGGCGCGGGTCCTTCCAGAGCGCCGCGCTCTCGCCCCGCCACGGCAGACCCATGCGCCGACGCGGCGGCGTCTCGCCGCCGCCGGGCTTGAAGGTCTCGGGCAGGCCGCGATGGACCACAAACAGCATCGCTGCGGCCAGGGCTGCGAACGCGACCATCGGACCGGCCAATCCGATGATGGGCAGAACAAACAGCGGGGCCAGCAGCGGCCCGACCACGGTGCCGAGCCCGAAGGCGCCGGCCAGGCTGGCCATCGCCTGGGTCCGTTCCTCGCGGCGGGTGCGATCGGCCAGATAGGCCTGGGTGGCGGGGTTAGCCGCCGAGCCGAAGCCGCCGAACAGCGCGCGCGCCAGGAGGAACAGCACGAAGATCACCATCGGCGGCGCCAGATGGTGCAGTCCCGCCGACACCACGATCGCGCACAGGGTCATCGAGACGGCGAACCCGGCCAGGCCCAGCACGATCAGGGGCTTGCGCCCGCGCAGGTCCGATTGCCGGGCCCAGAACGGCGAGGTCACCGCCCAGAGCACCGCCGACAGCGAGAAGATCCCAGCCACCAGCGCATCGGGGATGCCGATCTCGCGACCGATCGCCGGCAGAACCGACAACATGCCGGTGTTCCCCAGGGCGGTCGCCACCGACACGCCGAAGAGAATGGCGAACGCCCGCCGGTTGCTCCGGCTGTCTTGAGTCTCCGCAGTCATCAAACAACCGTTAGACCCGCGTTCCCGCCCGCGCAATGTGTCGCGGGCCGTCGCGCGATCGACGGGCGGGCGAGAACCTTGGATTAATCATTAACCGCGATGATGCGCCGTCAAACTCGAGGTGCGCCTACGCCATGTTCCAGATCATCGGCATCGTTCTGCTCTTCGCCCTGGTGTTCGGCTCCTACATCATCTCGGGCGGCAAGATGGACGTGATCATTCACGCCGCGCCGCACGAACTGATGGCCATCGGCGGCGCCGGCGTCGCCGCCTTCCTGATCTCGAACTCGATGACCGTGATCAAGGCCACCCTGGCCGGCTTCGGCACGATCTTCAAAGGTCCCAAGTGGAAGGCGCAGGACTATCGCGACCTGCTCAGCCTGCTGTTCCTGCTGACCAAGACGATGAAGTCCAAGGGCGTCATCGCCCTGGAAGCCCACATCGAAAAGCCGCAGGAAAGCACGATCTTCTCGCGCTACCCCAAGATCGCCCACGACCACTTCGCCGTCGACTTCATCTGCGACACCCTGCGGATGATGACCATGAACCTGGAGGATCCCCACCAGGTCGAGGACGCGATGGAGAAGCAGCTCGAAAAGCACCACCACGAAGCCCACCAGGCGGCCCACGCCCTGACCCAGCTGTCCGACGGTCTGCCGGCCCTGGGTATCGTCGCCGCCGTGCTGGGCGTCATCAAGACCATGGGCTCGATCACCGAGCCGCCGGCGGTGCTGGGCACCATGATCGGCGGCGCTCTGGTGGGTACGTTCATGGGCGTGTTCATGGCCTATGGTCTGGTCGGCCCGATGGCCACGCGTCTGGGCGCGGTGCTGGACGAGGACCACGCCTTCTACAAGATCATCCAGGCCGTTCTGGTCGCCCACCTGCACGGCAACGCCGCCCAGATCTCGGTCGAGATCGGCCGCGGCAACGTGCCGACCGCCTGCCAGCCCAGCTTCGCCGAACTGGAAGAAGCCCTGTCGCAGATGCCCAACGAATAGGTCGGGGATACCCTACCGACTCGTAACTTGCGCGGCCTCTCGAACCGGTATTCCTATCGGGGCGATGACGTCGCCGCCAAGGCGACGCGGCCAATCGAAGGGGAAACCTCATGACCTCCACCCTGATCCGTAAGCTGCTGATCGCCGGCGTCGCGGTCTCGGCCCTGTCGCTGACCGCCTGCGGCAAGAAGGAAGAGGCCGGCGCCGAAGACGCCGCCGCCCAGGCCGCCGCCGCTGACGCCTCGACCGTGACCGACGCCGCCTCGGCCAAGGACCAGGCCGCCGCCGACGCCAACAAGGCCGCCGCCGACGCCGCCGCCGCGCCCGTCGATCCGGCCGACGCCGCCGCCACCGGCGCCACCTCGACGACCGCCCCCGCCGAAACGACTGCGCCGGCCGAAGCCGCCAAGCCGGAAGAGAAGAAGGCCGCGCACTAGGTTTTGAGCAAAATACCGATCTCCCCGGCGAACGCCGGGGCCCCGATCAAAGTGACCAGCGCCCTTCGTCGAACCCCGGCGGAGGGCGTTTTTACGTCCAACGCACAAGCTGAATCTGGGCCCCGGCATTCGCCGGGGAGATCGGTGTGCGGACTGCGACCTTGACGCCCCGCCCTCGCAGGCGCTGTACGAGCCCCATGACCCCCACCGTCCCTTCCCCGCTGGTCTGGCGCGACGACGGCCTGCCGCAGTCGAGCCTTTACGGCGACGTCTATTTCTCCAGCGTCGATGGGCTGGCTGAGACGCGGGCGGTGTTCCTGGCGGGCTGCGGCCTGCCTGAGCGCTTCGCCGAGCGGCGCGACTTTGTGGTCGGCGAGCTGGGCTTCGGTTCGGGGCTGAACATCGCCGCCCTGCTCGATCTGTGGCGACGCGAAAGGCCCGCCGGCGGTCGACTGCACATCTTCTCGATCGAGGCCCATCCGCTGTCGCGCGACGAGGCGGCGCGGATCTTAGCCCACTGGCCCGAGCTGGGCGAGGCGGCGCAGGTGCTGCTGGACCATTGGCCCGGCCGCGCGCGGGGCTTTCATCGGGTGGACCTGCCCGGCTTTGACGCGGTGCTGGACCTGGCGGTGATGGATGTGGTCGAGGCTCTGGACGCCTGGGATGGCCAGGCCGACGCCTGGTTCCTGGACGGCTTCTCACCCGCCCTGAACCCGGCGATGTGGCGCGACGAGGTGCTGGCGGCGGTCGGCGCGCGCTCGGCGCCCGGCGCGCGGGCGGCGACCTTCACGGTGGCCGGCGCGGTGCGTCGGGGCCTTTCGGCGGCGGGCTTCGAGATCGCCAAGCGCCCGGGCTTTGGCCGCAAGCGCGAACGGCTGGAGGCCTGGCGCCCCGGCGTACGTTCAGCCCCCCCTCGCCCGCAGACCCTGGCGATCATCGGCGCGGGCGTAGCGGGCGCGTCCCTCGCACGGGCGGCGCGGGCTGCTGGCCTGTCGGTGGTGGTGATGGACGACCCCGAAGGGTCCGCCGCCTCCGGCAATCCCGCCGCCCTGGTGACCCCGGCGCTGGACGCCGGCGGCGGGCCGCGCGCGGCGCTTTACGCCCAGGCCCTGGCCCGCGCCGTGGCGCTGTACGAGGCGCAGCCCGAGGCGGTGATCGCCCGCGAGGTGCTGCAGCTGGCCGCCGGCGAGCGTGACCCCGCCCGCTTCGCCACGGTCGCGGGCCAGGACCTGTTCGAACCGGGAGCGATGCGGACGCTGGAGGCCGAGGACACCCGCGCTCGCCTGGAGACGTCCACGCCCGCGCTGGCCATGGCGGGCGCGCGGGTGATCGCGCCGACCGAGGTGACGGCCGCCTGGGCGGGTCCTGTCGTGCGACGTCGGGTGGCGAGCGCCGAACGTGACGGCGAGGGCTGGCGGCTGCTCGACGCGGCGGGACAGACCATCGCGCGCGCCGACCGGCTGGCCCTGGCCGGCGGCGCGGCGGGAGCGGATCTGCTGGCCGGGGCTCCCTTGCGCCCGGTCCGGGGACAGGCCAGCTGGACGCGCGGTCATGGCGCCCCGGCGACGGCCTTTGGCGGCTACGCCATCCCGACCCGCGAGGGCCTGCTGTTCGGCGCCACGCATGACCGGGACGACACCCAAACCGACGTGCGTTCCGAAGACCATGCGCGAAATCTTGCGACGCTCGCCAAGGGCCTGCCGGCGCTGGCCGACCGTCTGGCCGGGGCGACCTTCGAAGGCCGCGCCGCCGTCCGCGCCACCACACCCGACCGCCTGCCGCTGGCGGGTGTTCGCGAGGACGGCGTGATCGTGCTGACGGGCCTGGGCTCTCGCGGCTTTTGCCTCGCGCCGCTGTTGGCCGAGCACCTGGTCGCGCGCCTGCTGGACGTCCCCTCGCCCTTGCCGCGCCAATTGTCGCACCTGCTCAAACTGACGCGTTTCGACTCGCCTGAGACGCGCATCGGCGTATAGTCGAACACGGTTATTGGAGCGCCGCCGGCGACGGTGGGGAGCTCCTGGCCCCACGAGAACAGATCTGGCCGGCGCCCCCTTCACAGCCGGCCACGTGACGGCGGACCGCCGCCCTCTTGGCCCGCCGGATCAGACGCTCCCGACGCCCCATCGGGAGCGTCTTTTCGTTGGGCGCTCGGCTCTGAGATCACCCACCCAGAAAAAAGGGGCCGGCCTCGCGGCCAGCCCCCAATTCCAGCGATCAAGGCTTCCTTATTGGAAGTTGATCGAGACCGACGAACGACGGTTCAGCGGTTCCTTGACGCCATCGCCGGTGGCGACGGCCGGAGCGCTTTCGCCCTTCCAGTCAACCGCCACGGTGGCGGCGTTCAGGCCCATGCCCACCAGACCGTCAGCCACGGCCCGCCCACGGCGTTCCGAGAGCTTGCGGTTATAGGCGTCCGAGCCCGAGGTGTCGGTGTGGCCCGTCACCACGACGCGGGTCGCGTTACCGCCCTTGGCGTAGTCAGCGGCCTGCTGGACCACGGCCTGAGCTTCCGGCGTCAGCACGTACTGATCGAACGGGAAGTAGACCACGAACTCACGCGACTCATAGGCCGGCGCGGCCATCGGTGGCGGGGGCGGCGGCGGCGGAGGAGCCGGCTCGGGAGGCGGCGGCGGGGGCGGCGGAGGCGGCGGCGGCGGGGGCGGCGGCGGAGCGCCGAAGGTGTAGCGCACGCCCAGGGTCACCGAGGTGTCCTTGTAGCGACCTGAGAACGTGCCGACGTCGGTGATCGAACCGCCGGCCGGACCGGTGTTCTGCGTCACCGAGCCCCAGTCGAGCTTCGAGGTCCGCAGATAGCGGCCCGTCAGGTCCATCGACCAGTTGTCGGCGAAGTTCCAGGCGACGCCGAGCAGACCCTGCAGGGCGAACGCCTGGTCGACGTCATCGAAGTTGGTGTTCTGGAAGATGGCCGCGCCGGCCGGAACGCCCGACAGCTGGCCATAGACCTTGTTGTGAACCCAGGCCGTGCCGGCGCCGACGCCGATGAACGGGCTGAGGCGGGAGTCGCCGCCCATGTCGAAGATGACGTTGGCCATCAGGGTCGAGGCCTTCAGCTCGCCGCCCGGCTCGCCGCAACCCGGAGCCCCGGACGTCCGGCCAACGCCGGGGGCGCACAGACCGATCGGCTGAGCCCCGCTGAGGCCCGCGCCACGCACGCCCTGCATGTCGCTGGGGCGATAGCCGTACTCGGCCTCGACCCGCCAATTGGGCGAGAACCTGTAGCCGACGCGGCCGAAGGCGGCCCAGTCCTTATCGGCGTTGAAGTTCCACTGATAGCCGTTGGAGGACGTCGCCTTGACGTCCTTCGGCTCGTGATAGCCGGCGTCGCCCGCGACGTACCAGCCGCTCAAGGCGCTTTGGGCCGAAGCACCCGAGGCGGCGCACAGCGCAACCGCCGCGACGCCGACCAGCAACCGCATGTTCATTTGAAAACCCTTTTTCCTACGAAAGTCGCGGACCCGACATCTTCCCCGGGACCTGCAGCACAAACGCGCCATGTGCGGATTCAGGTGTGGCGCCAGGGCCACAAAATGGGTGCAATTGCGAGAAATGCGGCGGAGCGCGCCACGCCACGGCGACGCTTGCTCCGACGGCGCGCTGTGCGAACTTGTCGCAAATAGCTAAGATTGCAGAAGAAAATCCCTTTCTCCATACTCGCCTGATTGGTGAGTGGAGCGTGTCGGTGTGTATCCAATGTCAGCGGTATGGCCTGAACCTGCACGATGATTGGAGCCAGGCCGCCATTAGCGGCGGCGGCGAACCGACGGCGTTCGTAGACGCCGACTCGCGCATCGGAACCATCGCCGGGAAAAAGAGCCTGACCGTCGAACAGGCGGCGTCACAGCTTCTGCGCGGCGAGCCGGGCTGGTCGGCGGCCCTCTATACCTCCGCCGTCGTCACCTACGCCTATCGCGCCACCGCCCCCACCAACATGCCGTCTGACACCGGGGATTTTTCCCAATTCAACGCGGCGCAGATCGCCCAGACGGAAAAAGCGCTACAGGCTTGGGCGGACGTCGCCGACATCAAGTTCGTTCGGGTGGGCGAGGGAAGCGCCGGCGAAGCCGCCTACAGCAACGACGCCGCCATGCTGTTCGGTAACTTCTCAAGCGGGAAGGAAGACGCCGCAGCGTTCGCCTACTATCCGGGGGTCTACGCCCCCAGCAACAGATCCGGCGATGTCTGGATCAAGGCGACGCTCGGCTACAACACCAACCCCACCGGCTCCAACTACGGCGGCATGGTGCTGATCCATGAGATCGGTCATGCGATCGGCCTGGCGCATCCGGCCGAATATAATGCTAGCGACGATGTCGATCTGACGTACGCGCTGCACGCCGAGTATTATGAGGATAGCCGTCAGTACACGGTGATGTCGTATTTCGGCGAGGCCAACACGGGGGGCGCCTTCTCCGGCGCCTACGCCACCTCGCCCCTGCTGGACGATATCGCCGCCGCCCAGATGGCCTATGGCGCCAACATGACCACCCGCACTGGCGACACGGTGTACGGGTTCAATTCCACGGCGGGCCGCGACTGGTTCTCGGCGACGTCGTCCTCGAGCCGGCTGGTGTTCGCCGTCTGGGACGCCGGCGGCGTCGACACCCTGGACTTCTCCGGCTACCGCGTCGCCCAAACCATCGACCTGCGATCGGGCTACTTCTCCAGCGTCGGCGGCCTGAAGGGTAATGTCACCATCGCCATGAACGCGGTGATCGAAAACGCCATCGGCGGCACGGCGGCCGACACGATCAACGGCAATACGGTCGACAACAAGCTGACCGGCGGCGCCGGCGCTGACATCCTGGACGGCGGCCGCGGGGTCGACACCGCCGTTTTCGCCGGCGCCTATGGCGGCTACACCCTCACCGCCGGCGCGAACGGCGCCTGGTCGATCCTCGATCGCGTCGGCGGGGACGGAACCGACACCCTGCAGAACATCGAGTTCCTGGCCTTCGCGGACCGCACGGTGGCGCTGGTCGACAGCCGCGTGGCGACGGCGATCAACAATATCCTGCGCCTGCAGACCTTCAGCGCCTCGGCCGAGCCGATCACCAAGAGCTTGGCGGCCACCATGGCCGCCGGGACCAGCTACACCGACGCCATCGGCCAGGTGTCCAAGGCCGCGCTGTCGACCAGCACCGTCGCCGTGCTGGCCTATCAGTTCTTCACCGGCAAGACGCCGACGGCCTTGGGCATGGACTATCTGGTCAATCCCGACGGCGCGAACGCCAACAACCTCAACAGCGCCTACTACCAGTCGTTCAATCTGGAGAACCGCTACATCAATTTCGCGGTCAACCTCGGCAAGATCGGCGAGGGCGCGGCGAGGTTCTCGGCCGACTATGGCGGGCTCAGCCTCTTTGACGCCACGCGCAAGGCCTATGCGACCATCTTTGGCCTGACGCCCACCGACGACAAGGTGCGCGTCCTGATCGATGGTCGCGTCGACTACTTCGCCGCCTACGGGCAGGACGGGCCGAACGGCCAGGGAACCAAGGCGGCGATGGTGGGCTGGCTGATGGCCGAGGCCGGCAAGGCCGGCGTCGGCGTCTACGCCAAGTCGGTGGACGCCCTGTTCGCCGACCAGGCCAGCAAGAACGTCTACGGCGTGGATCTGATCGGCGCCTACGCCAAGCCCGAGTACAACCTCATCTGAACCGCGCAGGCGGATCGCCCGGCGGCCTCAACGGATCGATTTGAAGAAAGCAAGGGCGGGCGGCCCTCCCCCGAAAAGGTCGCCGCCCGAGTTGCTTCACCGGTGGGGTGGTGAAGGGGACGCAGAGCTAGCCGCAGGCGGCCGCGACTAGCAAGCCCAAAATACCCATAACGGGGTTTAGTTCGGCGCAAGTACAACGTCACGTTCAGCGGCGGGGGCGCCAACCCGGCGCGCAGACGCCCAAACCCGGCGCCTAGGGCGAACCTGCAGCTTTACCTTGGCGGCGGCGGCCGCTAGCCATGTCTTTGGAGGGGGCTCCAAAAACTGATCAGGACGCCGAATGAGCGACGCTGCGCCCCCCGTCTCGTCTCCGCCCCCCCGTCAGAAGGGGTTTCTGGGCGCCGTCGAGAGACTCGGAAATCTCCTCCCCGAACCCGTGATGATCTTCGTCTGGCTGATCCTGGGCCTGATGGTTCTGTCGGCGATCGGGCAGGCTCTGGGCTGGTCGGCCTCGATCACCTACGCCGGCGACGAAGCCCCGCAGTTCGGCGAGCTTGAGAACGGCGTCCTGACCTATGCGGCCAGCAGCCTGTTCTCGGAAGCCAATCTGGCCCGCCTGTTCACCGAGATGCCCAAGACCCTGACCAGCTTCGCGCCGCTGGGCCTGGTGCTGGTGGTGATTCTGGGCGCGGCCGTCGCCGAACGCTCGGGCCTGTTCAGCGCCCTGATCCGCGCCAGCCTGCGCGAGGCGCCCAAGCGCATCCTCACGCCCCTGGTGGTGATCATCGGCATGGTCTCGCACCATGCGTCAGACGCGGCCTATGTGGTGTTCATCCCCCTGGCCGGCCTGCTCTACGCAGCGGTGGGCCGCCATCCTCTGGCGGGGATCGCCGCCGGCTTCGCGGCCGTCTCGGGCGGCTTCGCCGGCAATCTGACGCCCGGCCAGTTCGACGTGGTGCTGTTTGGCTTCACGCAGGAAGCCGCGCGGATCATCGATCCGACCTGGACCATGAACCCGCTGGGCAACTGGTGGTTCATCCTGGCCATCGTCGTCGTCTTCACCCCCATCGCCTGGTTCCTGACCGACAAGGTGGTCGAGCCGCGCCTGGGCCTCTGGGGCGGCCAGGCCGACGACGCCCTGAAGGCCGAGCTCGCCAAGTCCGCCGTGACGGCTGACGAAAAGCGCGGCCTGAAGTTTGCGGGCCTGGCGGCCCTGGCCGTGGTCGCCCTGTTCGCGGCGCTCAGCCTCATCCCCGGCTTCACCCCGCTAATCGACGAGACCAAGACCGGCCCCGCCCAGCTGACCCCGTTCTACGGCGCGCTGATCGCCGGCTTCATGCTGCTGTTCCTGTCCAGCGGCGTCGCCTATGGCGTCGGCGTCGGCACGGTGAAGACCGAGGGCGACGTCGTGACCATGATGGCCGACGGCGTACGCTCGGTGGCCCCCTATATCGTCTTCGCCTTCTTCGCCGCCCACTTCGTGGCGATGTTCAACTGGTCGCGCCTGGGCCCCATCGCCGCCATCCACGGCGCCGAGGCGCTGAAGGCGATGAACCTGCCCGCGCCGCTGCTGCTGGTCAGCGTGCTGGGCTTCTCCTCGGTTCTGGACCTCTTCATCGGCTCGGCCTCGGCCAAGTGGAGCGCCCTGGCCCCGGTGGTGGTGCCGATGTTCATGCTGCTGGGCATCTCGCCCGAGATGACCACCGCCGCCTACCGCATGGGCGACAGTTTCACCAACCTGATGACGCCGCTGATGAGCTATTTCCCGCTGGTGCTGGCCATGACCCGGCGCTGGGACCCCAGCATGGGCGTGGGCTCACTGCTGGCCCTGATGCTGCCCTACGCTCTGGCCTTCATGGTCGCCGGCGTCCTGATGACCCTGGCCTGGGTCGCCTTCGACTGGCCGCTCGGCCCGGCCGCGCAGGTCCACTACACCCCGCCGGGCGGGCTGCTGAAGTAGGCGAGCCCCAAGCCCCCCCGAGGCGCGCGCCCCGCGCCTCGGGGAACCGGGCGCACGAACGCGGCCATCGCCTGCGCGATCGCCGTGGAAGTCTGACTTTTCAGGAAGGGAATGGTGGACGCGACAGGGATTGAACCTGTGACCCCTACGATGTCAACGTAGTGCTCTCCCGCTGAGCTACGCGTCCGCCGAAGCGATCCGAAGCGTCTTCGTGAAGACGTCCCGGCCGGGAAGGTGTGGGGGTATAGCGGCGGCTCGCGGACTGCGCAAGCCGCCTGTCGAAACTTTTTGTGGGATCAGGCCGCCATCATCTTTTCGACCTCGGCGACGAGGTCGCGCAGGTGCACGGGCTTGGACAGCACCTTGGCCCCGGCGGGGGCGCGGTCCTGGGCCGAGAGGGCCACGGCGGCGAAGCCGGTGATGAACATGATGCGCAAGCTGGGATCGCGCGCGGCGGCCTGGCGGGCCACCTCGATGCCGTCCATGCCGGGCATAACGATGTCGGTCAGCAAGAGGTCCCAGGGATGGTCCAGGTGCTGGACGGCCTCTTCGCCATCGGCGCAGGCCTGGACTTCGAAGCCGGCGCGTTCCAGGGCGCGGGCCAGAAAGCCGCGGAGGGAATCGTCGTCTTCGGCGAGGAGGATGCGGGCCATGGGGTCACGTGTCCGGGTCAAGATCGTCGACAGAGGATCCACCTTAGCGCCTTGTCCGTAAATCGGGGATGAACCTAAACGTCGCGGCTGTGGATGGTTCGACCCCAGCGATTGCGATTTGACCGCGCGTCGTGAGCCTTCGATGATGAAGCATGAGCGCGTGGCGGCCCCTTTCGACGGATGAGCTTCCGACCCCGCCGCTGGAGACCTTTGGCGGGCCAGCGTTCGAGGTGCTGCGCGCCGCGCCCGCTGGGGCGCCCGCGCCGACCGCCCTGGTGTTCGCCTCGCCCCATTCGGGGGGCGTCTATCCCGCCGACATGGTCGCCGCCGTGCGCCTGCCGATCGAGACCCTGCGGGCGTCCGAGGACGCCTTCGTCGATCGAATCATCGGCGCCGCGCCAAGCCTGGGGGCCAGCGTGGTTCGCGCCCGCTTCGCCCGCGCCTATGTCGATCTGAACCGCGAGCCCTGGGAGCTGGACCCGGCGATGTTCGACGGCGATCTGCCCGACTATGCGCACGGCCGATCGGCGCGCGTCGCGGCGGGCCTGGGCACGATCCCCCGGATCGCCGGCGAGGGCCGACCGATCTATGGCCGCAAGCTGTCGTTCGGCGAGGCCAAGGCCCGGGTCGAGCTGGCCCACCGCCCCTATCATGACGCCCTGGACCGGCAGCTGGCCGCCGCGCGCGCGGCGCATGGGGCGGCGATCCTGATCGACTGGCACTCGATGCCGGCCGCCGCCGCGCGGGGACAGCGCTCCAGAAGCGGCGGCGCCTGCGACATCGTCCTGGGCGACCGCTTCGGCGCGGCCTGTTCGCCCAAGCTGACGGCCCTGGTCGAGCGCGAGCTGGAGGGGCTGGGCTATAACGTGACCCGCAACGCGCCCTATGCCGGCGGCTACACCACCGAGCACTACGGACGTCCCGCCAAGCGGACCCACGCCCTGCAGATCGAGATCAATCGGGCGCTCTATATGGACGAGACGACGCGCGAGCCGAGCGAGGGCCTGGCCAGACTGACGCGCGACGCCGAGACCCTGACCCGGGCCCTGGCCGAGATGGATCTGGGCGCCCTGCGCTGATCAGGCGATCTAACGGGTCGGCGCCGTAACCGGCGGCAGGGCGAAGCGGATGGTGATTCCCGACAGGCGGCGCGAGACCTGGACCGCATTGGCCCCCGACACATCGACTTGATAGTAGGTCATCGCGACTAGGGCCGCCCCGCCAAAGCCGAGCCCTCGGGGGTTCTCACCGGTGACGACGCAGTCGCCCAGGCTTCCATCCCGCCGGATCGTGCATTGCACCGTCGCCGCGCCCTCGACGCCGGCCCGGCGCGCGGTGGCGGGGAAGAGTTGCGCCAGGAGTTCGGGGCTGGGGGCCCTGAGGACCTTGAGCGGCGGCGGCCGGGTTTGCGGCGCCTGGGTTTGGGGCGTCTGGGTTTGCGGCGCCCGTGTTTGCGGCGTCTGGGCGCCGACGGGACCGCTGCATAGGGCCAGAGCCGCCAGGGCGACGGCGATGATTCCGCGTTTTCGACCCAAAGCTCTCCCCCCGGTGGGCTTGGTAGGGGCGAATAGCGCCGATGGCGCAGACGGTGTCAAACCGCAGCGCGCCCGGCCCTACCCGCCATGGGGACGGCGCGCCGGCGCAGAATCCAAAAAAAAGCCCGGCGAAACCGCCGGGCCAGTTCATTAGGGAGGAAACGCCCAGGAAGGGCAGAGGCGGCAGCGCCGCCTCACAGGATTGTTTTTAGAGTGCGGCGCAAAATTAGGCAAGCGGAAAACAGACGTTCGATGTCATTTTTTTGATCCGGACACCGCGCAAACCCCTTATGCCTAAGGGATAAGAGAACAGCGCTCTCTCAAAGTGCCTGATTTTGAGGCATATTGCACTGCACAATTTGTTGCGTTTGAAACTGTCTCGGATGAGAAGACGCCGCAAACCCAAGCGGGATAAGACTTTCGCAATGACACCGGTGTCCTGCGACAAGTGTTTCCGAGCGTCGGGGGTGGATAAATTGAACGCGTTCGCGTAAAAGCCGCGCGCCTGACGCGCGCAGCGTCATCTCCTATTCCTCCCGAAAGTCCGTCCGCCCCCATGTCCATGCGAAATATCGCCATCATCGCGCACGTCGATCATGGCAAGACCACCCTCGTCGACCAGCTGCTGGCTCAGTCCGGCGTGTTCCGCGCCAACGAAGCCACGACCGAACGGGCGATGGACTCCAACGACCAGGAGCGCGAGCGCGGCATCACCATCCTGGCCAAGTGCACCTCGGTGCTCTGGAACGGGGAAGCGGGCGAAACCCGTATCAACATCATCGACACCCCCGGCCACGCCGACTTCGGCGGCGAGGTCGAGCGGATCCTGGGCATGGTGGACGGCTGCGTCCTGCTGATCGACGCCGAAGAAGGCGTCATGCCGCAGACCAAGTTCGTGCTGACCAAGGCGCTGAAGATGGGCCTGCGCCCGATCCTCTGCATCAACAAGGTCGATCGCGCCCACGCCGATCCGGACCGCGTCCACAACGCCGCCTTCGACCTGTTCGCCGCGATCGGCGCCACGGACGAGCAGCTGGACTTCCCGCACATCTACGCCTCGGG
Organism: Caulobacter vibrioides; assembly: GCF_002310375.3. Taxonomy (GTDB): domain Bacteria; phylum Pseudomonadota; class Alphaproteobacteria; order Caulobacterales; family Caulobacteraceae; genus Caulobacter; species Caulobacter vibrioides_D. Next base: position 3,392,057 of record NZ_CP023315.3, read on the forward strand.
CCGCTCGGGCTGGGCCACGCTGGACATGAACGTGCCCAGCGACAACCTCGCCCCGCTGTTCGACCTGATCGTCCGCCACGTGCCGGAGCCGAAGCAGATCGCCAAGAAGGACGAGCCGTTCCAGATGCTGAACGTGCTGATCGAAAGCGATCCGTTCCTGGGCCGCCTGCTGACCGGCCGGATCGAGAGCGGCAAGGCCGTCCCCGGCATGGCCATCCACGCCCTGGACCGCGACGGCAAGGAAATCGAGCGCGGCCGCATCACCAAGGTGCTGGCCTTCCGCGGTCTGAAGCGTCAGCCGATCGACGAGGGCGCTGAAGCCGGTGACATCGTCGCCATCGCGGGCATGTCCAAGGCCACCGTGGCCGACACCCTGTGCGCCATGGACGTCACCGACGCCCTGCCGGCCCAGCCGATCGACCCGCCGACCATCTCGATGACCGTCTCGGTCAACGACAGCCCGCTGGCCGGCCGCGAAGGCGACAAGGTCCAATCGCGCGTCATCCGCGACCGTCTGCTGAAGGAAGCCGAGAGCAACGTCGCCATCCGGGTGACCGAGAGCAAGGAAGGCGACGCCTACGAAGTCTCGGGCCGCGGCGAACTGCAGCTGGGCGTGCTGATCGAGAACATGCGCCGCGAAGGCTTCGAGGTCTCGATCTCGCGTCCGCGCGTCGTGTTCCAGACCGATCCGGAAACCGGCAAGCGCCTGGAGCCTATGGAAGACGTCATGATCGACGTCGACGACGAGTTCTCGGGCATCGTCATCGAAAAGCTGTCGCTGCGTAAGGCCGAGCTGCGGGACATGGGTCCGTCGGGCGCCGGCAAGACCCGCATCCAGCTGACCGCTCCGTCGCGCTCGCTGATCGGCTATCAGGGCGAGTTCCTGACCGACACCCGCGGTTCGGGCGTGCTGAACCGTGTGTTCAGCCACTACGAGCCTTACAAGGGCGCCATCGACCAACAGCGCAAGGGCGTGCTGATCTCGAACTCGGACGGTGAAACCGCAGCCTACGCGCTGTGGAACCTGGAAGAGCGCGGCGTGATGTTCGTCGGCGCCGGCGAGAAGACGTACCAGGGCATGATCATCGGCGAGAACAGCCGCCAGGATGACATGGACGTCAATCCGATGAAGGCCAAGCAGCTGACCAACGTCCGCGCGTCTGGCAAGGACGAGTCGATCCGTCTGACCCCGCCGCGCCGCATGACCCTGGAGCAGGCGATCGCCTATATCGAAGAAGACGAGCTGGTCGAGGTGACGCCGAAGAACATCCGCCTGCGCAAGCAGACCCTGAACCCGTCGTTCCGCAAGAAGCGCGTCAAGGAAGACTAGAGCGTGACGCCGAAAGTGGGAACCGGTTTCGGTACGAGTCACGCTCTAAGTATTTGACTTAGAGCCTTGTGCGTCAAAACGATCCCGTTTTGACGCACAAGGCTCTGGGACTTTCCGTCCTGAGTTCCAGGGCCGCCGTTCATCAGAACGGCGGCCCTTTTTGTTTTCCGCGTCATCTTGACCGCAGAGGTCGTACTTAACCTCTGGTTTACCCAACAGAACGATGTTCTGCCGGGGGCTCTACTCCGGACGACCATAGGATTACGCGTGCGCGTTATCGCCAGCTCGTTGCTCAATCGCGTGTTCGCGATCCTGCCCGCGCCGGTGCTGGCCGGGGCTCCCGAGGCGCTGGCGGGCCGTGTGCGCGTGGAGCAGGTGCAGAGCATCCTGCGCATGACGCCGGTGATGATGAGCGCCAACATCGCCATCGCCTTTCTCGTCTCGCTGGCCGGCCTGAGCCATCCCCATCGCATCGCGATCGGCGTCTGGGCTGCGCTGGTGATCAGCTACGCCCTGCTGGGCCTTCGGGGCTGGGTTTCGGCGCAACGTCGCAAGAGCGGCAAGGCCGCCGTGTCCAAGCGCGGCGTGCGCCGGATCGCCCTCCAGGCCGGGGTGCTGGGCTGCCTGTGGGGCGCGTTGCCCCTGATGACCTTCCGCCCCAGCGACACCAGCGCCATGCCGATGATGGTCGCCTCGGTGATCGCCGGCATGATCGGCTGTGGCGGCTTCGCCATGCTGACCCTGCCAGCCGCCGCCCTGGCCTATTCGACGCCGATGGTCATCGGCTCACTGTACATGCTGCTGACCAGCGGCGATCCGATCCTCTACGCCTTGGGCGGCCTGCTGGTGTTCTGCTACGCCGTCGTCACCGTATCGTGCCTGTCGCACGCCCGGATCTTCGCCGAGCGCCTGGTCGCCGCCGAGGAGCTGGAAACGCAAAAGCAGGTCGTCAGCCTGCTGCTCTCCGACTTTGAGGAAGGCGCCAGCGACTGGCTGTGGGAAGTCGACGCCTGGGGCCGCCTCACCTACGTCTCCGACCGCATGGCCGCCGCCGCCGGCGTCGACAAGGACGCCCTGCTGGGCCAGGCCATGTCGGATCTGTGCGGCGCGGCCGAAGCGCCCTGCGGACCGGTCGCGGCGCTGTCGGCCCTGTTCGCCGAGCAGAAGACCTTCCGCGACGTGGTGGTCTCGATCACGGTGGCGGCCGAGGCGGACAAGCCCTCGACCCATTGGTGGTCGCTGTCGGCCAAGCCGGTGCACGATCTGGACGGCCTGTTCATCGGCTTCCGCGGCGTGGGCGCCGACATCACTCAAGCGCGCGAGGCTCAGGCGCGCATCTCGCACCTGGCGCACTACGACGTACTGACCCAGCTGCCCAACCGCCTGTCGCTGCTGCAGAATCTGGGCAAGGCCTGGATGGACCACGGTCGCGACAAGGCCTCGGGCTGCGCCGTCCTGTGCCTCGACCTCGACCACTTCAAGGGCGTCAATGACAGCCTGGGCCACCCCGTGGGCGACGCCCTGCTGATGCAGGTGGCCAGCCGTCTGCGCGCCTGCGTCGGCGAAGCCGGCATGGTGGCGCGCCTGGGGGGCGACGAGTTCGCGGTGATCTGCGCCCCCTCGCCCGGCCACGAGGCGCTGTCGGCCCTCTCCCAGTCGCTCGTCGAGACCCTGTCGGCGCCCTATGACATCCTGGGCCACAACGTCCTGATCGGAGCCAGCGTCGGCATCGCGGTCGCCCCCTTCGACGCCGACGACCCCGACGGCCTGCTCAAGAACGCCGATCTGGCCCTCTACCGCGCCAAGGGCGATGGCCGCGGCGCCTATCGGTTCTTCGAGACCGCCATGGACGTCTGGGCCCAGGAGCGCCGCGCTCTGGAGCTGGACCTGCGCGAGGCCCTGGCCCGCGACGAACTCAAGCTGTTCTTCCAGCCGCTGATCGGCCGTCGCGACAACGAGACCACGGGCTTTGAGGCCCTGCTGCGCTGGCAGCATCCGACGCGGGGCCTGGTGCCACCGTCCGACTTCATCGAGTGCGCCGAGCAGTGGGGTCTGATCGGCCGCATCGGCGAGTGGGTGCTGAACGAGGCCTGCCGCACCGCCGCCACCTGGCCCTCGCACCTGACGGTCGCGGTCAATCTGTCGCCGAACCAGTTCGCCTCGGGCGATCTGGTCGAGCAGGTCCGCGCGGCCCTGAACGCTTCGGGCCTGGCGCCCTGGCGCCTGGAACTGGAGATCACCGAGGGCCTGCTGCTGCACGACAGCGCCAAGACCCTGGAACAGTTGGCCGCCCTGAAGGCGCTCGGCGTCAAGATCGCCATGGACGACTTCGGCACGGGCTATTCCAGCCTCGCCTATCTGTGGCGGTTCCCGTTCGACAAGATCAAGATCGACCGCTCGTTCGTGGCCGAGATGCAGGACAACGCGGCCATCGCCGACATCCTGCGCACCATCGCCCTCCTGGGCCAAACCCTGAACCTGGAAGTCACCGCCGAGGGCGTCGAAACCCAGGCCCAGGCCCAGTTGCTGGCCGAGATGCGCTGCGATCAGTTCCAGGGCTTCCTGTTTGGCCGTCCGATGCCCGTGAGCGACATCCCAAGCTTCCTGATGTCCAACCTCGCACGGCAGATGCGGCGCGACCGCGACGACGACGGCGAGCAAGCCGCGGCGGTCTAGTCGCCCTACCGCCCGCCTGCTTTGAAAGTGTCATAAATAGAGTAACAAACTGCATACTTGGCGCAGTAGGGGCGAGGCAGGCGTCCCGACTCTCGGGGACGGCCGACCTGAGGGGGTTTCCATGTCTTTCGCCCGCAAGCTCGCCGCCGGAGCGGCGTTCGGCGCGCTGGCCTTCGCGTTCTCCGCGCCGGCCGTCTACGCTCAACAAACCACCGCCGCCGTGCGCGGCGTCACCGTCGATGAAAAGGGCGCGCCGATCGCCGGCGTGACCGTCACCGTCACCCACGTGCCCAGCGGCACCGATCAGGTGGTCGTCACCAACGAAGCCGGCGCGTTCGACGCGCGCGGTCTGCGCGTCGGCGGTCCCTACAAGATCACCGCCACCGGTCAGGGCCTCGCCTCGCAGACCCTCAGCGATCTGTTCCTGAACGTCGGCGACGCTCAGCGCGTCCGTCTGGCCCTGGTGCCCGCCACCGAACTGTCGGAAGTGGTCATCACCGCCGCGAAGAAAGCCACCACCAGCCAACTGGCCAATGTCGGCTCGCGGACGACCCTGGGCCGCGACGAGATCGACGCCGTCGTGTCGGTCAAGCGCGACATCCGTGACATCGGCCGCCGCGACCCGCTGGCCAATCTGGACTTCGTGGCCCGCGGCACCGGTCCGTCGGGCGGTCTCTACATCGCCGGCTCGGCGCCCCGCGCCAACCGCATCACCATCGACGGCGTGCGCTCGGCCGACAGCTACGGCCTGAACACCGGCGGCCTGTCGACCAACCGCGGCCCGGTCTCGTTCGAGGCGCTTGAGCAGGTCGCGATCCAGGCCGTGCCCTTCGACGTCGAAGACGGCGACTTCACCGGCGGCGCGCTGAACCTGATCATGCGCTCGGGCGGCAACGACTTCCACGGTTCGCTGTTCTCCAACGAGCGCACCACCCGCCTGGTCGGCAACCAGCTGCCGATCGTCGGCTTCACCAACAACGACGTGCTCCAGGCGCCGCTGAGCGGCTTCCGGAAGGTCAAGAACCAGATCGCCGAGACCAACTACGGCTTCTTCCTCTCGGGCCCGATCATCAAGGACCGCCTGTTCTTCGCGGCCTCCTATGAGAAGTTCTCCAGCTCCGACACCACGGGCGTGGGTCCGATCGGCGGCGGCTTCGCCAACACCTTCAACCGCATTCCGGGCGTCTCGACCGGCACGGGCGCCAGCCAGGCCGATATCGACGCTGTGCTCGCCAACTGGAACGGCTATGCGGCCTCGTCGCTGCTGAAGCCGGGTTCGGTGGCCCTGGTCGAACCGATCCTCGACGAAAAGTCGTCGATCAAGATCGACTACAACATCACCGACAATCACCGCCTGTCGGCGACCTATCGCCACGCGTTCAGCTCGGTCTGGAAGCGCAGCCCGTCGGCCACCGCGATCAGCCTCGACACCAACTGGTACGTCCAGCCTGAGAACGAGGACAACTACGCCCTGCAGCTGAACTCGCGCTGGAGCCCGGATCTGGCGACCGAAGCGCGCGTGGCGTTCCGCGGCTATCAGCGCGGCCAGCTGCCGCCCGTGGGCCAGGGCTTCGCCAACGTCTCGATCTGCACCGACCCGGCCTTCGGCACCGGCGCGGCCTTCTCCTGCTCGTCGGGCGTGCCGTCGATCGGCTTTGGTCCCGACCAGTTCCGCCAGGCCAACGTCCTGAAGACCAAGGACACCTCGGGCTCGTTCGTCGCCAACTACACCGGCTTCGACAACCACCAGATCAAGCTCGGCTACCAGTATCGTGGGATGGAGATCTACAATCTGTTCCTGCAGGCCGCGCGCGGGGTCTACTACTTCGATAGCGTCGCCGAGTTCCAGGCCGGTCAGGCCAACCAACTGTCGTACGGCAACTCGCTGACCGGCACGGCGACCGACGCCGCCGCGGTGCTGGACTACAAGGTCCACTCGCTGCTGGCTCAGGACACCTGGGACGTCACCGACGCCCTGACCGTGAACTTCGGCGTGCGCTGGGATCGCTACGCCGCCGACAAGAAGCCGACGCTGAACACCAACTTCGTCAACCGCTACGGCTATTCCAACCAGACCACCTATGACGGCATCGACGTGCTGATGCCGCGCGTCTCGGCCAAGTACAACAGCGACTGGTTCGAGCTGTCGGGCGGCTTTGGCCTGGTGTCGGGCGGTCTGCCGGACGTGTTCCTGGGCAACAGCTACGGCGGCACCACCGGCGCCCTGACCAACAGCTTCGCGATCCGCCGCGCCACCAACGGCACGCTCTCGACGGCCGACGACACCTTCGTCGACACCGCCACCAACCAGGCCATCGACGCGGCGACCGGCAACGCCCTCTTGACGATCAACAAGGCCTCGCCCTCGTTCATCACCAGCCCGGCGGCCGTCGCCCAGACCCTGCTGACCGCCGACAGCGCCAGCCGTCGCAACGCCTACACCAACTCGCTGGCCCCCGGCTTCAAGATGGCGGCCGACTGGAAGACCAACCTCTCGTTCAAGACCACCCAGTTCGGCATCGACTGGGGCATCGACGCGGTGGCCAGCTGGTCGGAGTCCAATGTGGCCTTCCGTGACGCCCGCGCCCGTCGCCTGACGGTCAACGGCGTCCAGCAGCTGACGCCCGACGGTCGCGTCCGTTACGATGGTCTGGTGATCCCGGGCGCCAACGCCGCGGCGATCAACGCCAGCCGCACGGCCCTGGGCCTGCCGGTCGTCGCCAACGCCGACCTGGCCAACCTGGGCCTGTTCGGCGACATCCAGGCCTATAACCCCTCGACCAAGAACTGGACGCGGACGGTCGCCCTGTCGGCCCGCCGCAACATCTTCGGCGTCGACACCTGGGCCGCCTACACCTGGCAGGACGGTCGCCAGTACGGCGGCATCTCGGAGTTCGGCACCACCGCCGGCGGCAACTCCACGGGCGGCAACTACTATGCCGACCAGGGCTTCGACATGGACCCCAACGGCGCGGCCAAGGGCAAGTCCAACAACCTGCTGCGTAACTCGCTGAAGGTGAACCTGAGCTACAAGCTCGAGCTGCGTCCGGGCTGGGTGTCGCGCTTCACCCTGTTCGGCGAGCGTCGCGACGGTCGTCCGATCAGCTTCCTGATGACCGACCCGGCCGGCGGTCGTAACCCGACCTTCGGCGTGTCGCGCGACGACGCCCTGGCCTATATCCCGAACCTGAACAGCCCGGACGCGGCCAACCCGCTGAAGTTCGTCAGCGCGTCGGGCACGACGGTGTTCTTCGACAGCCAGGCCTCGGTCGACAAGCTCAAGGCCCTGGTCAACCAGTTCGGCCTGCCGATGGGCAAGATCGTGCCGCGCGGCTTCGGCAAGAACCCGAACGTGGACCGGATCGACTTCCAGTACGCCCAGGAGATCCCCTCTCCGATCCGTGGCCACAGCCTGCTGTTCACGGTGGACGTCCAGAACCTGGGCAACCTGCTCGACAAGAAGTGGGGCGTTGTGAAGGAGTACACCAACAGCCGTTCGGGCGGCGTCGTGGTCAACGCCCAGTGCGCCCGCGCCGACGGCACGGCTGCTGGTTCGGCGGACCCGACCTGCGCGGCCTATCGCTACAGCTACACCACGGCCTCGCCGGCCACCCTGGCCACCCCGACGGTCGACCAGGCCGCCAGCCTGTGGTCGGTGGGCATGGGCCTGAAGTACCGCTTCTAGGGCCAAGCCTTCCAGGCGAATGGCGAAGGGCGCGGCTTTGGCCGCGCCCCTTTTTCATGGTCGATCCGCCGGACGGAATGCTACGCCTCGGCCATGGTTCATCCCGTCTTCGACAACCTGCCCACCACCATCTTCGAGCGCATGAGCGGCCTGGCCCGTCAGCACGGCGCGATCAATCTGGGTCAGGGCTTTCCCGACGACCAGGGCCCCCTGCCCGTTCGCGAAGCCGCCGCGCGGGCGCTCATCGAAGGCTCGAACCAGTACCCGCCGATGCGCGGCCTGCCCGAACTGCGCGCGGCGGTCGCCGGCCACTATGGGCGGACCCAGGATCTTGCTCTCGACCCCGACACCGAGATCGTCGTCACCTCCGGCGCCACCGAGGCCCTGGCGGCGGCGTTCACCTCGCTGATCTCGCCCGGCGACGAGGTGGTGCTGTTCCAGCCGCTATACGACGCCTACCTGCCGCTGGTCCGCCGGGCCGGCGGCGTGCCGAAGCTGGTCAAGCTCTCACCGCCGCACTGGCGGTTCGACCGGGCGATGCTGGAGGCGGCGTTCTCCGACCGTACACGGATGGTCGTGCTGAACAGCCCCCTGAACCCGGCCGGCGTCGTCACGCCGGACGAGGACCTGGCCCTGCTGGCCGAGGTCTGCGTCCGCCACGACGTCGTCGCGGTCTGCGACGAGGTCTGGGAGGCCGTGGTGTTCGACGGCCGGCGTCATCGGCCGCTGATGACCTTCCCCGGCATGCGCGAGCGCACGGTGAAGATCGGCTCGGCCGGCAAGCTGTTTGGCATGACCGGCTGGAAGGTCGGGTTCCTGATCGCCGCCCCGCCCCTGGCCAAGGCCCTGGCCGCCGCCCACCAGTTCCTGACCTTCACCACCCCGCCCAACCTGCAGGCGGGCGTGGCCTGGGGTCTCGATCACCACCGCGCCTGGTTCGATGAGATGCCGGCCGCGCTCCAGCGCTCACGCGATCGCCTGACCGCCGGTCTGCGCGACGCCGGCTATGTCGTGCTGGAGAGCCAGGGCACCTACTTCCTCAATGTCGATCTCCTGGCCTCGGGGATCGCGCTGGACGACGTGACCTTCTGCGAGCGCTGCGTGACCGAGCACGGCGTGGCGGCGATCCCGGTCTCGGCCTTCTTCGCGGAGAACCCCGTGACCACCGTGGTCCGGCTGTGCTTCGCCAAGGCCGACGCGACCCTGGACGAGGCGGTCAGGCGCCTGGCGGCGGCGAGGGCGGCGCTGGTTTAGGGGATCAACAGAACGCTACGCCGGCGTCTGCGGCGCTGACGGTCAGGCCCGCCTCGCGCCGCGCCTCACGCATGGTCTCCAGCCCTAGCAGGACGCCCTTGGTCAAGCTAAGGACACTGTAGGGCTTGATCACCAGCCCGTCATAGACCGAGGCGCCCTGCGCGCCTTCCGTGTCCAAGGCGCAGGCCAGGATCGCCGCATAGCGCGCGCCGCAGAGCCGGGTTCGCAATCTCACAGCGCAGGCGTCACCATCCCTCGCGCCCAGATGACGGTCCATCAGCACAAGATCAAAGCCGACCGACGCCGAAAGGACCTCGGCCTCCTCGCCGCTCGCCGCGTAGTAGAGCGACAGCGGCATGATCTCGAGGATCGACCGCGCGATCGTCCATTGGACGGGGTCCTGGTCGATCACCAGGATCGACGCATGATTTATCGGCTCTTGCGATAATTCCACACAAGAACTCAGAGACATTTTCAGCCCTCCAAGCCCAATTGAATACATAATCTTTACATAGGCTTGGATAATCTTGATTTAAGATAAGAAGCTCCGCCGGCCAAACCACCCCGTTGTGGGTAGATGATCTGGAGCCCTCAAGGGGTCAGCGCGCAGGTCAGATCATCCGCTTGCGCTCGCTGGCGCTGGCCGGGCGGTTGACGGCGAACGCCTCTGCGGTCGCGCGCAGAAACTTCTGGGCGCTGGGGTCCGGCTCGCGCTCGGCCACCAGCAACAGCGCGGCCTCCAGTTCCTCGCGCCGGATCAGCCCCTTGCCCACCAGCACGCCCGACAGCGCGGTGAACAGGGCCATCTGGTAGCTGACGAGCGTCTCCAGATCCTTCGCCTCCACGTTCGCGCTCCGCCGCTGAGAGCCTGTCGAGCCTAGATGGAACGATCTAAACTCGATAAACAGGCTAGAAAATCAAACATTTAGCGCCCTTTTCCACGCTTTAGATGCTTCCATCCAAAGCTAAAGGGCTCTAGGCGGCCAGGGCGACGCTGTTGCGTCTGGCGAGCTGGAAATTGTCGATCAGCGATTGAAGGCGATTGGCCTGTTCCTTGAGGACATGGGCCGATGCGGTGGCTTCCTCCACCATGCCCGCATTGGTCTGCAGCAACCGATCCATCTGGCTGACGGCGGTGGAAACCTGGTTGAGGCCGGCGGCCTGCTCCTGGGCCGAGTGGGAGATGTCGCCCACCAGGGTGCGGATTTCCTCGACCTGGCCCAGAATGGCGTTCAAGGCTTGGCCGGTGTCGCCGACCAGCGCCACGCCCTTGTTGACGTGCTGCGACGACGCGGCGATCAACACCTTGATCTCCCGCGCCGCCTCGGCCGAGCGTTGGGCCAGCGCCCGCACCTCTTGCGCCACCACGGCGAAGCCGCGCCCGGCTTCGCCCGCGCGCGCCGCCTCGACCCCGGCGTTCAGCGCCAACAGGTTGGTCTGGAAGGCGATCTCGTCGATGACGCCGACGATCTGGCTGATCTGGCTCGAGGACCGCTCAATCCCGCCCATGGCCTCGACAGCGCTTTCGACGACGGCGCGCGAGGCCTGCGCATCCTTGCTGGCGCGCTGCACCACCGCATCGGCGTGCTTGGCCCCGGACGCCGTTCGCGCCACGGTCGCGGTGATCTCTTCCAGCGCGGCGGCGGTCTCCTCCAGGCTGGCGGCCTGCTGTTCGGTCCGGTGCGCCAGGCCGTCGGAATGGCTGGAGATCTCGTCAGAGTTTTCGCCCACGCTGGCGGCCGAGGCGGCGACGGTCGACATCGCCGCGTTCAGCGCCTGGATCGACTCGTTGAAGTTGATCCGCAAGCTGTCCAGCGAGGGCATCAGGGGCTCGCGCACTTCCGATCGCAGGTTCCCGTGCGAGAGGCCCCGCAGGGCGTTGTCCACCAGGCCGACCTGGCGAATCCGTTCGCTCAGGTCGGTGGCGATCTTGATCACCCGGACGATCCGGCCGTCGGCGTCGAAGATCGGGTTGTACTGCGCCTGCAGCCAGACGGTCCGCCCGCCCTTGCCGACGCGCTCGAACTCGTCGGAGAAGAACTCGCCTCGGCTCAGCTTCGTCCAAAAGGCGGTGTAGTCGGGGGCCTGGGCGTGATCAGGCTTGACGAAAAGCCTGTGGTGGCGACCGACGATCTCGTCACGGCCATAGCCGACCGCCTCCAGAAAATTGTCGTTGGCGTCCAGAATGACGCCGTCCAGACTGAACTGGATCACGGCCTGTGAACGGTGGATCGCCTGGATGAACGACGCGTTCTCGGCGGCTCTAACGGTCTCGGCCGTAATGTCGAGCGCCAGCTTGACCACCTTCAGCACCTTACCCCGCTGGTCCGTCACAGGGGTGTAGGAGGCGCGGATCCACAGCGGCGACCCGTCCTTGCGAAGGCGCTTGAACTCGCCGGACACGAATTGGCCGGACGACAGGGTTTGCCAGAAGACTTCGTAGTCCGACGTCGCCGTGAACTCGGAGTCGACGAAAATGCGATGGTGCTGACCGACGATCTCCGCCGGATTGTAGCCAACCGCGCCGCAGAAACCCTCGTTCGCGCGCAGGATCTTGCCGGTGGGGGTGAACTCAATGACCGCGAAGGAGCGCTCGAGGCCCTTCAGCACCAAGTCAGCCACCGATCGGGTTCCAATGCTCAGACCCATGGCGTGGTCCTTCTCGTTTCTTTTGGGAAACGATTGCGCTGGCGTGATTATCGGCGGCTTAAAGACCGGTGCGGCATGCTGGCGCAGGCCAGGGCGCAGATGAGGTTATCCTAGAGCGCGCTCAGCCCTGCGGCCGCGTCACGCGCCACGCCGCGCGCCAGGCAGCGGTCCATCACCGACAGCAGATTGCGCAGGTCGATCGGCTTGGCGACATGGGCGTCGCAGCCGGCGTCCAGGCAGGTCTTGATCTGCGCCGACATCACGTCGGCGGTCAGGGCGATGATCGGCAAGCGATGGAAGCGCGTGTCCAGACGCAGACGGCGCGTCGCCTCCAGCCCGTCCATGACCGGCATGTTGACGTCCATCAGCACGATATCGACGGCCTCGCGCTCCAGGGCGTCCAGGGCCTGCTGGCCGTCCTCGGCCTCGACGAGGTCGCACTCGAAGGGCTCCAAGAACAGGCGGATAACCCGTCGGTTCACCGGGTGGTCGTCGACCACCAGGATGCGGCGGCCTTGCAGCGCGGCGAAGCCGACCTGCTCCTGGGCGCCGTGCTCCTCACGCGCTTGCGGGGCCGGCGCTTCGGCCCGGTCGACCACCATCTCGATGGTGAAGACAGAGCCCACACCCTCATCGCTCTCGACCTTGATGTCGCCGCGCATCAGCTCGACCAGACGGCGGGTGATGTTCAGGCCAAGGCCCGTACCGCCGAAGTTCCGCGTGGTCGAAGCGTCGGCCTGGGTGAAGGGTCGGAAGAGCTTGGCGACCGTGGCCGGGTTCATGCCGATGCCCGTGTCCGCCACGCGCAGGCGCACCCGGACGCGATCGTCCGGCTCGGGGTAGCAGGCCAGCGCCACCTCGACCTTGCCCTGCGTGGTGAACTTGAGCGCGTTGGAGACAAGATTGCTCAGGCACTGCCGCATCCGCACGCCATCGAACATCAGCGGCCCGGGGGCCTCGCCCTCCAGGCGGAAGGTCAGGGTGACGCCCTTCTCACGGGCAGTGGGCTGATAGCCGCCGACGAGGCGCGCGCTGGTCTGGACGATGTCGCCCACCGTCGGCGCGATCTCCAGCTTGCCCGCCTCGATCTTGGAGAGGTCGAGAATGTCGTTGAGCAGCACCAGCAGCGTGTCGCCGCTGTCGAGGATCAGATCAACCTGGTCGCGCTGATCCGGGGTCAGATCGCCCGAACGCAGGGCCTGGGCCAGACCCAGCATGCCGTTGAGCGGAGTGCGCAGCTCATGGCTCATCACCGCCAGGAACGCCGACTTGGCGGTGCTGGCGGCTTCGGCCCGCTGCTGCGCGCCCTTCAGACGTCCCGAGGCCCGCCGCTGATGCACCGCCCACGCCGCGGCGCCGGCGACCAGCACGCCCAGCAGCAGCGCGATGACCACCGAGGCGCGCGCCAGACTGCGAGACAGGCGGACCTCTTCGGCCAGGCGCCGGCTCTCGTCGCGCTTGGCCCGCAGCTCGCTTTCAAGCGCAGCGGACATCTCGGCCACGCTGCGGGCGTGGACCTTGCGGGCGGCCAGGCTGTCGGCCTTGCGCCAGGCGTCGAGCTTGCGGAAGGCTTCGGCGCTACGCCCCCGCCCCTGGTCAATATACGCCTCGACCAGGGCCTCCAGAGGCTGATCCCGCGAGGCGAGGCTCTCGGGAATGGTCTTCAGTTGCTCCAAGTCGCGGCGCGCGGCCTCGGCCTGGCCAAGCTGCGCGGCGGCGAGCGCGCGCTGGCCCAGCATCCGGACTTGAAGGCGTCGGTCGGGCTTGGCCAGCAGGCCGGCGGCGGGCGCCAGGCACTGGATCACCCGCGCCGGCGCATCGCGCAGGCCGGCGATGCGCGCGCACAGGAAGCGATCCCAGGTGACCAGATCGGCGTCGCCGTCGGCCAGGGTCAGCTTGTGGTGCAAGGCCGCGAAGCGCTCGGCGGCGTCCAGCTCGCCAAGGTCGGCGGCGGTGAAGGCGATGTCGTAGATTCGCTCGATCTTGCGCACATAGAAGGCGTCGCGTTCGTCCAGCGCGGCCGCCTGGGCCATGTGGTCCAGGGCCCCTTCCTTGTCGCCGGCGTCCGCCAGCGTGTAGCTGTGCACCTGGTGCAGCTCGGCCAACAGCGGTTGGGCGATGCGGCCGCGGCGCTCCAGCTCGACGGTCAGTTCGGCGGCGAGACGCGCCGCCTGCGCCCAGCGACCGACCTGCCCCAGATGGCGCACGCGTTCGACGCCCGCCATCAACCGGATATCGGGGCCAGAGCGGTTGAGGAAGCGGTCCCAGTCGGCGTCCTGGAAGGCTTGAAAGCCGCCCCGCTCATGGCGAAACGCCAGGGTCTCAAGATCGACCAGCGTTTGCAGGCTGGCGTCCTTGTCGCGCCGCGCCACCTCGCGAGTCTGGGCGACCCAGGTGTCGAACGGGGCCTGAATCTGATTGCTCTTGTAGGCGTAGAGCACCCGCCACACGCCGTAGAGGCGGGCTTGACCTGTCTCGCGCAGGGCGCGGCGGCCGGCGCGCTCGACGTCCTCGTTATCGCGGGGCGGATTGCGCAGTTCGTGCGCGCCGATCTCCTGGCTCAGTTGCTCAAGCCGCTGGGCCAGGGGCGCGGCGTCCTTGGCCCAGGCGCCGCCGGGGCCAAGGCTCACGACGAGCACGAGAAGAATCAGAAGGCGCCGCAAGTCCGTTCCCTGGAATTCGCGGCAACCCTTCGCGGTTAGAAATGTAGGAGGGGTTAAGCTTGACCGGTTGATCGTGGGCTAGATCGTCGCGCCGCCGTCCAGGACCATCGCCTGCCCGGTCATGAAGCTTCCGGCCTTCGAGGCCAGATAGACGGCCGCGCCGGCGATCTCGTCCGGCTCGCCGATCCGGCGCAGCGGCACGCCCGTGGTCGAGCGCTTGAGGGTCTCGGGATTGTCCCACAGCGCCTTGGCGAAGTCGGTCTTGATCAGGCCGGGCGCGATGCAGTTGACCCGCACATTGTCGGGGCCGAACTCGTGGGCCAGGTTCCGCGCCAGCTGGAAGTCGGCGGCCTTGGAGATGTTGTAGGCGCCGATGATGGCGTTGCCGCGCAGGCCGCCGATCGAGCTGATGATGATGATCGAGCCGTCCTTGCGGGCCTGCATCTCGGGCGCGACCATGCCGATCAGCCAGTGATTGCTGATGATGTTGTTGTCCAGGATCTTGCGGAACTGGTCGTCGGCGATCCCGGCCAGCGGGCCGTAATAGGGATTGCTGGCGGCGTTGCAGACGCAGATGTCGATCTTGCCGAACGCCTTGCGGGTCTCGTCGACGAGATTCTGCAGCTCGTCCTTGGCGGCGATATTGGCCGGCACGGCGATGGCGGTCCCCGCACCGTGCCTGGCGTTGAGCTCGGCGGCGACCTCCTCGCACGGGCCGGCCTTGCGCGAGGAGATCACCACCTTGGCGCCGTGCTCGGCCATCCGCTCGGCGATCGCCTTGCCGATCCCGCGCGAGGACCCGGTGATGATCGCCACCTTGCCGGTCAGGTCGAAGAGGCTCATGGCGCGCTCCCTAAACGCTTGTTTGAATTTCGAGCACAGTGCGGCGGGTGAAGCGCAGGGTCAAGCCTCGGGCAAATCCTCCCCCCAACGGGGGAGGTGTCGACGCAGAGCGGCGACGGAGGGGGACGCGGCAAGGTCAGCAGAACTTCCCCCTCCGGTCCTTCGGACCACCTCCCCCGCTGGGGGGAGGATTTTTCTCAGCATCCCTGTCGGCGTTCGCGCCATCGGTGCGTCCTTGAGGCAAGATAGCCCTCAATCGGAGACCCCTCATGCCCCTCGACACCGCCGCCGCCCCCGCCAAGCCGGAAGACCGCGACCTCGTTCTGGAGCGCATCATCGATGTCTCCGCCGAGAAGCTCTACACCTGCTGGACCACGGCTGAACTGATGCCCGAGTGGTTCTGCCCCAAGCCCTGGACCGTCTCGAACGTGCGCCTGGACGTGCGGACCGGCGGTAACAGCTACATGGAAATGAACGGCCCGAACGGCGAAGTCGTGCCCCATCCGGGCGTCTATCTGGAGGTGGTCCCGAACCAGAAGATCGTCTTCACCGACGCCTTCACGCAGGCCTGGAAACCTTCGGACAAGCCGTTCATGGTCGGGATCGTCACCTTCGAGGATCTGGGCGACGGCAAGACCCGCTACCGCGCCGTGGCCCGCCACTGGACCGTCGAGGACAAGACGGCCCACGAGCAGATGGGCTTCCACGAGGGCTGGGGCGTCGCCACCGACCAGCTGACGGCCCTGGCCAAGACGCTCTGAGCGATCATCCAGAGTGACCGTCAGCGATTTCCTGGCGCGCCTGGATCCGGAAACGCGCTCCATGGTCGAGCGGCTGCGGGCGATCGTCAACAGCGCCGCGCCCGTCCTCGCAGAGCGCATCAAGTGGAACGCGCCAAGCTTCGCGCTTGGCGACGACGATCTGATCACCCTGGGCTTGGAGCGACGCGGCGGCGTGCGCCTCGTCCTCCATCGCGGCGCCAAGCCGAAGGACACCGTCGATTTCCGCTTCGATGACCCCGGGCGTCTCGCACGATGGCCAGCGCCCGATCGGGGCGTGATGGTGTTCAAGGACCTGCAAGCCGTCGAGGCGACGGCGCCGGCCTTGCGTGAGCTTTGCGCGCGCTGGGTCCAAGGCGTCTCGGAGACCTGAGGCGCACAACGCCCTTGGCGGGGACGGCGAAAAGGGCCATGTGCCCGGCATGAGCTCCACCCCCGCCCCCGCGCGCCTGGTCGACAAGGCCCTCGTCCCGCGTTTCGCCTTGCTGTGCCTGGGCATCTGGCTGAACGCCGCCGACACCCTGGTGACGGCGACGATCATGCCCAGCGTGGCCAAGGAGATCGGCGGCTACCAGTATTTCGGCTGGTCGGTGGCGGCCTATCTGACCGGCTCGATCGTGGCCGGGGCGTGCTCGGGCAAGCTGTCGATCGCCATGGGCCTGCGCGCGGCGACGGCGATCAGCGGTCTCGTCTATGCGATCGGCTGCGCCATGAGCGCGCTGGCGCCGGAGTTCATCACCTTCATCGTCGGACGCCTGGTCCAAGGCCTGGGCGCCGGGGCCGTGGTGGCCCTTTGCTATGTGGCCATCAGCGCCCTGTTCCCGCAGAACCTGTGGCCGCGCGTCTATGGCGCGATCGCGGGGGTCTGGGGGGCGGCGACCTTGCTGGGCCCGGCGCTGGGCGGCCTGTTCGCCGCCGTGGGCTTCTGGCGCGGCGTGTTCTGGATGTTCGTGGTCCAGGCGGTGATCTTCGTCGGCGCGGTGATGGTCATGTTGCCCGGCGGCAAGCGCGAGGAAGGCGGCGGCCGGATCCCGAGCCTGCAGCTGGCCTTGCTGGTGATCGGCGTCAGCCTGATCGGCGGCGCCGGCGTCGTCGCCTCGCCGCGCCTGGCCGTGATCCTGGCGATCGGCGGGGTGATCGGCATGGTCGCCATGCTGGCCGCCAACACCCGCACCCAAGACCGCCTTCTGCCCAAATCCGCCGCCGACCTGCGCACCGCCACGGGGCTTGGGCTGTTGACCATCTTCGCCTGCGAGGCGGCGGTGATCGGCTTCACCGTCTATGGCCCCGCCTTCATCCAGGCCCGCCACGACGCCTCGCCCCTGCTCGCAGGCTATGTCACCGGAGCGATCGCAGCCGGCTGGACCGCCTGCGCTCTGATCTTCGGTCACGTGCCTGCGCAAAAGGACGGCCGCTTCGTGCGCCTGGGCGCCGGCGTGATCGCCCTGGGCGCGGCGCTCAGCGCCTTTGCCGTGCCGCGCGGGAACCTGGTTGAGACCTCGCTGGCCTTTGTGGTGCTGGGCGCGGGCTTTGGCCTCTGCCACGCCTTCATCGCCCGCCGCACCATCGCCGGCGCACCAGCCGAGGAACAGGCCATGGCCTCCGGCGCGGTGCCGACCTCGCAACTGATCGGCGGCGCCGTCGGCTCGGCCGGCGCCGGGGCCATGGCCAACGTGCTGGGCTTTGGCCACCACGGCATCGACGCGGCGCTGGCGACCAGCCACGGCGTCCTGCTGTTCGGCGCCTTCCTGCCGCTGGCCCTGATCGGCTTCGCGGCCGCCTGGCGGCTGGGGCGGGGTTAGGGGTTCCGGACCTCCGCCAGCATCGGCGCGATCACAGCTTCCAAGGCGTCCAGGCGCGTCGTCGCGATGTCCCAGACGATCTTGGCGTCCAGTTCCGGATAGCCATGGGCGACCAGATTACGCACCGCAACCATGCTCCTCCAGGGCAGGGCGCCAAGGCGATCCTTCAAGCGATCCGGCAGACGTCCTATGGACTCGCCGATGACCAGAACGTTCATCGACACGGCGTCGAACAGCATCGCCTCGCCTTCGAACCGGGCGAAATCGGCGCCCGAAACGTAAGACCGAATGCGCTCGATAGCTTGCAGGATATCGTCCAAGCGAAGCTCGGCGTCCCGCTCGCTCTTAAGCATAGGCAACTTCGCGCAGCACCCGGTCTCGCACGAGCCGGTGCAGGCCATCAGGCGTCACAAGGTCGATATCGCTGGCCAGCACATTGGCCAAGTCACCCTGCAACCGGAAAAAGTCCAAGCCTGGGTGCTTTTCTGGCGCGAACTCGACCAGCACGTCCACGTCGCTGTCCGGCCCCGCCTCGCCGCGCGCCGTCGAGCCGAACACCCCCACCCGCGCCACGCCGTAGCGGTCGAGCAGCGGCTTGGCCGCGCGCAGTTTGGTGAGGGCCTCGTCGAGGGTCATGGGGTGATTATAGCACGAAAAGCCCCGTCAGCCGTAGGTCCCGACCTTGCTGACATCGGGCAGGTCCGTCGCACCCCGGATCGGCAGGACGACGCCATTGGACGTCCAGGGCTCGATCGGCAGGTCGGGCTGAACCGCGCGCAGGGCGGCCAGAGCCTCGTTCGGAAACAGTCCCGTCGGCGCCAGCGGCGCGGTCAGCAAGGCGCTACGTCCCGCCGCCTGCGCGGCGGCGTCGGTCAGAACCAGGCGAAGCTCGCGCGGCCCGCCGGGCTGGACGGCGAAGGCGATCTCGTCCCAACTGTAGGTCCGCCGCCAAGCCTGCGCGAAGACGCCCGCCTCACTGACCCGAAGCTCGACCCTTGCACGCCAGATTTGCAGAGTGTTGCGGATGGCCAGCGCGCTCAGAAGCAGCGTGACCGCCACGAGGCCGACGAACCGCGGCAGGTCCGCCATTGTCCAAAGGCTCCACCCTGTCTGGCCCGCCCAGATGAGGAGCACGATCATACACGGGAACGGCAGCAACAACCGTAGCCGCGCGGCGCGGGCCGTCCTCCATTCGCCCCGCGTAGGGGCGTTGAAGCGGCCGAGCAACCGCTCCAACCAGTCTTGTGACAGTAGCCAACCAGCCCCGATCATGATGAGGATCGCCCAGCCGAAACTGGGTCCGCCATCGTCGCTGACCGGCTGACTTGTCCAGCGACAAAACAGCACCAGCCCGAGCACCGACCCATAGAAGGCGTAGGTCCGGGCCTTCATCAGCATCTCAGGCGAGAACAGAGGGCGGATCATGTATTCAATCTAAACGCGCATTGCGCCGATGTCACGCCTGCGCCAGCGCCGTCGCCTCCACCAGCTTCACGACGTCGCCCATGATCTGCGTGATCTTGAAGTCCTTGGGCGTGTAGATCCGCGCCACGCCCATCTGTTTCAGGATCAGGGCGTCCTCGGGCGGGATGATGCCGCCGGCGACGACGGGGATATCGCCCAGCCCCTCAACCCGCATCACCCGGATCACCTCCTGCACCAAATCAAGGTGCGAGCCCGACAGGATCGACAGGCCCACGACGTGGGCGCGGCTTTCCTTGGCGCGGCGGACGATCTCTTCGGGCGTCGAGCGGATGCCGTCATAGACGACCTCCATGCCGCAGGCGCGGGCGCGGGTGGCGATCTGCTCGGCGCCGTTGGAGTGGCCGTCCAGGCCCGGCTTGCCCACGAGATAGGTCAGCGTGCGGCCCAGCAGTTGCGAGACCCGCTCGACCTCGCGCTTCACCGCCTCGACGTCCTCGGCCTCGTTGGTCGAGACCACGACGGCGACCCCGGTCGGGCCGCGATACTCGCCGAACACCTCGCGCAGGGCGCCGGACCATTCGCCGGTGGTGACGCCGGCCTTGGCGGCGGCGATCGAGGGCTCCATGACGTTGCGCCCCTCGCGGGCGGCGGCCTTGAGATCGGCCAGGGCGGCCTCGACCGCGACGGCGTCGCGGGCCTCGCGCCAGGCCTTGATGCGGGCCACGACCTCGGCCTCCAGGCGCGGATCGACGGTCTCGATCGCGCTCTCACCGGCCGAAAGGGGCGAGGCCTCGGTGTCGGTCCAGCGGTTGACGCCGACCACGGTCATCTCGCCGGTCTCGACCGCGCGCACCCGCTTGGCGTTGGAGGCCACGAGCTCGGACTTCATGTAGTCGATGGCGCTGGCCGCCCCGCCCATCTGGTCGATCCGGGTCAGCTGATCCAGCGCGCCCTTCGACAGCTCGGCGACCTTGGCCTCGACGACGTGGGAGCCGTCGAACAGGTCCTCGTATTCCAGCAGGTCGGTCTCGTAGGCCAGCACCTGCTGCAGCCGTAGCGACCACTGCTGGTCGAACGGACGCGGCAGGCCCAGCGCCTCGTTCCAGGCCGGTAGCTGCAGGGCCCGGCAGCGGGCGTCCTTGCTGAGCGTGACGGCCAGGGCCTCGATGAGGATGCGGTAGACGTTGTTCTCGGGCTGCTGCTCGGTCAAACCGAGGGAATTGACCTGCACCCCATAGCGGAAGCGGCGGGCCTTCGGGTCCTGCACGCCGTAGCGCTCTAGCAGGATCTGGCCCCACAGCTTGGTGAAAGACCGCATCTTGCAAAGCTCAGTGACGAACCGCACGCCGGCGTTGACGAAGAAGCTGATCCGCGAGGCGACGATCTCGAAGTCCTCGTCGGGCACCTGACCGCCGGCCTTGACCGTGTCGAGCACTGAGATAGCGGTCGCCAGGGCGAAGGCCAGCTCCTGTTCGGGCGTCGCGCCGGCTTCCTGCAGGTGATAGCTGCAGACGTTCATCGGGTTCCACTTGGGAACCTCGCGATAGCACCAGGCGATCATGTCGCCGATCAGCCGCAGGGACGGGCCCGGCGGGAAGATGTAGGTGCCGCGCGACAGATACTCCTTGATCAGATCATTCTGCGTCGTGCCCTGCAGAAGCTTGCGGTCCGCCCCCTGCTCGTCGGCCAGGGCGACATACATCGCTAGCAGCCACGCGGCGGGCGCGTTGATGGTCATGGAGGTGTTCATCTTCTCCAGCGGGATCTCGCTGAAGAGCTGACGCATGTCGCCCAGATGGCTGATCGGCACCCCGACCTTGCCGACCTCGCCGCGCGCCAGGATGTGGTCGGGATCGTAGCCCGTTTGGGTGGGCAGGTCGAAGGCCACCGATAGACCCGTCTGCCCCTTGGCCAGGTTGGCCCGATACAGCGCGTTGGACTTCTCCGCCGTCGAGTGGCCGGCATAGGTGCGGAAGATCCACGGCGGATCGGGCGCGTGCTGATACGGCTTGGCGGACATGGCGGGCTCCCAAACGCTTATCGTTCTTGATTACCGCCGATCATGATCCGGGATTTGCTGCGGCGCAATATCCATTTCGCGAGTGCGAATAGCGGTGACGAGCGCCCCCTCCGTCACGTCGCCTATCGGCGCCGCGCCACCTCCCCCGTTTCACAGGGGAGGAGGAAACGGCTCTCCTCCTGAAAGCCGCGTGACGGAGGGGGCGTTAGGCGCGGGGCGCTAAGCCGCCTGCTCCAGTCCGTCCCGCTCCAGCGTCTCGATCAGCGCCACCAGCTCGGTCCGCCGCGCCTGGGCCGCAGCGATGTGGGCGTCGACCTCGGCCAGCTTGGCCCGCAGCTTCTGCGGCAAGCCCTCGCAAGGCTTGCCCTCCAGCGCCGCATGGCCGGCGATCTCCTTCAGCGAAAAGCCCAGGCGCTGGGCCTGCTCGATGAAGCCCAGGGTCGCGATCAGGCTCTCGGGATAGTCGCGATAGCCGTTTGCGCCGCGCAGCGCGGCCGGCAGGATGCCCTGCTCCTCGTAGAACCGGATGCGCGAGGTCGTCACGCCCGCGCGCTTGGCGATCTCGCCGATCTTCATCTTCCGAGCCCTTGACCTTCAACCTAGCTTGAAGGTGTAGAAGGTGGGACCCGCCTGAACCGAGGTCAAGATTCCATGCTTACCGCCCCGTCCGAGCCGCTGTTCGCGCCCCTCGTTCTGCCGAACGGCGCCGTGTTGCCCAACCGCATCGCCAAGGCGGCGATGGAGGAGAACCTCGCCGATCCGGGCCAACTGCCTGGACCCGCGCTGTGGACCCTCTACCGTCGCTGGGCGCAGGGCGGCGTCGGCTTGCAGATCACCGGCAACGTGATGGTCGATCCCTCGGCCGTGACCGGACCCGGCGGCGTGGTGCTGGACGCCCGAGCCCCGCTCGCGCCGTTCGAGACCTGGGCGAAGGAAGCCAAGTCGGGCGGCGGCCAGGTGTGGATGCAGATCAATCACCCCGGCCGCCAGACCTATGCCGATCTGGGCCAGGGCGCCGTCGCCCCCTCGGCCGTGCCCGTCGACCTGGGCAAGCTGTCGAGCCTGCTCGCTCAGCCGCGCGCCCTGACCGCCGACGAGATCCTGACGCTGATCGAGCGCTACGCCGTCACCGCGCGACGCGCCGAGGACGCGGGCTTCGACGGCGTGCAGATCCACGCCGCCCACGGTTATCTGCTCAGCCAGTTCCTCTCGCCCCTGGTCAACCGCCGCGACGACGCCTGGGGCGGCTCGCGCGAGAACCGCGCGCGGATGCTGTTTGAGGTGATCAAGGCCGTGAGAGCGCGCGTGTCGCCGCGCTTCGTGGTCTCGGTGAAGCTGAACTCCGCCGATTTCCAGAAGGGCGGCTTCGACGCCGACGACGCCCGCTGGGTCGTCGAACAGATGAACGGCATGGGCGTGGACCTCGTCGAGCTGTCGGGCGGCAGCTATGAGAGCCCGGCCATGCAGGGTCCGTCGCAGGTCGACACCGCCCCCAAGACCTCCACAGCCGCGCGTGAGGCCTATTTCGTCGACTTCGCCCGCGACATCGCCAAGGTCGCCAAGATGCCGATCATGGTCACCGGCGGCGTCTGCCGGCGCGAGGTGGCGCTGGCCGCCTTGTCGCCGGAGGGCGCCCTGCCGGGCGTGCCGGTGATCGGGATCGCCCGGGCGCTGGCCTTCGCGCCGGACCTGCCCAACGCCTGGCGCAAACCCGAAGGCCAGGACGTCGTGCTGCCGGAAGTGACCTGGAAGAACCGCTCGCTGGCGGGGCTGGCGGTCATGGCTTTGACCAAGGCGCAGCTCAACCGCCTGGCGGCGGGCAAGGCCCCGGCCCGCAAGCTCTCGCCGCTGCTGACCGTGATCAGCCAACGGATCAAGCAGAACGCCCAGACCAAGCGCTATCGCGCCTGGCGCCTCAGCAACCCCTGAACACCGCTGGCGTTGCGGCGTGGTTGGCCGAGGCGGAGTGCCCGGGAACTTCGGTGTTGTTGGTGATTGCTATCGCGGGTCGCGATCCGGGATCTATTGCAACGCAACAAGATCGCCGTCACACGCAAAAATTGACCAGTAAAACAATGACCACCTTGGCGGACTTTGAGGAATTTGGCATTTAGGCTGCATGACCGAGCAACCAAGTCCTCCTTCCGTTAGAGCATTCACGTCCTATTCGTGGTCCTCACCCACCCACGAGGCATGGGTCATCCAGTTAGCGTCACGACTGCGAGAGGACGGCGTAGACGTTATCCTTGACAAATGGGATTTGAAACCTGGTCATGACTCTTATCAATTTATGGAATCTATGGTGACAGATATTACCGTCACCAAAGTCATGATGATTTGTGATAGACAATATGTCGAGAAAGCCAACAACAGAGCTGGTGGCGTAGGCACAGAGAGCCAGATCATATCGCCAGAATTGTATGGAAAGGGCAGTCAGGATAAATTTGCAGCCCTGATGACCGACGAAGATGAAGACGGAAACGCACATGTTCCCGTCTTCTACAAAGGTAGAATCTATTTCGACTTTCGCTCTGCCGACAAGTTCGAAGCCAGTTACGAGCAGTTGCTTCGATGGCTGGTCGATCGCCCCCAGCACGTAAAACCAAAGCTGGGCGCAGTGCCATCGTCTATACTCGACGCTGCACCAACAGCCTCAGCTACGCAATCGCGTGCTCGTCGCGCAGCCGAAGCTGTCCGCCAAGGTTCAACCAGTGCCGCTAGCCTCGTGCGAGACTATGGTGACGCGCTTCGTTCCGAGCTTCAGTCGCTAGCTCCGCAACTGTCGAACGCAGAGCCCGCCGACGAAACGATCATCAAGGCGATCAGTTCAATGCGTCCGTACCTGCAACAGTGGTCGGACCTCGTTTCAACAATTGTTCGCTTCGGTCAAGACGAGCGCGTCTGGCAGAGAACTCTCAGTATCAACGAGCAACTGGGTACGCTTATGTACCGAGACTCCAGCCTATCTCATTGGATATCTGTCCAGTTCGACGCATTTAAAGTGATCGCACACGAGGCCTTTCTTACGACGGTGGCACTTGCGCTTGACGAGGAACGCTTCGACCTCGTTCAAGCGGCAGTAGAAAAAGCTTATTTGTTAGAGGAACGCGACACCGGGGGGCGTCGCGCCACCCAAGACTTTACCGCTTTCCGCCAACACGCAGCCAGCCTAGATCAACGGAAAACGCGCCTACAGTTAAGACGCATTAGTCTGGAAGCAGATCTCCTTAGAGAGGCTCATCCAATTGGCGCAATACCAAGTTTTGAATCACTCATGCAAGCTGACTTCTTCCTATATATTTGCTCAGCAGGACAAAGTACGAGCAACAATTGGTACCCTTACTCGCTGGTCTATGCTGCCGATCGCTATTCGCCGTTCCCTGTCTTCGCACGTGCAGAGTCGATGGCCTATTTCCAGCGCCTAGCGCCAGCATTGGGCGTCACCAGCGTTGACACCTTGAAGACACGCCTAGAGGCCATTTCAAGTCAGTCTGGGCGAATATTCGACTATCGCGGGCTGCCAATTGCATATTTGGCCAATGCTGAAAATCTCGGAGTAGTTCGGTAGGCGAAGGGTAAGCATAGCGCCTCAGCAACCCCTGAACACCGCCGGCCGCTTCCCCATGAACGCCGCCCGCGCCTCGGCGTGATCGGCCGACGCCGCTAGCCCCGGGATTTCCGCCGCCGTCGCCGATGCCCCCGACGCCACCCGCTTGGTCGCTTCGATCGCCAGCGGGGCGCGCGAGGCGATGACGCGGGCCATGTCCAGCGCCGCCGGCAAGAGGCCCTCGGACGCGTGAACCTCGGCGACGATCCCGTCGGCCAGGGCGCGGGCGGCGTCGAAGGGCGCGCCGGTCAGGAGGTGGGGCTTGGCGCGGCTCTCGCCGACCAGCTTGGTCAGGCGGTCGGCCGAAGCGGTCAGGCCCATCCGCACGGCCGAGCAGGCGAAGCTGGCCCGCGTTCCGGCCAGGCGGATGTCGCAGGCCAGGGCCAGCTCCAGCCCGCCGCCGATGCACCAGCCGTCGACGGCGGCGATCACCGGGACGCGGACGGCGGCGATACGGTCGCACATGTCCAGGAAATGCAGGATGGCGGCGGTCTGGGCGGCCACGTCGCGCGACAGCGACTCGGCCAGGTCATCGCCGGTGCAGAACGCGCCGTTGCGGCCGGTGAGGATCGCGACGCGAACCGCGCGGTCGGCCTCGATCTGCGCGAAGGCGTCCAACAAGCGCGCGCGTTCGGCCAGGGCCAGGACATTGGCCGGCGCGACGTCCAGCTCGACCAGCGCGACGCCGGCCTCGGGTTGGGAAAGATGGATCATGCCGCCAGCGTGGCGCGCCGCGCGCCGCTCGGCAACCTTCCCTCGCGAGAGCCCACTTCGATGTTGCGGCGCACAAAGATTCTACTTGCCACTTTCAAACAGTTGTCTCAGCGTAGCGGCGTTCCGGGCGATTTTTTGCGCCCAAGAGCCAAAAACGACCCAAAGGCGAGACGTTTATCGCGTTTCGACCGACGGGCGGCGCAGCCGAGTTTGACCTTTGCGCATTGTCTGCGACGCGGCGAGCGTTGTTGCAGCGCGGAAGGAACGGGGAGTGAGATGACGATTCAGACGCTTGAGACCACCGCGCTGAAGGACCTGTACGAGATCGGTGAGATCCCGCCGGCCTTCCACGTGCCGAAAACCATGTACGCCTGGAGCATCCGCAAGGAGCGCCACGGCAAGCCGACCCAGGCCATGCAGGTCGAGGTGGTGCCCACCTGGGAGATCGGCGAGGACGAGGTCCTGGTTCTCGTGATGGCCGCCGGCGTCAACTACAACGGGGTCTGGGCCGCGCTGGGCGAGCCGATCAGCCCGCTGGACGGCCACAAGCAGCCCTTCCACGTCGCCGGCTCCGACGCCTCGGGCATCGTCTGGAAGGTCGGCGCCAAGGTGAAGCGGTGGAAGCTGGGCGACGAGGTCGTCATCCACTGTAATCAGGACGACGGCGACGACGAGGAGTGCAACGGCGGCGACCCGATGTTCTCGTCCAGCCAGCGCATCTGGGGCTATGAGACGCCGGACGGCAGCTTCGCCCAGTTCTGCCGGGTGCAGTCGCGCCAGCTGCTGCCGCGCCCCAAGCACCTGACCTGGGAAGAGAGCGCCTGCTACACCCTGACCCTGGCCACCGCCTACCGGATGCTGTTCGGCCACAAGCCGCATGAGCTGAAGCCCGGCCAAAACGTGCTGGTCTGGGGCGCCTCGGGCGGCCTTGGCGTCTTCGCCACCCAGCTGGCCGCCGTGGCCGGCGCCAACGCCATCGGCGTGGTGTCCTCTGAAGACAAGCGCGAGTTCGTACTGTCGATGGGCGCCAAGGCGGTGCTGAACCGGGGCGAGTTCAACTGCTGGGGCCAGCTGCCGAAGGTCAACGGCCCCGAGTTCAACGACTACATGAAGGAAAGCCGCAAGTTCGGTAAGGCGATCTGGCAGATCACCGGAAACAAGGACGTCGACATGGTGTTCGAGCACCCTGGCGAGCAGACCTTCCCGGTGTCGGTGTTCCTGGTCAAGCGCGGCGGCATGGTGGTGATCTGCGCCGGCACCTCGGGCTTCAACCTGACCATGGACGCCCGCTTCCTGTGGATGCGCCAGAAGCGCGTGCAGGGCTCGCACTTCGCCAACCTGATGCAGGCCAGCGCCGCCAACCAGCTGGTCGTCGACCGCCGCGTCGATCCCTGCCTGTCGGAAGTGTTCCCCTGGAACGACATCCCGGCCGCCCACGAGAAGATGCTGGCCAACCAGCACCTGCCCGGCAACATGGCCGTCCTGGTCTGCGCCCAACGCCCGGGCCTGCGCACCTTCGAGGAAGTGCAGGAGTTGAGCGGCGAGCGCTGAGGCCGCTCGACAAGTCCGCGAACCTTGGTCATGATCGCTACCTGAGCAAGAATATTAGGTAGCGATCATGCGGGACGTGTTCTTCACCTCGGCTGCGCTCTTCGTTCTGTTGGCGAGCGGCGCCAGCGCCCAGACCTCCTTTTCCCAAGCGGCCATAACGCGGGCCGACCTGCAAGGCGACTGGAGCCAGAAGGTCCGGTGCCGTGGTCACGCGTCGGTCGATTTCGACCACCAGCTTCGAATCTACGTCGACCAGCGGGGTCTGCGGTTCAAGGGCAACGCGCCGGTCAAATCCGCGCAATACGCCAGCGGACGGGACGCCCGCTACTATTACGGCGCCGTCCAGGTCAGCGGCGACATTGTGACCTTGAAGGTCAGTCCTCGCTACTATCGCGACCTGCCGGACGTGATGGACATGGGCGAGGGCGTGGTCGCGCAGGACGCCTCGTACCAGCTCACCCAGGATGGCGATCTGGTCGCCTTGGGGGTCAACGCCTGCAAGACCACGCCGCTGAAGCGTGCGGCCCTCGCACGACAACGCTAGCCTCGGCCTGAACGGATCGCGAAACCTGCGGACCTGGCTTGAGCCTCGCGTATGACCGCGCGGGGGGCGCGAACGCGACACGCAGTCGACCAGCCGCTAGGTCCCGGCTCTACCCCCGGCTTTCGCCGGGGTCCGGCCGGGATGACACGGGGTTTGACCCGCCCTACCCTTCCTTGGTCAGCCGCAGGTCGTGGTAGTCGTAGCTGAAGTCGGCCAGCGGCGAGACCGCCTTGACCAGGGCCGAGACCGCCTTGCCATCCTTGAGGTCGAAGGTGAAGAAGGCGTCTTCCTGGGTGCGATCCTCGAAGGTGGTGATGAAGGTCTCGCCGTCGAACGGGCCAAGCTTGCCGCGAAGCAGCGGCGTCTTGTCGAACGAGACGTAGAGGCCCTTCTTCTTGCCCTTCCCCGTCACGCTGACCGTCACGGTGCCGTACCAGGGATCGCGATAGACCCCGGCATAGGCCTCCAGCGGCAGGCTGGG
This sequence comes from Caulobacter vibrioides, assembly GCF_002310375.3. Taxonomy (GTDB): domain Bacteria; phylum Pseudomonadota; class Alphaproteobacteria; order Caulobacterales; family Caulobacteraceae; genus Caulobacter; species Caulobacter vibrioides_D. The sequence goes on from NZ_CP023315.3 coordinate 3,420,080, forward strand.
GGGAGCGCCGCCGCCCTTGGGCGTGGTGGCCGCCGCAGCGTCCTTGATCGTCTGGGCGTCGGCCTCGGCCTGGACGCGCTTGGACGAGGCGATCCAGTCGAAATCGCTGCGGCCCTGCAGGCGGTCCGGTCCGCCGAAGCGCAGCGAGCGCAGCACCGGGTTCTCCTCAGCGTTGGTCATGATCATGATCCCGGACTTCCGACCGGGCAGCAGGCCCGTATACGAGATGAAGCCGGCCAGGCCGCCGGTATGCCACAGCAGCCGCTCGCCCCGGTGATCCTGCGCGTACCAGCCCAGCGCATAGGCCTGCATCGAGGGCCGCGCCGGGTTCTCGTCGGTCGGACCGTCGGACGAGCTGGTGATGGTCTGCGGCTTCCACATCTCGCGGGCCTGGGCCTCGCTCCACAGGCGCTTGCCGTCGGCCGAGAGGCCCCGGCCCAGTTGCACCTGCATCCACTTGCCGATGTCGGCCGGACAGGAATTGACCCCGCCGGCGGGACCGGCGGCGTCGAAGCTGGCGTCGAACGGCAGCACCTTCTGCGGTCCCAGACCCCGCACCGGCGGCCCCAGGCGCGCATGCGGTAGAGCGCGGCGGGACTGGTCGACCAGGCGCGGGCTGGAGACGGTGTTGGTCATGCCCAGCGGATCGAAGATCCGCGCCTTGATCACCTGCTCCCAGGTCTGACCGGTCACCGCCTCGATCACCGCCCCGGCGACGACATAGAGGACGTTGTCATAGGCGTAGCCGCCCCGGAACTGCCCACCGATGGGCAGGTGCTTCAGGCCCGCCACGATCTCGGCCCGGGTGTGGGTGGGGGCCGGCCAGATCATCAGGTCGCCCGCGCCCAGGCTCAGGCCGCTGCGGTGAACCAGGAGGTCGCGCACCGTCATCAGCTTGGTGACGATCGGATCCTTCATCGCGAAATCGGGCAGGTAGCGGGTGACCGGCGCGTCCCACTCGACCCGCCCCTCCTCGACCAGCATGGCCAGCAGGGCTGCCGTCATGGCCTTGGTGTTGGAGGCGATGCCGAAAACGGTGCTCTCGTCGCAGCGGTCCTGGCCGCCCAGCGCCTTGACGCCATAGCCCTTGGCCAGGGTGATCTGGCCGTTCTCCACCACGGTGATCCCAAGGCCCGGCTGGTCGGGGAAGGCGGCCATCACGTCCTGGGCGAACTTGTCGACCGCCGCGCCGACCGCGCCCGTCTCTTGCGCGAAGGCCCGGTTCCCGAACGCCGCCAGGCCGGTGGTGGCGAGGCCCGAGATCAGGGCGGCGCGGCGCGTGGTGGTCAGCATGGGGGCGTCCTTCGAATGAGGACGCGAGGCTAAGCTGATGCTTTAGAGGGCGGCAAGGGGCGCGGAGGGTGAAGCGCCCCCTCCGTCACGATGCTGCGCATCGCGCCACCTCCCCCGCTGCGCGAGGGAGGAGGAAACGACCCTCCTGCCCCGCTTGCGGGGGAGGTGGATCGCTGCGGATACGCAGCGAGACGGAGGGGGCGTCTTAGCGCTAGTTCCCGCCGTCCAGCAGACGCCGCGCGATGACCTGGGCCTGGATCTCCCCCGCCCCCTCGAAGATGTTGAGGATACGGGCGTCGGCCAGCAGGCGGCTGGCGGCGTACTCCATCGCAAAGCCGTTGCCGCCGTGGATCTGCAGGGCGTTGTCGGCGGCGGCCCAGGCGACGCGGGCGGCGATCAGCTTGGCCATGCCGGCCTCGAGGTCGCAGCGCTTGCCCTCGTCCTTTTGGCGGGCGGCGAAATAGGTCAGCTGGCGCACGCCCATGATCTCGGCGGCCATCATGGCCAGCTTATTGTGCACGCGCGGGAAGTCGAAGATCGGCTGGCCAAACTGCTTGCGGTCGAGCGCGTAGGACAACCCCACCTCCAGCGCCGCCTGGGCCACGCCCACGGCGCGGGCGGCGGTCTGGATGCGGGCGCTCTCGAAGGTGGCCATCAGCTGCTTGAAGCCCTGGCCCGGGACGCCGCCCAAGAGGTTCTCGGCCGGCACGGTGAAGCCGTCGAAGGCCAGCTCATATTCTTTCATGCCGCGATAGCCGATCACCTCGATCTCGCCGCCGCTCATGCCCTTAGCGGGGAACGGGGCCTCGTCCGTGCCCCGCGGCTTGGGAGCCAGCAGCATCGACAGGCCGCGATAATCGGTGGTGGCCGGATCGGTGCGGACCAGGAGGGTCATCACGTCGGCGCGGGCGGCGTGGGTGATCCAGGTCTTGTTCCCCGTCACCACATAGTGGTCGCCCGTCAGCTCGGCCCGCGTGCGCAGGGCGCCGAGGTCGCTGCCGGTGTTCGGCTCGGTGAAGACGGCGGTCGGCAGGATCTCGGCGCTGGCGATCCTGGGCAGCCAGAATTCCTTCTGGGCGTCGGTGCCGCCGGTCAGGATCAGTTCGCCGGCGATCTCCGAGCGGGTGGCCAGGGAGCCGACGCCGATCCAGGCGCGCGACAGCTCCTCGGAGACCACGCACATGGCGGTCTTGCCCATGCCGCTGCCGCCGAACTCTTCGGGGATGGTCAGGCCGAACACGCCCAGCTCGCCCAGCTCCTGCACCAGCTCCAGCGGGATCAGCTCGTCCTTCAGGTGCCATTCGTGGGCGAAAGGCGTGACCTTCTCCTCGGCGAAGGCGCGGAACTGGTCGCGGATCATCTCGAACGTCTCGTCGAGACCGGTCTGCTCCAGGGTGGAACGGCCGCGCGCCTCGGCCAGGCGCTGGGCGATGCGGGCCTTCACGGCCTGGGTCCCGCCCTCAACCATCAGCTTCATCAGGCCGTCGGAATAGAGGCGGTTCAGCACCGCGCGATCTTCGACGAGGTGGGCGGGCCGGACGATCTCGCCCTGGTTCATCGGCACCCCGCCGACCAGCTGGGCGCAGTATTCGGAGAACAAGAGCTGGGCCAGCAGGGCCTCGATCTCGCCAAAGCGCCCTTCGGCCTCCAGCCGCTCGGCCCAGCCGGCGACCTGGTTCATCAGTTCGGCGTAGGAGGCGTACCAGCCATAGCCGTGGACGCGGTGCTGGTGGACGTCGGCGAGCTTGCGGTCGACCTTGCCGCCATTCGGCGCAATGTGGGCCAGGACCGCCGGCTTGGCCTCGGCCACGAACAGACCCGCCGCATCGGCGGCCTCACGCAACAGGCCCGTCAGGCCCGGCAGGATGAGGGTCTCGTTGGTCTTGTCGGCGACCGTGTCGGTCATGGCTTGCTCCCCGCGCCCAAACAGTTGTTTTCTTTTACTGTGGCTTCTTTCGCACCTGCGAGCAATGCCGCACCGCAACATAATGTGGGAAATTGGGGAGACAGATGATCAAGGTTCACCACCTCAACGAGTCGCGCTCGCAGCGGATCCTCTGGCTGCTGGAGGAACTTTCCCTCCCCTACGAGATCGTCCAGCACACGCGCGACGCCAAGACGCGCCTGGCGCCGCCGTCGCTGACCGACGTCCACCCGCTGGGCAAGTCGCCGGTGATCCAGGACGGCGAGCTGGTGGTCATCGAGTCCGGCGCGATCATCGACTACATCATCCGTCGCCACGGCGGCGGTCGCCTGGCCCCGGACGCGGCCAGCGCCGACTACGACCGCTACCAGCAGTGGCTGCACTACGCCGAGGGCTCGGCCATGCTGCCGCTGATGCTCAACATGTATGTCGGGCGCCTGGGCGAGGCCGGCGCGCCGCTGCACCCGCGCATCCAGTCCGAGATCGCCAACCACCTGGCCTATGTCGACCAGAGCCTGGCGGGCCGCGAGTTTTTCGTCGGCGACAGCCTGACCGGCGCCGACATCCAGATGAGCTTCGTGCCCGAGGTGGCCAAGGCCATGGGCAAGCTGGCTGACTATCCGCACATGGCCGCCTGGATCGGCCGCATGCACGCCCGTCCGGCCTGGACGGTGGCGCTCGACAAGGGCGGGCCGTACGCGCTGGGGGCCTAGGGGCTAGGGCCGCAGGACCACGCCGAGATCCGGCGCGGTCCCGCCGTCCACCTGGGCCAGATAGGCTGCGCGCATCGCGTCTTGGCCCTGGCCTTCTTCGACCTTCAGCCAGCGCGGCGCGTCGGCGACGAACGGAGCCCACGCCGCGCCGTAGCGCTGGTCGAATTCGCCGCCCGGCCAGTCCTGTCGGCGTTTGGCCACCCGGTCGGGGGCGAAGAAGAACGCCGGCTGCGGCCCCGGCAGGGCGACCTGGGCGCGCGGCGCCTCCCAGTGCGTGCCGCCGACCAGGATCGAGGCCTTGAGGTCGTCGGCGAAGCGGTTGTGCACCGCCGCCAGCACCGCCGAGTCGCCGGCGAAGTCGACGAACACCGCCGGCCCGGCGATCGGCGCGGTCGGCAGGTCGTCGTACAACACCACCTGATCGTAGAAGCCCAGCCCCTCGACAAACGCCTTGTTGCGCGGCGAGGTCAGGCCCACCACCTTGACGCCGCCGCGCGCCTTGAGCAGCGCCGCCAGGGCGATGGCGGTCTTGGACGAGGCGCTGGACAGGATCACGCTCTTCGCGCCGTGGAAGCCCGCCTCGTCCAGCTGGTCGTCGATCAGGAACGAGGTGATGAACAAGGGCTGCAACAGCGCCGTATGCGCCTCCAGCGGGCTCGCCGCGCCCACGGCCATGTACTGGTTATAGACCGCCGCCAGGTGCTGGCGATGCGGCGCGACGTCGGCAAAGCCCGCCTTACCGACCTTGGGCGTCACCGTCAGGTGGGTCGACATCGGCCAATAGCCATAGAACCGCTGGCCGACGTCGACGCCGGGATGGTTGCTGGCCTCGACCCGGGCAAAGCCCCAGACCGGCACGCGGCCAAGGCCCTCGGCCGCCGGGAAGAAGTCCCAGTACTTCATCATCTCGCCGAACACCGCGTAGGTGATGTTGTTGGCGGTCAGGGCGAAGCTCTCGATCGCCAGACGCACCTCGCCGTCGGCCAGGGGAGGCGGGACGACGTCCTGGAACGCGGTGTGGCGCAGGTCGCGCTTGGCGACGACGAAATCCCAGGCCATGGGGGCCTCCCTTGCTCGTTGGCGGGAAGCTAGGCGGCGGCAGAACCCCAGTCAAACAAACGTTCGCCACCTCGCCCCACCTTGGCCAGGATCAGAGGCTCGACAAAGAGGTTCGTGCTAGACCCGCGCTTGAGCCGCCTTTTGGAGCCCCATGGACATCAGCCAGATCGATGTGATCGTTCGGGTCGCCGGCGCCACCCTGCTGGGCCTGTTGGCGATCCTCTTGGCGCGCGATCCTCGGACGCGGCGCGTGGCGGCCTATTTCGCCCCCATGGCGGTCTGCCTCGTCGGCTTCCTGGCCGGCAATACGCCCGAACCGGCGCTTAGACTGAGCGGCCCGCTCGCCACGGTGGGCGCCCTGATCGCCGGTTACGCCGCCGTGTTCCTGTGGTGGTTCTGCCTGGCCAGCTTTGATCCGCTGTTTCGGCCGCGCGGCGGCGTACTCGTCGCGGGCCTGGCCTGGCTGATCATCGCCAGCGCCGACCGAGGCCTCTTTGGTCCCGCTCTGGAAAGTCGCGGGCTGTCCTGGGCGCTCATCGCGCTGGGTCTTTCGATGCTGGCCTATCTGGCCTGGCGCCTGGTTCGCGACCGCGCGGGCGATCTGGTGGATGAGAGCCGCCGCGCGCGCCTGCTCGTGGTGTTGCTGCTGGGCGGACAACTGGCGGCGGACTTTCTGGTCGACCTGATCATGGGGCTGGAGTGGGGCCCGCACGGCTTCACGATCCTTCAGAACGCGGCCTTCCTGGCCTTCGCCGCCTGGCTGGCCTTACGCCTGCTGCCGATCCCGGCGCCCGCAAGCCCGCACGTCCCGGCGCAGAGCCCCTCGCCCGCCCAGGGCGACGAGGCGCGCTTGCTGGAGCGCCTGCGCGTGCTGGTCGAGGTCGAGAAGATCCACCTGGCGCCGGATCTCGACTTCGCGGACGTCGTGCGCCGCATGGGCGCGCCGGAACGCACGGTGCGGCGCCTGATCAACCATCGCCTCGGACACGACCACTTCCGCGCCTTCCTCAACGCCTGCCGGGTGGCCGAGGCCAAGCGGCTGCTCGCTGATCCGACGCGGGCTGACGACAAGCTGATCGCCATCGCGCTCGACAGCGGGTTTGCCTCGCTGGCCTCGTTCAACCGCGCCTTCCAGGCCGTGGAAGGGCGTCCGCCCAGCGCCTTCCGACACGGGCCGACTCCTGAGGAACGCCCGGCCGTGTTCTGAGGAGCGCGCGATCCGCCGCCGGCCTAAGCCGTCCGCCTCAGATGACGAGGCGAGATCATGGACGGTTTGTTGACCATCGGCGCGATCCTGGCGCTACTTCTGTTGGCTGGCGGCGCGATCGCGCTCTTGGGCGGGCGCGGCGCCGTCTCGTTCCGCTGGCTTCTCGCGGCGGCGGGGTTAGTGCTGCTCAATGACGCCCTGCTGACCCGGGTCTATCACCTGGCGCCGGACCTGATCGGCGGCGACTGGAACTGGCAGGGCAAGCTGGCGGCCCTGGCCGCGACCCTGGCCCTGGCCGCCCTGCCCATCCTTGGCTGGCGTGCGAGCGGCCTGACCTGGCGCCAGGCTGATCTCAAAGGACCGCTGATCGTCGCCGGCCTGTATGCGCTGCTGTTCGTCGGACTGGCCCTGGCCTTTCCCAACGAGCCTGCCAACGCCGAGACCCTGGCCTTCCAGCTGACCATGCCGGGTCTTGAGGAAGAGGCGTTCTATCGCGGCGTCCTGCTGCTGGTCCTCGACCGCGCCTTCACCGGCCGGGTGCGCTTCCTGGGCGTCGACTGGAGTTGGGGCGCGGCCCTGTCCTGCGCCCTGTTTGGCCTGGCGCACGCGTTCGGCGTCTCCAAGGGCGAGGTCTCGTTCGAGCCGCTCGTCTTCGCCCTGACCGCCGGTCCCTCGCTGATCGCCGTCTGGGTTCGCCTGCGCACGGGAAGCCTCCTGCTGCCGGTGCTGATGCACAACCTGGGCAACGCCGCATCGCTGGTGCTCTGAAAGCCGGGCGGCATTGTCACCGGAACAATGTTTCGGTTGCCGTGGCGCGGGGCTGGGCGCAATCGGAGGACGACCACCGCCGATGGAGCGTCCATGCCCCAAGCCGCCCTGCCGCTGCGCCATTTCCTCTTGGCCCTGGCCGTGGTGGCGGTGTGGGGGACGAATTTCGTGGTCATCCGCATCGGCCTTGATCACCTGCCGCCGCTGCTGTTTGCGACCCTGCGCTTTTCGATGGTGCTGTTGCCGATGGCGTTCTTCGTCAAGCGACCAGCCGTGTCGTGGGGCAACCTCGCCGCCTATGGCGTGGCGATCGGCGCGGGGCAGTTTGGTCTGCTGTTCATGGCCATGAAGGGCCACATCTCGCCGGGCCTGGCCTCGCTGGTGGTGCAGACCCAGGTGTTCTTCACGATCGGCATGGCCATGTGGATCAGCCGCGAGCGGGTGCAGGGTTTCCAGGTGGTGGCGCTGCTGCTGGCCGCCTCGGGCATCATCCTGATCGCCGCGCACGGCGGCGGCTCGGCCACGCCGCTGGGCGTCACGCTGGTGCTGCTGGCCGCCGCCAGCTGGTCGGCTGGCAATATTGTCGCGCGCCAGGCGGGCGCGGTGAACATGCTGGGCTATGTGGTCTGGGCCAGCCTGTTCTCGATCCCGCCGCTGTTTGCGATGTCGCTATGGCTGGAGGGCTGGCCCGCCATCGTCAAGGGCGTGACCGAAGCCGACGCCCTGACCTGGGTCGCCGTCGCCTGGCAGGCCGTGGGCAACACCATGTTCGGCTACGCCGCCTGGGGCTGGCTGCTGGCCCGTCACCCCGCCGCCACAGTGACCCCGATGGCGCTGCTGGTGCCGGTGTTCGGCATGGGCGCCTCGGCCCTGCTGCTACACGAGGCCCTGCCCGCCTGGAAGCTGATCGCCGCAGCCCTGGTGCTGACAGGCCTGGCGGTGAACATGCTGTGGCCGAAGGTGCGGGCATGGCGAGCGGCGGCGGCCTGAGGTCCCAGTTTCGGTGTCATCCCGGAAGCCTCGCAGAGGCTATCCGGGACCCAGGGGTTGCAGAACGCCGTGCTGGCCGCCCCTGGGTCCCGGCTCTTCGCTACGCTTCGGCCGGGATGACACAGTTTGATTTGACCTCCCCCGCGTAAACCACCCGACCCTCCCGTTCAAAACAGGGAGATCGCCATGCCAAAGCCGTTCGAGGTGAACTGGAGCCGCGAGGCGGTCGACAAGGTGCTGGCTCAGGTCCGCGCCTATGAGTTCCCGCCCGCGCCAGAGGGCGGCGGCTGGGGCTATGGCTGCGACGCCGATTTCCTGAAGGACCTCTGCGCCTATTGGACGGGCGGCTTCGACGTCGGCGCGGTCCAGGCCAACCTCAATCGCTTCCCGCAGTTCACCGCCACCATCGAGGATCTGGACGTCCACTTCGTCCACGTGGTCGGCGAGGCCGGCGGCAAGCGGCCGCTGCTGATCACCCATGGCTGGCCCGGCAGCCACTTCGAGTTCTGGGACGCGATCGAGCCCCTGGCCTTCCCCTCGCGCCACGGCGGCGATCCGGCCGACGCGTTCGATCTGGTGATCCCGTCGCTGCCGGGCTTCGGCTTCTCAGTCAAGCCGAGGCGGCCGCTGGGCCAGAGAGCCACCGCGCGCCTGTTCAACACCCTGATGACCCGCGAGCTGGGCTACGAGACTTACCTCGCTCAAGGCGGCGACTGGGGCGGCCTTGTCACCTCGTGGGTGGGCCTGGATCACGCCGCGCATGCGAAGGCCATCCACCTGAACATGATCGGCCTGCGCCCCGCCGGTCCGCCCACAACCCAGGAAGAGATCGACTGGATCACCGGCTTTGGCGCCCAGATGGACCTGTGGGGCGCCTATTTCCGCCTGCAGGCCAGCAAGCCGCAGTCCGTCGCCTGGCTGGGGGCCAGCAACCCGGTCGGTCAGGCCGCCTGGATCCTGGAGCGCTTCCATGACTGGGCCGACCTGTCGACAAAGCCGTTCGAGCAGGTGTTCAGCCGCGACCAACTGCTGACCAACCTTATGATCTATGTGATGACCGGCAGCTTCACGACCGGCGCCTGGTACTATCGCGCCATGCTGGAGGAAGGCGGGCCGGTGCTGGCGCAGGGCCAGCGCTGCGAGACGCCCACCGCCTTTGCCAACTTCCCCGGCGAGAGCATCTACAAGCCCCCGCCCCGTTCATGGGCTGACCGCGCCTACAACATCACCCGCTGGAGCGAGATGCCGCGCGGCGGCCACTTCGCCGCGATGGAGGAGCCCGGGCTGTTCGTCGACGACGTGCGGGCGTGGGCCAGAGCGCTTTAGATTTCTGATCGGAGGGGAAACGCGATGAGCAAGATCACCGGCGGCTGCCTGTGCGGCGAGATCCGCTACGAGATGGAGGGCGTGTTCAACGTCGCCGTCTGCCACTGCCGCGAATGCCAGTATGCGTCTGGCGGCGGGCCCAACTATATCGCGCTGGTCCCCGCGCCGGCGTTCGCCTTCACCAAGGGCGAGCCCCGTCGCTACACGCGGCCCGGCGGCAGCGGCCAGGCGGTGACGCGGATCTTCTGCGCGGACTGTGGCACGCCCTTGGCGTCGGAGATCGCCATGCCCGTCGTGGCGGTGAAGCTCGGCGGTCTCGATGATCCGGCGCCCTACAAGGCGGGCGTATCGATCTGGACGTGCGAGGCGCAGCCGTGGCATCCGATCGACACCGCCGCACCGGCTTTCCCGAAGAACCCCTCAGGCTGATGACCCAGACCGCGCCCCGCTACGATTTCGCATCCGACAATGTCGCCGGCGCCATGCCCGAGGTGATGGAGGCGCTGATCGCGGCCAATGCGGGGACGGCCTCGGGCTATGGGACCGACCACGTCAGCCGGGCCGCCGCCGATCGCATCCGCGCGGCGCTGGACGCCGACGCGCAGGTGCGGTTCACCGCCTCGGGCACGGCCGCCAACGCCTTCGCCCTGACCTTGCTGGCCGCGCCGCACGAGGCGGTGCTGGCCCATGAGCACGCCCACATCTGCACCGACGAGACCGGCGCGCCGGGGTTCTTTGGCCAAGGCGTCGGCCTGATCGGCTTGCCCGGCGCCTCGGGACGGATCGAACTTTCGGCGCTGGAAACAGCCCTTGCGCGCCCTGAGGTCTCGTATAACCAGCCCGCCAACGCCCTGTCGCTGACCACCGCCACCGAATACGGGACGGTCTATTCGCAGGCCCATCTGGCCAGCCTGATCGCGCCGGTGAAGGCCAAGGGCTACGGCGTCCACCTGGACGGCGCGCGGCTGGCCAATGCGGTGGCCGCGGGCTTTGACCTGAAGAGCGTCGCCAGGATGGGCGTCGATATTCTGGTCATGGGCGGCACCAAGGCCGGCGCGACGCCGACCGAGGCCGTGGTGTTCCTGAACCCCGACCACGCGCGACGCCTGGATGCACGCCTCAAGCATGCCGGCCAGTTGATCTCGAAGGGCCGCTACCTGGCCGCCCCGTGGCTGGGCCTGCTGGACGAAGACGGCGGAACCGGTCCCTGGGCCGCCCGCGCCGCTCACGCCAACGCCATGGCGCAAAAGCTGGCTGCGCTGATGCCCTTCCCGATCCGTCACCCGGTCGAGGCCAACGGCATCTTCGTCGAGATGGACGAGCCGACGTTGGAGCGTCTGCGCGGCGAGGGCTGGTTCGTCTATCGCTTCCTGGACGGCACGGTGCGCTTCATGTGCTCGTGGGCCACGACGCCCGAGATGGTCGAGGACCTGGGCGCGGCGCTGAAGCGGGTGGCTTAGACGAGCGCAAAACATCCTTGAGGTTTGCTTTGAGGACGATACATTTAAAGTTGTACAAGCGCCCTCATTCCCAATCGCTTGGGTTTTTGATAGTTTGCCCATGGCCACCCTGCTGCGTCACGGCAAGGTTCGGATCGTCATCTATTCGGAAGACCACCGACCAAGCCACGTGCATGTCGTTGGCGTCGACAAGGCGGCCGTCCTGCAATTGAACTGCCAAGAAGAGCCGCACCCCCACGGCCCCTTGGCGCTTCGGGAGAACCACGGCTTCACGGCGCGGGAGCTGCGGCCGATCATCGAGCAGGTTGAGGCCAATCTCACCCTGCTCTGCGCCGAGTGGAAACGGGTGCATGGCGATTACCGATGATGACATCGACGTGGCGACCAAGCGGGGCGAGGCCCTGACGGCGGAGCGGCCTCACGTTGTCGCGGCCCGGTACGACGCCGCCCGCGGCATGATCGAGATCGCCTTGGCGAACGGCGCGATTTTCAGCTTCCCGCCACGTCTCGCCCAAGCGCTGCAGGGCGCGACCGTGGTTCAGTTGAAAGAGGTTGAGGTCGTCGGGGCGGGGACGGGACTGCACTTCCCCTTGATCGACGCCGATCTCTACATCCCCGCCCTGATCGAGGGCGTGTTCGGCTCCAAGGCCTGGATGGCGGCGCGGCTCGGCCAAGACGGCGGACGTGTTCGCAGCGAGCGCAAATCCGCCGCCGCACGCGCAAACGGCAAGCTGGGCGGACGGCCGCGAAAGGCGAGCTAGATCCCCAACGTCACGCAGCTTCGACGCGGGCATCCGCCGCGTCCGCCTGCGGGACAGGCGGCTCAAGGCGACCCAGCGTCGAAACGGGCGGGGCGTCGTCGTGACGGACATCCACCCCCAGCATCTTGGCGATCTCGTTGGCCGGCGCCGGACGGCTGATGAAGTAGCCCTGGATCTCGGCGCAGCCTTGGCTGCGCAGGGCGTTCAACTGCTCCAGGGTCTCGACACCTTCCGCCGTGGTGGTGACCCCCATCGAGGCGCCCAGGTCCAGCACGGCCTTGATGATGGCCATGGCGTCGCTGTCGTGCAGGATGTCGCGCACGAAGGTCTGGTCGATCTTGATCTTGTCGAACGGGAAGCTGCGCAGATAGCTCAGCGAGCTGTAGCCGGTGCCGAAATCGTCCATCGAGATCCGCACGCCCAGGGCTTTCAGGTCGTGCAGCATGGTCATGTTGGCGGCGTTGTCCTGCAGCAGGACCGACTCGGTGATCTCAAGCTCAAGGCGGTTCGCCGACAGGCCCGACGCCGCCAGGGCCGAGACCACCGTGCGCACCAGACCCCGGTCGCGGAACTGCGCCGGCGACAGATTCACCGCCAGACGCACATGCTCGGGCCATCCGGCGGCCTCGACGCAGGCGCGGCGCAGGACCCATTCGCCCAGCTGGACGATCAGGCCGATCTCCTCGGCGAGGGGAATAAAGTCGGCGGGCGAAACCGTGCCGCGCTCCGGATGTCGCCAGCGCAGCAGCGCCTCGCAGCCCGTCACGCGCTCGTCGCCCAGGTGATAAAGCGGTTGATAGAACAGCTCGAACTCGCCGGCCTGCAGGGCCCGGCGCAGATCCAGCTCCAGCGCGCGACGCGCCTGAAGTTGCTCGTCCATGGCGCGTTCGAAGAAGTGGTAGGCCCCGCGCCCATCGGCCTTGGCGCGGTACAGGGCCATGTCGGCCTTTTTCAGCAGTTCGTCGGCGTCCTCGCCATCGGTCGGCGCCAGGCTGACCCCAACGCTGGCGCCGATCACTACGTGCTGTCCCTGGAGATCGAACGGCGCAGCCATGGCCTCGACGATCCGCGCGGCCAGGCGCGTGGCGCCGTTCGCGTCGTCCAGCCCCGTCTGCACCACGGCGAACTCGTCGCCGCCCAGGCGTGCGACGGTGTCGCCTTCGCGGACGCAGCCGCGCAGGCGTTCGGCGGCGATCTTCAGCAACGCATCGCCCAGCGGGTGACCCAGGGTGTCATTGACGGTCTTGAAGCGGTCCAGGTCCACGAAGTGCACCGCCAGGGCGTCGCCCTTGCGGTCCCGCCGCGCCAGGGCCTCGCCGAGATGCTTCTGGAACAGCACACGATTGGGCAGTTCGGTGAGCGGATCATAGTGCGCCAGACGCGCAATCTGCGCTTCAGCGCGCTTGCGCTCGGCGATGTCTTCGGAGACGCCCAGCAGATATTCCGCGTGACCTTCGGCGTTCAGCAGCGCGATCTTCTTGGTGCGCAGGATGGCGATGCTGCCATCCTTCCGCGGCACGTGGTCTTCTTCAACGACCCGCACCTCACCGGAATCGAGCACGGCGCGGTCACGCTCGCGATACAGCGCAGCCAGTTCCGCGTCATGGATGTCGGCGTCGGTCTTCCCGATCACTTCGTCGCGCTTGTAGCCCAGCGTCTTTTCGCCCGCGCGGTTGAGCAGGACATAGCTGTGATCGTCAGCGCGCTTGACGAAGACCATCGCGGGCATGGCTTCGACGATGCCGGTCATGAAGGTCTGTGCGCGTTCAACCTCGGCCTTGGCCACCGCAAGGGCCTCGACGCTGCGGCGGTTGGTTTCGTTGGCGGCCTGCAGGAGCCCCAGAACCGTTCCGACGCCCAGATATCGGCCGTCCTCGGTGACGATGAAGCCCCGCAGCAGATCAGAGGCCCGATACGAAAGACTGTCGGTCGTGAAGTCGGCCAGCGCCATCTCGGCGTCCACGACCAGCGGCTCGCGGTCCATCAGGGTCGAGATCGGCCGGTTGGCGTAGAGCGCCCGACCGTACTCGGCCGCCATCCGCAGGAAGAAGGCGTTGCGCTCGACCAGGCCGATGGGGCGGTTCTCGGCGTCCAGAACCGGAATGATGAGCGTGTCAGGCTCCTCGCGGAACCGCTCATACAAGGCCTTGCCGAGGTGGTCCTCGCGCGCCGGCTCCAGGAAAGAAACAGTGTCCCGCAGGGTGAACATTGATACGCCTCCACTCACGCGAGGAGGAGGCCTGCGCCGACCTAACGGCGTGCTAATGACCCAGTTTGAGGACGCGAATTTCGCGAAAACTTCACAACGCCGTCACAGTGCTTGCAGGGGCGTTTACGGATCGCGCTCGATACTCTGAATTATGCTTAACGACAGGTATCCAAACCGCCCCGCGCGCTGAATACCTCAGGCTCCTGACGGCCCCCCGCGATCTGGACCTTGGCGGTCTCCGGGAAGGTCAGGAGAAGGGCTAGTCGCGCTCCCGCTCCTCCTTGGCGTCGCCCAGCAGGATCTGGCCGCCCCAGCTGACCACGCCGGTGACGACGGCCGCCAGGATCCCCGCCCACAGGCCACGAACCGTCAGGCCGTCCAGCATCCAGGCCACAAGGCCGATCATGCCCGCGTTCACCACCAACAGGAACAGGCCCAGCGTCGCCAGGGTGAGAGGAAAGGTCAGCAGGGTCACGATCGGACGCACCACCGCATTGACGATCCCCAGCAGCAGGCCCGCGATCAGCAGGGTCTTCCAGCCGTCGGCCGTGACGCCCGGCACGATCTGGGTCGCCAGCCACAGACCAAAGGCGGCGATCAGCAGGCGAAAGATCAGACGGAACATGTGACGCGACTCCCTCGTTTCGGGGAGCAGATTGGCGCAAGCGTGAGCGGGATCAAGGCGCGCTGAATGTCCGAGTTGGCAACTGGGGCATTACAAATGCGTTACGCCCCTTCAAACCGCCACATTGCGAACTATCTAGTTCCTCGTGTGGGGGATGATCGCGCGCGATTGGCGAGCGGATCCGCACGCAAGGGGATATGAAGTACGATGGCCGTGAATTCTCTATCGGTGATGTCGCCGGACGGCGGCTTGTCGCGTTACCTCACCGAGATCCGCAAGTTCCCGATGCTCAGCAAGGACGAAGAGTTCATGCTGGCCCAGCGCTGGAAAGAGCACCAGGACCCGCAAGCGGCCCACAAGATGGTCACCAGCCACCTGCGCCTCGTGGCCAAGATCGCCATGGGCTATCGCGGCTACGGCCTGCCGATCGGCGAGGTGATCTCCGAGGGCAATGTCGGCCTGATGCAGGCCGTCAAGAAGTTCGAGCCCGAAAAGGGCTTCCGCCTGGCGACCTACGCCATGTGGTGGATCCGCGCCTCGATCCAGGAATACATCCTGCGCTCGTGGTCGCTGGTGAAGATGGGCACGACCGCCGCGCAGAAGAAGCTGTTCTTCAACCTGCGCAAGGCCAAGAGCCAGATCGCCGCCTTCCAGGAAGGCGACCTGCACCCTGACCAGGTCAGCCAGATCGCCACCAAGCTGGGCGTGCTGGACAGCGAAGTCATCTCGATGAACCGCCGCCTGTCGGGCCCCGACGCCTCGCTGAACGCGCCGCTGCGCGCCGACGGCGAAAGCGAGTGGCAGGACTGGCTGGCCGACGAAGAGCAGGTCTCCCAGGAGACCGTCGTCGCCGAGAACGAGGAAAAGTCGCTGCGGATGTCGCTTCTTGAGGAAGCGATGGTCGAGTTGACCGACCGCGAGCGTCACATCCTGACCGAGCGCCGCCTGAAGGACGACCCGACCACCCTGGAAGAGCTCGCCGCCCAGTACGGCGTCAGCCGCGAGCGGGTCCGCCAGATCGAGGTGCGGGCGTTCGAAAAGCTGCAGAAGACCATGCGCGAGGCGGCGATCGCCAAGAACATGGTCGACGCCTAAGGCTTTGGCTCACGCCCGTGAGACGAAAGGGGCGCTCCTCGGAGCGCCCCTTTTTTGTTTGCGCGATGACCTGAGGGTCTGCTTGCCGGCTGGGCCCCTAGGGCGGGTTCGCCCCGTTGCGGACCTTGGCCTCCTTGCGTCCTTCGAGGCGCGCTCAAGAGCGCGCACCTCAGGATGAGGTGTTCAGCAGCCGTGTTCCTCATCCTGAGGTGTGAGCCGAAGGCGAGCCTCGAAGGACGCAGGGCGGCTGAAAGCGCAGCCTGATCGGGCGTCGGCGACAAAGACCCAGATCCTCCCCCCCCAAGGGGGAGGAGGCCGAAGGCCGGAGGGGAAGACACTCTGAGCTTGCCCAACTTCCCCCTCCGTCGGCTTCGCCGACACCTCCCCCGCTAGGGGGAGGATTGGACCCCGCCCCTCACCGCGAACAGCCTCACGGAACGCCCTCGACTTTAATCGTCGTAGAGCAACGCAAGCGGCCAAGCGCCGTGAGTGGGCATTTCTGGCGACGGTGATGGTATGCACGCGCCTATGACCGCCGCGCCGCTCCCCCAGCTGATCCTCCTCCCCGGCCTGCTGAACGACGCCGAGTTGTGGCGTGATCAGATCAGCGGGCTTTCCGACGTCGCCCGCCCATGGGTTCCTGATCTCACCCCCTACGCCACGATCCGCGACATGGCCGAGCACGTGCTGGAGCACGCCGAGCCGACCTTCGCGGTCGCCGGGTTCTCGATGGGCGGCTATGTGGCCCAGGAGATCGCGCGTCTGGCGCCGCAGCGCATCGAGCGCCTGGCCCTGCTGAACACCTCGATCCGGGTCGACACGCCCGAGCGCGCCGCCCAGCGCCGGGCGCTGAACAAGGCCGCCGCCCGGGGCGGGACGTTCCTGGGGATCGGCCAGGCGATCATGAAAAGCTATGTCGACGTCTCGCGCCTGAACGATGTCGCGCTGACCACCCGCATTGTCGCGATGACCCAGCGCCTGGGCCGCGAGGTGTTCCTGCGCCAGAACAGCCTGGAGCGCGAGGACGGCGAAGCCGCGCTTGCCGCCCTGCGCGTCCCGCTGGTGGTCATCGTCGGTGAGAACGACCAGATCACCCCGGCCGAAGGACATCGACAGATGGCGGCGGCCATCGGCTGCTCGCACCTGGTGGTGATCCCCAATGCCGGGCACATGACGCCGATGGAGGCGCCGGGCCCGGTCAACGGCGCTCTGCGCCACTGGCTGGCCCGACCGGCCGGACATCGTTAGCGCGGCTGGAGCCCTTTTGGTCCGACAGCCGTCTCATCCTGATCGGAAAATGCGCTAGAGCGTTTTCCGACGAAGCGGATACCGGCTCGGCGTCAGAAAATGCGTTAAAACAATGCGCTAGGCCGCTCGGCCCGTATCCTCTGGGGCCATGAAGCCCATCAGCGCGTCGATCCGCTTGACCAGTTCGGCGCGCGCGCCCGAACCCGCCATATCGGTCTGCGTGCAGGCCGTCAGAGCCTCGGCGGCCTGGATCAGGCGCGGCTCCTTCACCGCCTCGCCCACGCGCCGCAGTTCCAGCGCCTGCGCCGCCAGGGCGCGGCGGGCTTGCGCCGGATCGCTGTCCAGGGCCTGGGCGGCCGACTTTACGATGCGCAGGGCCTGGGAAAGCCGTGCTGCGGGCGTATTGGCGGCGTCCGCCTTGCGCTTGCGCGGTCCCTTATAGTCGGCCGAGTTGAAGCGGCGACGATCGGGGCCGACATAGGCCACGGCCTCGACCCAGTCGCGCGGCTTCAGCGTCACCGCCTCGAGGCGGCGCTCCAGATCCTTCAGATTGAAGGGCTTGCGCATGAACTCGTGCACGCCGGCGTCCCGCGCGCCGAAGATGGCCTCGGCCGTCGCCTCGCTGGTGCACATGATCACCGGCGCCTCACGGCAGGCTAGATCACTGCGGCGCAGCTTGCGGGTGAACGCCAGTCCATCGACGCCGGAGCTTCCGTGTTCGACGAAGATCAGTTGCGGGTCAGCCGCACGGGCCATCGCATAGCCCTTCTCGGCGGTCGGGGCCGAGAAGATCTGAACCCCGCCCAGAGGCCGAAGATGCTCGGTCAACAGGCGCGCGGTCGCGGGGTTAGGGTCAACGACCATCACCCTCTGGACCTTCGCGGCGACCCGCTGGATTGTGCGGACGTTTCCGTCAAACACGAAGACGACTCCCGAACCTAGGCCGGGAGGCTACACCGCAGAGTGTAAAAATCCGCTTGATGAATCTCGGGCCAGGCTTTCGTCAATCTGGCAGGGCCACCGACAGTCCCGCCTCGAAATCCATGAAGATGTCGAGCGTTTCTTCAACAGAAGCGGCGAGTGTCGCGCCTGTCGGGAAACGGTATCGCCAGTAGGTCGAGATGTGCGAAATCGCGCCGACACGCCCGCCCAAGCTCAGAAATAACTCTGGCGCCCGAAGCAAGAATTCGCGGAACACATTGGGATTGTTCAGCTCAACCAAGTTGGCGAAGGCGTCATCGTACACCTTAAGCGTTCTGAGGATGGCGCTCCGCTCAACCAGAACAGCCGCCTGCAGACGGCGGCGCATCTCCTCCAGGTAGCGCCCCATTTCGGAGTCGCGCCCGCCATGGACAGCCAGGCGACCGATCTCGGCGCTGACCTCGGCCAGCCGAGGCCACAGATTTTCGAGCATCCATTTGTAGTAGAGGAACCCCTTCCAGCTGAAGACGCCCTCTTTGAAACTGTCGCCTTCCAGCACCAGCGTCTTGCGCAGCGGTTCGAGCCGCTCATCGACATGGGTGGCCAGCAAGGCCTCGACCATGCGTGTGGCGTGGATCTCTCCGCCTCCACCCATATCGCGATAGGCCAGCGCGATCAGGCGCGCGATCTCCACGGCCACAAAGCCCTGCATCGCGTCGACGTCGGCCGGTGACAGGGCGAAATAGCAGGGCGCGGCGAGCACGCCGTGACGATGCAGATGCTCGCGCAGCAGGAAGGGATCCAGCGACGGCAGGCCGTCGATCATCTGCAGCACCGACAGGTCGCGCGCGCTTTCGCCGGCGCCGTTGCAGGCGTCGAGCAACAGATTGGTCCACCCTCGCTGCCCGACGAAGACCGACTGCCCGCCCAACGTCAGGTCCCGACGGTCGAACGGAATGATGATCTTGGTCGCGGTCGCCCGCGCCTCCTCGAACAGGTAGATGTCGTCGTGGCGCAGCCGGTGCTTGACGATCAGGGCGGTGTTCAGCACCCGGTTCTTGAACAGGGGCGCTTGCGCGTGTTCCGGACGGTGGCCGCTTTCGGCTTCGATGGCGATCAGGTTCAGCACGCGGCTGGTCGAGGCCGTGCGCTCCAGGGCGCGCAGACTGCGCGTCACCCGGTCGGACGGTCTAGCCGGTTTGAGCCTGCGGCGCGCGGGTGCGAGCACGGATCCCCCAGTTCCTGACAACACCGTTCTGTAAAGCCAAGCTGCCTAACAAACGCTAACCGAACGCTGTTCGGCGGACGGGCGTGATCTGAAAGCGCCCCTTTGAACGCTTCAGATCAATCGGGCTTTAGGCTCCGACCGCGCGCAGCCGCTCCAGTTCGGAGGGCGCCTTGCGAAGACTCGCCACGGTGGCCAAAAGCCCCGCAGGCTGCACGGGCTTGGGGTGGGCGTCGTCAAAGCCTTGCGCCATCAGACGCTCGGCGTCGCCGGCCATGGCGTCGGCGGTCAGGGCCACGACGGGAAGGTCGCTGCGTCCGGCCTCGCCACAGCGGATACGGCGCACCGCCTCCACCCCGTCCATCCCTGGCATGTGGACGTCCATGAGCACGACATCGAAGTCCTCGATACGCAGTCGAGCCAGCGCGGCGTGACCGTCGTTAGCGACCGCCACGGCGACGCCGACGGCTTCCAGGATCGCGCGCGCGACCATCTGGTTGACCAGGTTGTCGTCGACGACGAGCACGCGCGCGCCTTCGAGCTCAGGCGCCGCAGCCTGAGCCGTCGGCGCGACAAGCGCGGCGGTCGCGGGCAGGCGCAGACGAGCGGTGAAGGTGGAGCCCACGCCCGGCTCGCTGGACACCAGGATCTCACCCTCCATCAGTTCGGCCAGCTGGCGGCAGATGGAAAGCCCAAGCCCGGTGCCGCCGAAACGGCGCGCGATGGACGGATCGCCCTGGGCGAAGGGCGTGAAGGCGCGCTCGATCTGCTCGGCGCTCATCCCCATCCCGGTATCACTGACCGAGACGCTGACGCGCTCTTGATCATCGGCCGAAAGCCGGATGACCACGCGCCCCGCGCCCGTGAACTTCACGGCGTTGGAAACCAGGTTCATCAGGATCTGACGCACGCGCGCGGCGTCACCGGCCACGAAGGCTGGTGTGCTGGGGGCGACTTCCAGAACCAGATCAAGGCCCTTCAGGCGAGCGCTCTCGCTCCACACCGCGCGGGTCTGAAGCGCCAGCTTGCGGATATCGAAGGGCGCGACCTCGAGGGTCAGTTTGCCAGCCTCGATCTTGGAGAGATCAAGAATGTCATTGAGGATCGCCATCAGGCCGTGGCCCGACTCCTCGATCATTTCCAGATACCCGGCCTGCTGGGCGTCCAGCGGGGTGCCGCGCAGCGCGTGCGCCAGGCCCAGGACGCCGTTCATCGGCGTGCGCAGCTCATGGCTCATCATCGCCAGGAAGGTCGACTTGGCCTGGCTGGCCTCCAGCGCCTTGGCCTCAGCCTCTTCGCGCGCCCTGGCCGCCTCCCGCATCGTGCGAACCGCGTCGATCACATAGCCAACCAGGCACACCAGGAACACCAGGGCGATCACGCGATCCCACAGGCTGAATCGCGGCGCGACGATCGGCAGGGCCGCCAGGGCGGCGACCGGCCAGATCGTCAAGGTGAGCATCGCCGAAGGACTGCTGACGGCGTACCGCATCCCCTCGACCACCATGCCAAACAGGATGAGGACGCCGGCATAGCGCATCCCGCCCGGGCCCTTGAGCACGCACAGGATCGCCATCGCCGCCCAGACCAGCGCGAAGGCGGATGGCGGACCCAAGCGCATCCACCGCATCCGCGTCACGTCGCCGGTCGGCTTGAAGGTGACCTGCAGGTAGGTAACCCAGCCTTCGCAGGCCAGGATCGCGGCGCACCAGATCAGGCACGGCTTCAGGCCGAAATTGAAGGCCAGCAACCCCGCGATCAACAGGCTGGCGCCAAGGCGCGCGACTCGGCTGCGACGGCTCACTACGAGCATCGCGCCTTCCACGCCGTCGTCCAAGAACGCCTTCAGCCCCACCCGGCCGCCCCTTCGCGGTTTCTTTTCCCGCGAAGCTTCGGCTTTCTAGGTTCACAACCGTTTACCGTGCGCGCAAAAAAGCACGATTTTTAGGCGTTCATCCCCAGGATGCGCGTAGCGGGGCCGCTTACCCCTGGAACGGGTCGCGCATGAGGATGGTGTCATCCCGTTCCGGGCTGGTCGACAGCAGCGCCACCGGCGCGCCGATCAGCTCCTCGACGCGGCGCACATACTTGATGGCGTTGGCGTTGAGGTCCTTGAACGAGCGGGCCCCGGCGGTGCTTTCGGTCCAGCCCTCGATTTCCTCATAGACCGGCGTGGCGGCGGCTTGGTCGCGCAGGCCGGCCGGCAGGTAGTCGACGACCTTGTCGCCGATCTTGTAGCCGACGCAGATCTTCAGGGTCTTCAGGCCGTCCAGCACGTCGAGCTTGGTCAAGGCCACGCCGTGGATGCCGTTGATGGCCACCGACTGGCGCACCAGCACCGAGTCGAACCAGCCGCAGCGACGGGCGCGGCCGGTGTTGACGCCGACCTCGCGGCCGACCGTCGACAGGTGCTTGCCGACCTCGTCGAACAGCTCGGCCGGGAACGGGCCCTCGCCCACGCGCGTGGTGTAGGCCTTGACGATCCCCAGCACGAAACCGGTCGCCGACGGACCCATGCCCGAACCGGCCGAGGCCTGGCCGGCGGCGGTGTTGGACGAGGTGACAAAGGGGTAGGTGCCGTGGTCGACGTCCAGCAGCGAGCCTTGCGCGCCCTCGAACAAGATCCGACGGCCGGCCTTGTAGGCCTGGTCCAGCACCCGCCAGGCCGGCTGAGCATAGGCCAGGATACGCGGCGCCAGCGCCATCAGCTCGTCGAACAGGGCTTGCGGATCAGCCTCCGGCAAGCCCAGCCCCCGGCGCAAGGCGCCATGGTGGCTCAGCAGGCGCTCGATCTTCGGCTTCAGGGCTTCGGGATCGGCGAGATCCGCGACGCGGATGGCGCGGCGGCCGACCTTGTCCTCATAGGCCGGGCCGATGCCCCGGCCGGTGGTGCCGATCTTCTGGGTCGAGGCGGCTTCACGCGCCTGGTCCAGGTCGCGGTGCAGCGGCAGGATCAGGCAGGCGTTGTCGGCCAGGATCAGCAGGTCGGGCGTGATGGCCACGCCCTGGTCGGCGATCTTGTCGATCTCGGACAGCAGGTGCCAGGGGTCGACCACGACGCCATTGCCGATGACGGAGAGCTTGCCCTGCACCACGCCCGAGGGCAGCAGGGCCAGCTTGTAGACCTTGCCGTCCACCACCAGCGTATGGCCGGCGTTGTGGCCGCCCTGGAAGCGCACGACGACATCGGCTCGGTTGCTGAGCCAGTCGACGATCTTGCCCTTGCCCTCGTCGCCCCACTGGGCGCCGACAACGGTCACGTTAGCCATGGTTTGGATACGCCTTGTCGCCTGCCGAGTGACGCCGCAGGGTCCTTCGACAGGACTCGACCCCGGACGTGGTCTCAATTTTGGGCGGCGACGGCCTTGGCGTCACGCGCCTCGCCGAAGTCAGAAGGCGTAAACCAGCCGAACCCCTGCGTCGTCAAGCCCTTGGTTCTTGCCTTGGTGGAAGATCTGGCCGTTCGACAGGTGCGTGTAGCTAAGCTCCAGCGCGAGTTTGTCGTTGACCTGATAGCCCAAGGCCAGCTCCGGCTCGAACAGCACCTTCGAGCCGAAATCGATGCGGTTGTAGTAGAGCCAGGTGCGGCGGTCACGCTCCTCGGGCGTCAGGTTCGGCGCATTGGCGGGCGGCAGGCCGGCCTTGCCGTCGGTGTAGGCCAGACCCATGCCGGGGCGCAGGTAGAAGCCGCCCGGCTGACCCAGCTCGATCTTCCAGTTGAAGCCGACGGCGGCGAAGTTCGAGGTGTTGTTGGTGTTGATCGACACCATCGCATGGACCTGCGGCTTGCCCAGCCAGGTCAGGCGCTCGATGCGCTTGGTGCGATAGCCCAGATGGATGTCGGCGCCGCCCTCGCGACCTGCGGCGCCCAGACCAACGGCGTTCCCGATGAAGGTGACGTCGTGCTTGTAGACACCGACAAAGGCCTCGCCCGCCAGCGCGGGGCTCGCGCATCCGAGCGCGGCGCAGGCAAGCGTAAGGGAGGCCACGGCGGCGAAAGTGGCGGTCTTCATCAAGTCGTCCTGAACAGCTTAGCCCCCACCCCAATATGGCGGTAACGGCAGTGGTCGGAAAGGGTTTCGATCGAAGCGTCGCCACGCTAGCCTAACTGTATGACCGTCTCGCTCGCCGATATCCAAGCCGCCGCCGCTCGCCTGAAGGGCCTGGCCGTCGAGACGCCGCTGATCGAGAGCCCCGCCTTGAACGAGCGGCTGGGCGGGCGGATTTTCCTCAAGCCCGAGACCTTGCAACGGGCGGGCGCCTTCAAGTTTCGCGGCGCCTACAACCGGCTGAGCCAACTGAGCGAGGCTGAAAAGGCGCGGGGCGTCGTGGCGTTCTCGTCCGGCAACCACGCCCAGGGCGTGGCGCTGGCGGCCAAGCTGCTGGGCGTGCCGGCCCTGATCGTGATGCCCTCCGATTCGCCGAGCGTGAAGGTCGAGGGCACGCGAAGCTTCGGCGCGGACATCCGCTTCTACGACCGCTTCACCGAGGACCGCATCGCGATCGCCGACCAGATCGCGGCCGAGCGCGGCTGCGTCGTCGTGCCGTCCTACGACGATCCCCACATCATCGCCGGTCAAGGCACGGTGGGTCTGGAGATCGTCGCCCAGGCCGCCGCGCAAGGCGCGACGCTGGACAGCCTGATCTGCTGCGTCGGCGGCGGCGGTCTGATCGCCGGAACCTCGACGGCGGTGAAGGCCCTCTCCCCCGCGACTCATGTGTGGGGCGTCGAGCCCGCCGGCTTCGATGAGACCCGACGCTCGCTGGAAAGCGGCCGCCGCGAGACCATCGACAAGGACGCCCGCTCGATCTGCGACGCCCTGCTGACCCCGATCCCTGGCGACCTGACCTGGCCGATCAACCAGAAGACCCTGTCCGGCGTGGTCGCGGTGACGGACGCCGAAGTGGCCGAGGCCATGCGCTATGCGTTCTCGACCTTGAAACTGGTGGTGGAGCCCGGCGGCTGCGTGGCCCTGACGGCGGCCCTGACGGGCAAGGTCGACGTGGCCGGCAAGACCGTGGCGATCGTCCTGTCGGGCGGCAATGTCGATCCGGGGTTGTTCGCGCAGGTCTTGAGCGGTCAAATCTGACTGCAAAACAGGGTGTCATCCCGGAAGCCTCGCAGAGGCTATCCGGGACCCAGGGGGTGTCAAAGCGCCGTGCGGGCCGCCCCTGGGTCCCGGCGCTCCGCTACGCTACGGCCGGGATGACAAATAAGAAGGGTGGAGGGAGACAACATGAACTTTCCGAGTGCAGAGCATCTCCCCCAGACCCCCCTCCTCGTCATCGATCGCGCGGCGCTGGAGCGAAACCTCGCCCGGATGCAGGCGCTGTGCGACGCCGCCGGCGTGCGCCTGCGGGCGCATGGCAAGACCCACAAGTGCTCGACGCTTGGCCGCCTGATCATCGAGCGCGGCGCGGTGGGTCTATGCTGCCAGACGATCGGCGAGGCTGAGGCCTATGTGGCGGGCGGAATCCACGACGTGCTGGTCACCGCCCCCTCCCCGCCCTGGGGCGCGGCGCGGCTGGCGGCGCTGGCCAAGACCGGCGCGCGGATCGGCGCAGTCGCCGACGACGAGGGCCAGATCGATCGGCTTTCGGACGCGGCCGTCGCCGCCGGCGTGACGCTGGACCTCGTGGTGGATCTGGATCTGGGCACCCACCGCGCCGGCGCCTATCCGAAGGACGCCCTGCGTCTGGCGCGCGCCGCCGACGCTGCGCCCGGCCTGCGCTTCGCCGGGCTGCAGGCCTATCTGGGGCATCTGCAGCACATGGACGACATCGCCCTGCGCCGCTCAGCCGACGAAACCGCCTTCGCCACTCTGAAGGCGCTGGTGGCCGAACTGACCGCCGCTGGCCTGCCGCCGCCCGTCGTGACCGGCGGCGGCACCGGCACGCATGCCTACGACCTGGCCTCGGGGGTCTATACCGAGCTGCAGGCCGGCTCGTATGCGGTGATGGACGTCGAATACGACGCTTGCGGCGCGCCTGACGGAGCGGCCTGGGGCTTCGAGCCGGCGATGGTTGTCGCCGCGACCGTGGTTTCGGCCAACCACAAGAGCCACGTCACCGTCGACGCCGGCTTCAAGGCGGTAGCGATGGACGGCCCGCCCGCCCGGGTGGTGTCCGGCGCCGCGCCGGGCGCGCTCTGGCGAGCCATGGGCGACGAGCACGGCATGATCGCCCACCCGAGCCTGATCGACGTGCTGAAGGCCGGCGGTCGCGATCCGCTGGGCTTCGACAAGGCCGTCGCCGCCGCCGACGCCGATCCGGCCCGCGCCTGGCCCGCCGACGCGCCCAAGGTCGGCGATCTCGTCTGGCTGCAACCGGGCCACTGCGACCCGACCATCAACCTTTACGACGCCCTGCATGTCTGGGACGGGACGACGCTGGAGCGGTGGGTAGTCGACGGGCGGCGGGTGAGCACCCGTTAAACCGATCTCCCCGGCGATGCCGGGGTCCAGATCGAGCCCGCAAGCGCCTCCGACAATCGCGCTGTCTTTTGGCGCGAACACTCAAGATGCACCGGATGAATCTGGGCCCCGGCGTTCGCCGGGGAGGTCGGGCCGTTGGGTAGCGGTAACGCACTTCCCCTTAGGGCAAGAGCGCTCTAGGGTCCGCGCCCAACGACAAGATTTGCTCCAAGAGGGCTTACCGATGAAACGCCTGCTGCTCGCCACCGTCCTGATCGCCGCGCCCATGCTGGCGCACGCGTCCGACGCGCCCAAGATCGACCCCGCCAAGCTGACCGCCCACATCAAGACGCTGTCGTCGGACGCCTTCGAAGGGCGCGGCCCGGCCACCGAGGGCGAAACCAAGACCGTCGCCTACATCTCCGAGCAGATGAAAGCCGTGGGCCTGGAGCCCGGCGGCGACCTGAAGAACGGCAAGCGCCTGTGGACCCAGGACGTGCCGCTCAGCAAGTTCGACATCGACGGCCCGGTGACCGCCCACGTCATGGTCGGCGCCGACCACATCATGCTGAGCCAGGGCGAACAGGTCGCCATCCGCGCGGCGATGACCAATGTGAACGCCGTCTCGATCAAGGACGCCCCGATCGTCTTCGCCGGCTACGGCGTCAAGGCGCCCGAGCGCAACTGGGACGACTTCAAGGGGATGGACCTGAAGGGCAAGGTCGTGGTCGTGCTGATCAACGATCCGGACTTCGAGACCGGTTCCGGCGACTTCGGCGGCAAGGCCATGACCTATTATGGCCGCTGGACCTACAAGTTCGAGGAAGCCGCTCGCCAAGGCGCGGCCGGCCTGCTGATCGTCCACGAAACCGCGCCGGCCTCGTACGGCTGGGCCACGGTCAAGAACTCCAACACCAACACGATGTTCGACATCGTCCGCCAGGAACCGGCCAAGCAACATCCGCCGATGGAAGGCTGGATCCAGCGCGACGTCGCCGTCGACCTGTTCAAGAAGGCCGGCCTCGACTTCGAGGCCCTGAAGAAGGCCGCGCAAAGCCGCGACTTCAAGCCGGTGCAACTGAAGGGCGCCACCTTCTCGGCTGACTACAAGGTCAAGCACGAGGTGATCATCTCCAAGAACGTCGTCGGCAAGGTCACCGGCGCCAAGCGCCCGGACGAGACCGTGATCTTCAGCGGCCACTGGGACCACCTGGGCGTGGGTCTGCCGGACGCCAAGGGCGACAAGATCTATAACGGCGCGGTCGACAACGCGACCGGCATCGCCGCCATGCTGGAGATGGGCCGCCTGGCCGCCAGCGGCCCCAAGCCGGACCGCTCGATGGTGTTCCTGGCCGTGACCGCCGAGGAAAAGGGCCTGCTGGGCTCGGAGTACTACGCGGCCAATCCGCTGTATCCGCTGGCCAAGACGGCGGGCGTCATCAACACCGACGCCCTGGACCCCACCGGCCCGGCCAAGGACTTCACGATCTCGGGCAACGCCAAGCTGGATTTGCTGGACGACCTGATCGCCAAGGGTAAGGCCGTGGGCCGCACCTACACGCCCGATCCGGCCACCGAGGCCGGCTATTTCTACCGCTCGGACCACTTCCCGTTCGCCAAGCGCGGCGTGCCGGCGATCTCGTTCGGCTCGGGCGAGGACCTGGTCGAGGGCGGCGTCGCGGCGGGCAAGGCCGCCTCGGACGCCTATCGGATCAACGCCTACCACCAGCCCGCCGACGAGTGGAACGACAGCTGGCGCCTGGACGGCATGAGCGCCGACATCGCCCTGGTCTACAGCGTCGGCCGCGACCTGGCCGGCTCGACCCGCTGGCCCGAATGGGGTGGCGACTCCGAGTTCAAGGCCGCCCGCGACGCCAGCAAGGCGCAGCGGAAGTAGGCGTTGATAACTGTCATCCCGGCCAAGCGCGCAGCGCGCCGAGCCGGGACCGCAGGAAGCTCCGCGCTTTCCGAGGTCCCGGGTCTCCGCTTCGCTCCGCCCGGGATGACACCCTGAGTTTGCGACCTTCCCCCATGACCGCCTCCGTCTTCGACCTCTTTAAACTCGGCGTCGGCCCGTCGAGCAGCCACACCATGGGGCCGATGACGGCCGCGGTGCTGTTCATCGGCCGCCTGCGCGACGCCGGGAAGCTGGCCGCCGTCGCGCGGGTGGAGACGCGGCTCTATGCCTCCCTGGCCCTGACCGGGAAGGGGCACGCGACCGACCGCGCGGTGATCCTGGGGCTGATGGGCTTCGTGCCCGCGGACCTGGATCCCGACGCCGGCGAAGCGGCCCTGCTGGCGTGTCAGGCCAGCCAGTCGCTGAAGCTGGGCGATGAGGTCGATATCGCCTTCGACGCGGCGCGAGACATCGTCTGGCTGGGCCATGAGCGCCTGCCGCAACATCCGAACGGCTTGACCTTCGCCGCCTATGACAAAGCCGGTCAGGCTCTGGCCGAGCGCACCTATTTCTCGATCGGCGGCGGCTTTGTCCGTGACGAGGCCGAGATGGGCCGCAACGTCCCGCCCGACGAAGGTCCCGCCATCCCCTTTCCGTTCGAAAGCGCCGCCGACCTGCTGGAACGCGCCGAGCAGGCGGGCCTGTCGATCGCCGAGGTCATGGCCGCCAACGAGCGCGCGCGGATGAGCCAGGGCGAGATGGACGCCGGCCTCGACCGCATCTTCGGCGCCATGGAGGCCTGTATCGATCGCGGCATGCGCCAGGAGGGCGTCCTGCCGGGCGGCCTGACCGTCAAGCGCCGCGCCCGCCAGATCCATCAGACCATCCAGGGCCGGATGGAGCGCCAGATGAGTGATCCGCTGGCGGCGATGGACTTCGTCAACCTGTGGGCCATGGCGGTCAACGAAGAGAACGCCGCCGGCGGCCGCGTCGTCACCGCCCCCACCAACGGCGCGGCGGGGCTGATCCCGGCCGTGCTGCGGTTCTTCGTCCGGTTCTACAAGGGCACGCCCGAGCAGATCCGCACGTTCCTGCTCACTGCGGCCGCGATCGGCGCGCTCTACAAGCGCAACGCCTCGATCAGCGGCGCCGAGGTCGGCTGCCAAGGCGAGGTGGGCGTGGCCTGCTCCATGGCGGCGGCGGGCCTGGCGGCCGCGCTGGGCGGGACCAACGCCCAGATCGAGAACGCCGCCGAGATCGGCATGGAGCACAATCTGGGCCTCACCTGCGACCCGATCGGCGGCCT
This sequence comes from Caulobacter vibrioides, assembly GCF_002310375.3. Taxonomy (GTDB): domain Bacteria; phylum Pseudomonadota; class Alphaproteobacteria; order Caulobacterales; family Caulobacteraceae; genus Caulobacter; species Caulobacter vibrioides_D. The sequence continues at coordinate 3,448,520 of NZ_CP023315.3, forward strand.
CGTGCAGATCCCCTGCATCGAACGCAACGCCATGGGCGCCATCAAGGCCATCGACGCCGCCCGCCTGGCCCTGCTGGGCGATGGCCAGCACTCCGTGTCGCTCGACAAAGTGATCGCCACCATGAAGCGCACCGGCGAGGACATGAACGAGATCTACAAGGAGACCTCGATGGGGGGTCTGGCGGTGGGTCTGTCGGTGAACCGGGTGGAGTGTTGAGGGCGCCATAAGCGCCCCCTCCACCGCTTCGCGGTCCCCCTCCCCCGTTGCACGGGGGAGGATGAATTTCCTCCTCCCCCGCATCGCGGGGGAGGTGTCACGATGCGTCAGCATCGTGACGGAGGGGGCGCTATTGCCTCTCGACGCCCCACAAAACCTCGCCTAGTTTTCGCGGGAACATCAAGGGAACACGCGCACATGGGCAAGATCCGAACCGGCATCGGCGGCTGGACGTTCGAGCCGTGGCGCGGGACGTTCTATCCCGATGATCTCAAGCAGAAGGACGAGCTGAAATACGCCGCGTCCAAGCTGACCAGCCTCGAGATCAACGGCACCTACTATTCGACCTTCAAGCCCAACAGCTGGATGAAGTGGCGCGACGAGACGCCGGACGACTTCGTGTTCGCGGTCAAGGCCAGCCGCTTCTGCACCAACCGCCGGGTGCTGTCGGAGAACAACGACTCGCTGGAGAAATTCCTGTCCCAGGGCCTGGAAGAGCTGGGCCCCAAGCTTGGCCCCATCAACTGGCAGTTCATGGCGACCAAGAAGTTCGATCCGGCGGATTTCGAGGGATTTCTGAAATTACTGCCAAACGAGCAGAAGGGTGTGCGCCTGCGCCATGCGATGGAGGTGCGCAGCCCGACCTTCGCCTGCCAGCAGTTCTACGACCTCTGCGCCCAGTACGGCGTGGCCATCGTCTACGCCGTCGACGACGAGGCGCCCGAATGGCCGCGCATCGACCAGCCGACCGCCGACTTCACCTATGCCCGCCTGATGTGCAGCCGCGAGGACGAGCCGACGGGCATGACGTCCGAGGAGCTGGATGGGGTGGTCGCCCAGACGCGGCAGTGGGCCGAACGCGGCGACGTGTTCGCCTACTTCATCGCCGGGGCCAAGGTGCGTAACCCGGCGGCGGCGATGGCGTTGATAGGGAAGCTGGAGGGCTGACTCCCTCTCCCATAGGGAGAGGGTTGGGGTGAGGGGTTACCGCGGCCGACGGAGCGCCGGCACGCCGTCAGACTCCGTAACCCCTCACCCTCCCATTGCTTCGCGACGGGCCCCTCCCTCTCCCTATGGGAGAGGGGTTTTCCTCAAACCTTCTTCGGAAACCACGGCACGAACCCACTCGTCCGCGCGACATACTCTTCATACCCCGGCTTGCTCTTGCGCATCTTGCCTTCCGTGGTCGGCACGCCGCTCCACTTGGTCAGCAGGAAGGTCATCAACAGCGGACCCGGCAGGGCCAAGGCGCCCAGGCCCGTCTCGGCGGCGATCAGGTAGAGACCCCACCAGACGCAGGCGTCGCCGAAATAGTTGGGGTGGCGGGTATAGCGCCACAGGCCCTTGTCCATGACCTTGCCGGCGTTGTCGGGATTGGCCTTGAAGGCGGTCAGCTGAGCGTCGCCGATGGTCTCGAACAGGATGCCGACGATCGTCAGGGCCGCGCCGGCATAGGCCAGACCGCCCAGCACGCCCGACCCCTGCCCCAGCTGCACCGGCAGGGCGACGAAGTAGCTCAGCACCGCCTGCAGGCCGAACACGATGATCAGAGACGTCGTGGCGAAGTTCCAGCGCTTGGTCTTCTCATAATGGGCGAAGATCGCGACATAGCGGCGATCCGCGCCGTGCTTGCGCCAGCGCCACAACAGATAGAGCCCCAGCCGTGCCGCCCACAGGGTGCAGAGGCCCGTCAGCAGCAGGCCATGCGGGGTGTGCTGCCCCTGCAGCAGGGTGCTCCAGGCCAGCAAGGCCATGCTGGGACCCCACCAGGCGTCGATGAAGCTGACGTCCTTCGTCCGTAGACTGACGGCCCAAAGGGCGAGGAATGCGACCGCCGAGACGGCGGCGTTGACGGCGAGGATGCTCAGCAGGGACATGGAGGGCTCTGGCGGAAGACTGCGGTGGATACGGGCGAAGATCGGTACTGGATCCTCCCCCCGACGGGGGAGGTGTCGACGCGTAGCGGCGACGGAGGGGGAAGAGACAAGATCAGCAAGATCTCCCCCTCCGGCGCTTCGCGCCACCTCCCCCGCTCGGGGGAGGACTTTGATCCCTACGTCCCCACGACAAAACTCACGGTCGTGGTGGTCGATCCCCCGATGTTCAGGGTCTGGACCGTCTTGGCCCCCTCGACCTGATAGTCGCCGGCCTGGCCGGTGGTCTGTTTCCAGGCGTCCAGCACCATGCGCACGCCGGTGGCGCCGACCGGATGGCCCGTGCCGATCAGGCCGCCCGAAGGGTTGATCGGCAGCTTGCCGCCGATGGCGATGTCGCCGTTCTCGACGGCCTTCCAGCTCTCGCCGGGCGCCGTAAGGCCCAGGTGGTCGATGGCCATGTATTCGGTGGCGGTGAAGCAGTCGTGGGTCTCGACCGCGTCGAGGCCCGAGACGTCGGGCGCGATCCCGGCCCGGGCGCGGGCGTCGAGAATGGCGCGGCGCACCTGCGGGAAGATGTAGTCCTGGTCGCGGCTGGCTTCGATCTTCCGCGCATAGCTGAGCGGCGCCGAGCGATGGCCCCAGCCCTTGATGCGGGGAATGCTGGTGAGCGCGATCCCGCGCTTGTCGGCATAGGCCTGGGCGCGCTTTTCCGAGGCCAGGAAAACGACGGCCGAGCCGTCGGTGACCTGACCGCAGTCCTGTTTGCGCGTGCGGCCCTCGACGACCGGATTGGCGACCTCGTCGGCGGTGAAAGCGTCGGGCCCGAAGTTCCAGCCGCGGGTCTGGGCGTTGGGATTGCGCTTGCCGTTGGCGAAATTGACCTCGGCGATGCCCATCAGGTGTTCGTACTTCAGCCCATAGCGGCGGTCATACTCGTCGGCGAGGTCGGAGAAGGCGCGCGGCCATAGGAAGCGGGCGTCCTGGAACTCGTGTCCGACCCAGGCCGCGCTGCCCAGGTTCTCGGCCGCTTTCTGGCCAGGGACGTTGCGCATCTGCTCGACGCCGACCACGCAGGCCAGATCATAGCGCCCGGCCTCGATCTCGGCGGCCGCCGCGAGGATGGCGATGCTGCCCGAGGCGCAGGCCGCCTCGTGGCGCGCGGTCGGCAGGCCGTCGAACGCCGGATGCACCAGACCGAACATGCCGCCCAGGTGCCCCTGGCCGGCGAACAGCTCGGCGGCGAAGTTGCCGACATGGCCGGTGTCGACGTCCTCGGGATCAAGGTCCACGGCGGCCAGGCCCTCGCCCACCGCTTCGGCGAAGGCGTCGGCCAGCTCGCGGCCCTCGCGGCTCCAGTTGGCGGCGAAATCGCTCTGCCAACCGCCCAGCACATAGACCATGGCTCACCCCCGCTTGTTTTAGTTAGTTCGATTATACAAGCGACTTGTCCGGAGTCCACGCCATCAGCGAACATTGACTCGTCAGACCGAAACGGCCCACCAAGCCCGCCATGGTCCCGCCGACGGCTCCAGACACTGCCCGGACGGCGCTGGTACGCCGCAGTTCAGCCGCCCGCGCGCTGAACCTGATCGGCGATCGCTGGACCCTTCTGGTGCTCTACGCCGCCTTCATGGGCGTCACCCGCTTCGACGGCTTCGTCGAGATGACCGGCGTGGCCCGCTCTCTGCTGACCGATCGTCTCAAGCGCCTGGAGACCGGCGGCGTGCTGGAGCGACGGCTCTATCAAGAGCGCCCGCCCCGCTCTGAATACCGCCTGACGCCCATGGGCCGGGATCTCTATGACTCAGCGCTGATGCTGCTGGGCTGGGAGATGCGCTGGCGCTTTGATCCAACCTGCCCTTCGCACCAGATCGTCCACACGACCTGCGGTCAGCCGCTGAAGCCGATCCTGTGCTGCGCAGCGTGCGGCGAGGCGATGAAGGTCCGCGACATCACCCTGTCGCCCGGTCCGGGCGCGGGCCTCGAGCCCGCCCCGCGCGCCCGGCACTCGCGCCGCGCCAGCCACGACGACGTCGGCGGTCAGGCGCTGCATCCGATGCTGGAACGCGGCATCGAGGTGCTGGGCGACCGCTGGACCGCCCACGTCGTCGCCGGCGCCTTCTATGGCCTGCGCCGCTTCAAGGATTTCCAGGACGAACTGAAGGTCGCCAGCAACATCCTGACCGATCGCCTGGAGCGGTTGGTGGCGCGCCGCATGCTGGAGAAGGTCCGCTACCAGGAAAAGCCGGAACGCTGGGAGTATCGGCTCACCCAGGAAGGGCGCGACCTCTTCCCGCTGATTGCGGCGCTGATGGCCTGGGGTGATCGCTGGCTGTCAGGAAACGAGGGACCTCCGGAAATCCTGACACACCTTTGCGGCGCGCGGCTGGAGCCGGTGGTGCGATGCGGGGCATGCGATGGCGCGGTGGATACCAGCAATACCCGGCTCGAATCCTCCTCCTAGCGGGGGAGGTGTCGCCGCAGGCGACGGAGGGGGAAGTTCTGCGGCGCCTGCCGCCTCCCCTCTCCGGTCGCTATGCGACCACTTCCCCCATAGGGGGAGGATTTACAGCCAGAGTCCTTCGGCCTCTGCCCCATCCCCCCAAAACCCCGGCGCCGGCGGCGTGATCCGCCCGCGCTCGACCCGCAGGCCGCCGGGGTGATCGACCGCCAGCCACCAGGGCCCGTCCAGGTCCGCGAAATCGCTGGCTCCGCCCAGGTGCAGCGCCGGCGCGACGCCCAGAGACGAGGCCACCATGCAGCCGGTCATCACCTGGAAGCCCAGGGCGCGGGCCGCCTTCAGCATGGCCACCGCCTCGGTCAGGCCGCCGGTCTTGTCGAGCTTGAGGTTCACCGCCGCATAGCGGCCGCGCAGAGCGGCCAGGTCGCCGCCGACATGGACGCTCTCATCGGCGCAGACCGTGAACGGCGGATCCCAACCCTCCAGCGCCTGGTCCTCGCCGGCGGGGAGTGGTTGTTCGACGAGGGCGATCGGCAGGTCGGCCAGCAGAGGCTTCAGGTCGTCGAGAATGTCGAAGGTCCAGCCTTCGTTGGGGTCGACGATGAAGCGGGACTGCGGCGCCGCAGCGGCCACGGCGCGCAGGCGGGCGGCGGGGTCCTCGGCCGACAGCTTGATCTTGATCAGCGGCGCATCGGCGACCGCGCGGGCGGCGGCGCCCATGGCCTCGGGGGTGTCGAGGCTGACGGTGACGGCGGTGACGAGGTCGCTGGGGATGGCAAGGCCCGTCGCCTCTGCGACGCTAACCCCCGTGCGCCCGGCGCGCAGGTCCCAAAGCGCTAGGTCGAGCGCATTGCGGGCCGCGCCCGGCGGCAAGGCGGCGCAGGCGGCTTCGACGTCCTCGGCCGCGAGCGCCGGCGCCAGCTGGGCCAGCACGCTCTCCACGGTCTCGCCGTAGCGGGCGTAGGGCACGCTCTCGCCGCGCCCGACATGGCCATCGACCCGCGCGACCACCTCGACCACCTCGGCGGCGGTCTTCACCCCGCGCGAGATGCGGAACGGGGCCTTCAGCGGATGCGAGACCGGGCGGACGGAAGCGGCGATCGACATGATCGCAGGGATGGCGCCGTTCGCCCGCGTCTACCAGCCCCAGTGGCGCGGGATCGGCGAGTCGGCGCGGCGCTCGGCCATCACCTTCAAGGCCAGCGGACGATCAACGACGAACAGGACCAGCCAGACCAGCAGCACGCCGGCGTAATGGACGGCGCCCCACACACCGCCTGGGCGGCCCGGACGCACGAAACGGACGGACCGGCGCGGCGCGGCGAACGGCTGGGTCATGGCGAAGTCGGTCATGTCGTCGTCCCTCATCTGATGCAGACGACCTTGGCTGGGCCATGCGCCAGAAACGGACGTATTGAACTTGCCGCGCTATGCCCGCATTTCAGCGATGTCGATTGAAGAGGACTCCATGGCCAAGACCGTCAGCATCAACATTCCCCACCAGCTGGGCGCGGCCGAGGCCAAACGGCGCCTGGAAGAGGGCCTGTCGCAACTGGCCGGCCAAATCCCCGGCGGCGACGCCTCGCGCTTTTCCCAGAGCTGGGCGGGCGATGTGCTGAACTTCTCGGCCGTGGCCATGGGCCAAACGATCACCGGCGTGGTGCAGGTGCTGGACGACCATGCGCGCCTGGACCTCTCCCTGCCCGGCCTGCTGGGCATGGCCGCCGGCAAGATCAAGGACGAGCTGAGCTGGCGCGGGCAACTCCTGCTGAAGTAACCGCTCTAAAGCCGCCGCGAGTCGAAGTCGTGGCGGCCCAGGCTCTCGAAGCGGCCTTCCTCGGCCTTGTTGATGTACTGCGCGGCGACCAGCCAGCTCTTCACCGGGCGCAGGGTCGCCAGGCACCCCAGCAGGAAGGCCGGGAACACCGTGACCAGATGCACCCACATGGGCGGGCGATGGACAACCTCGACCCAGGCGAAGACGGCGGTGACCAGGATGCCCACACCGCTCATGACAAAGAAGGCCGGGCCGTCGGCTGGATCGGCGAAGCCGTAGTCCAGGCCGCAGCGGTCGCAGGCGGGCGCCAGCTTCAGGAAGCCCCGGAACAGCTGGCCCTCGCCGCAGCGCGGGCAGCAGCACTTCAGGCCGGCCCGGATCGGGGTGGGAGCGTTGGGATAGCTGGCGTCGGCCATGAAAAGCCCTTCCTACAATCGCGCGATTGATCCATACACTTCACATCTAATGTATGGATATGCCGTCATGCCCGCAACTAAGGGATCGCCGAATCCGGCCGCCGCTTGGCTGCGGCGCGTGGAGGCGTTCGATGGCCCGGCCTATCGCCGGATCGCCCTGGCGCTGGAGGCGGCGGTGGCCGAGGGCGAGCTGCAGGCCGGCGACCAGATCCCCGCCCAGCGCGAGATCGCCCGGTTGGTGGGCGTTGACTTCACCACGGTGACCCGCGCCTACGGCCTGGCCCGCGAGCGCGGCCTGGTCGAGGGGACGACCGGGCGCGGCACATTCATCCGCTCACGGACGGATGACGATGAGACGGGTCTCGTCGACCTTTCGATGAACCTGCCGCCGCAGCCCGAGGGCTTGAGTCTGGCGGGCCTCTTGCGGGAGACGACCGGCGCGATCCTGGCGCGCACCGACCCAGCGACCTTGATGGCCTATCATCCCGGCGCGGGCTCGCTGGCCCAGCGGACGGCAGGCGCGGCGTGGCTGGCGCCGACCCTGGGCGCGGTCGATCCGGCGCGTGTGGTGGTCACGGGCGGCGCGCAGACCGCCCTGACCGCCCTGATCGATCACCTGACGAGGCCGGGCGATACGATCCTGGTCGAGGCCTTGGCCTATCCGGGCCTGCTGGCGACAGCGCGGCGGCGAGGACTGACCCTCATCTCCTGCCACATGGACGAAGAGGGCCTGGAGCCGGAAGCGTTGGCGCGTCTGCTGACCACGCAGGGTCCGCGCCTGATCTGCTGCACCCCGACCTTCCAGAACCCTACGGCCGCCACCATGGGCCCGGCCCGCCGCGCCGCGATTGTCGAACAGGCGCGCGCCGCTGGCGTCCCCATTGTCGAGGACGACGCCTACGGCCTCTTGCCCGCCGCGCCCCTGCCCGCTTTGGCGGCGCTGTGGCCCGAGGGGGTGTTCCATGTGGCGACCACCGCCAAGACGCTCTCGCCAGGCCTCCGGCTGGCCTATGTGGTGACGCCGCCGGGGCGGGCCGAGGGCGTGGCGGCGACGCTGCACGCCATCGCCCAGATGCCCGCACCGTTGATGGCGGCCGTCGTCACCGCCTGGATCCGCGAGGGCGTGGCGGCCAAGCTGCTGGCGGGGGTGCGCGTCGAGGCCGCGGCGCGCCGGACGCTGGCGGCGGAGCTTCTGCCAAGTGCGGTCGGCGGCGCCGAAAGCCTGCACGTCTGGCTGCCAGGCGCGGTGGCGACCCCGACAGCGCGCGAGCGCGGCCTGGCCCTGGTCGGGGCCGAGACCTTCAGGGCGCCCGGCGCCGTCGGCGAGGGCCTGCGGATCTCGCTGGGCGCGGCGGGCAAGCGAACCGCGCTGGCGCGAGGGCTCCGTGAGCTGGCCGCGCTGAGCCGTTCTTAAAAGCCGTCGTCGTCCTCGGCCTCGGCCCCGTCCGCCTCGCCGCCCATGGCGTTCTCGAGGCTGTCGATGATGTCGTCCATCTGGTCGGGCGTGATCGAGACGTAGAGCGACTCGCCGCCGATGGCCGAGACCAGCAGGCGATAGCCGTCCTCGGTCTCCTGCAGGCTGAACGATTGAAGCGGCAGGAGCTTGGCCATGGGGGATCCTTCCCGAAAGAGCGAGGCGCTCATCTAGGGAAACACAGGCCTTACTTCAACGCGCCTTTGCGCAGCATCGCCACGTGGGTGGCGATCAGTTGCTCGCGATCCACCCAGGGAAACTCCGGGCGCGCGATCAGCAGCGACACCAGGCCGTGCAGGCCCGCCCAGAGCGACTGGGCGGCGGCTTCGGGGTCGTCGGAGACGGTCTCGCCGCGCGCGTGGAACTCCACCACCATCTGGGCGAAGACCGCGAAGACCTCCTTGCCGGCGATCATCGGACGCCCGCCGGTCTTCTCCAGGAACGAACCGTCGACGCTCTTTTCCAGCATGAAGGCCACGCGATAGGCGTCGGGGTGATCCAGGCCAAAGTCGATATAGACCCGCAGACAACGCTCGAAATTCTCGGCGGTGGGCGTGTAGTCGACGCGCGCCTCTTCCATGCGCTCACCCAGGATGGCGAAGGCCCGCACGCAGAGCTCGGCGGCGATGTCGTCCTTGGTGGCGAAATAGGCGTAGAGCGCGGGTTGCGAGATTCCCGCGATCTCGGCGATCTGCCGGGTCGAGACCGCCTGCACGCCCTTCTGGCTGAACAGGGTCAGGGCGGCGTCGAGGATTTCCTCGCGACGCTCACCCCCATGGCCCTTGGGCTTTCGGGGCGAACGGGTCTTGGGTGACTTCATTGAAAAGTCCTAGGCTTCGTCACGCCAGCTTGACAATACGCTGTTATCAATCACTGATAACTTATCGCTGATTAATTTGGAACAGCTTATGTGGCGGACCCCGCTCCCTCCCCTGGCGGCCCTCCTCCTGGCGGCGACGTTGAGCGCCTGTGGCGGCAAGACCGAACCCGATGCGCCGGCCCCGCCGACGCCGGTCGAGGCCGCTCGCGTCGCCGCCCCTGACGCCGCCGGCTCGGTGACCGGCGCGGGCGCGCTGGAACGCCGCCGCGAGATGGCGCTGTCGTTCCGGATTCCCGGCGTATTGACCACGATGAAGGTCGAGGCTGGCGACAGCGTCCGGGCGGGACAGCTGATCGCCGCCATCGACCCCGCCGGCGTCGACGCGCGCCAGCAGCAGACCCAGGCCGACCTTGAGCGCGTGCGCCGCGACCTCGAACGCGACAAGGTGCTGTTCGAAAAGGGCTATGTCAGCCGCCAGCGTATCGATGACCGGACAAGCACGCTGAAGTCGGCCCAGGCCGCCTATGACGCCGCCCGCTTCGACAGACGCTGGGCCAATCTGGTTTCGCCGGTCTCCGGCGTCGTGCTGGAGCGCCGCGCCCAGGCGGGCGAGGTGGTTGGCGCGGGCCAGATGGTGGCGCGGGTCGCCGACCTGACCAGCCCGCTCGTCCTGCGCCTGCCGCTGGCCGCGCGCGATGCGGCCCGCATCCGGGTCGGCGATCCCGCCACGGTCAAGGTCGATGAGATCGGCGAGACCGCCCTGAACGGACGCGTGACCCGGGTCGGCGAAGCGGCCGACACCCGCACGGGCGCGATCCTGGTCGAGATCGAGCTTTCCGCGCCACCCTCGACCTTGCGCAGCGGTCAGGTCGCCCACGCTACGCTCAATGTCCGCGCCGCCCCCGGCGTCACCACCACCTACGCCCGCATCCCCGCCGAAGCGGTGCTGGAGGCCAATGGCCAGCGCGCCTTCGTCTTCCGCGTCGACGGCGGCAAGGCGCGGCGCACAGCCGTCGGCTTTGGCGGCTTCGACGGCGACCACGCCCTGGTCTCGGGTCTGCCGAACGGCGCTCAGGTCATCACCGCCGGCGCGGGCTTCGTCTCAGACGGCGAGGCGGTGGCCGTGGTCGATCCCACCCAGCTGGGACGCTAGGCCGTGAAGTTCGACCTCTCGACCTTCGCGGTCCGCCGCTGGCAGTTCACGCTGGTGGCCTTTGGCCTGCTGGTGATGCTGGGCTTCAACGCCTTCACCAGCATTCCGCGCTCGGAAGATCCGCACTTCCCGATCCCGATCGTCATCGTCCGCGCGGTGCTGCCCGGCGCCGAGCCCTCGGAGATGGAGCAACTGGTCGTCGATCCGATCGAGGACGCGGTCGATGGTCTCGACAACATCGAAAAGGTCGAGTCGGTCAGCCTGGACGGCGCGGCCGTCGTCTCGGTGCACTTCACCTGGGACGTCGATCCTGAGCGCAAATACGACCAGGTCGTGCGCGAGGTGAACGCGATCCGGGGCAATCTGCCTGCGGGTCTGGCCCGCCTCGACATCCAGCGCGCCCGCACCACCGAGGTGTCGGTCGTGCAGGTGGCCTTGACCAGCGAGACCCTGCCGATGCGGCGCCTGGAAAAGGTCGCCGACCGTCTACGCGAACGGCTGGACCGCGTGCCCGGCGTGCGCGAGGCCCAATACTGGGGCGCGCCGCCGTCGGACGTGCAGGTCACGCTGGATTTGGCCCGGCTGTCGGCCCTGAAACTGCCCGCCACCGCCGTGACCGACGCCCTGCGCGCGGCCGGCGCGGAAGCGCCGATTGGCGCGGTTCAAGCCGGAGAGCGGCGCTTCAACGTCAAGTCCGGCGGCGCTTTCCGCGACCTGAAGACCATTGGCGACACGCCGGTGCGCTCGATCGGCGGCAAGGTGGTGCGCGTCTCCGACGTGGCCACCATCGGCTGGGCTCAGCAGGAGCCGACCCATGTCACCCGTTTCAACGGCAAGCGGGCCGTCTTCGTCACCGTCAAGCAGAAGGACGGCCAGGACGTCGCCAAGATCACCCAGGAGGTGCGCAAGGTCCTCGACGAGTACGAGCGCGCCCTGCCCGCCGGGGTGAAGCTGGAGCGCGCCTTCTTCCAGGCCGAGAACGTCAAGCATCGCCTGCAGAACCTGTTCCGCGACTTTGGCATCGCGCTCGTCTTGGTTCTGATCACCCTGCTGCCGCTGGGCCCCCGCGCCGGCGTGGTGGTGATGGTGTCGATCCCGCTCAGCCTGCTGATCGGCCTGTCGCTGCTGCAGGCGTTCGGCTTCACCCTGAACCAGTTGTCGATCGCCGGGTTCGTGCTGTCCCTGGGCCTGCTGGTCGACGACAGTATCGTCATCACCGAGAACATCGCCCGGCGTATCCGCGAGGGCGAGGAACGCACCGAGGCGGCCGTCAACGGCGCGCGCCAGATCGGTCTGGCGGTTGTGGGCTGCACAGCGACCCTGATGCTGGCCTTCCTGCCGCTGATGGCCCTGCCCGCCGGCTCGGGCGCCTATATCAAGTCGCTGCCGGTGACGGTGCTGTGCACGGTGGGCGCTTCGCTGCTGGTGTCGCTGACCATCATTCCGTTCCTGGCCAGCCGGATCCTCGACAAGCATTCCGATCCCGAGGGCAACGCTCTGCTCAGGGCGGTGAACGGCGGCATCCAACGCTTCTACCGCCCCGTCCTGCACGCCTCGCTGGCCCGCCCCTGGCTGGCCCTGGCCCTGATGCTGGCCCTGTGCGCCACCACCGTGCCGCTGGTGAAGGTGATCGGCAGCTCGCTGTTCCCGCCGGCCGAGACGCCCCAGTTCCTGATCCGCATCGAGACCCCGGACGGCGCCTCCTTGGCCCGCACCGACCAGGCGCTGCGCTTCGTCGACGCGCGTCTGGCCAAGGAGCCCGATATCCTCTGGCGCGCCAGCAATCTGGGCCGAGGCAATCCGCAGATCTTCTACAACAAGAGCCAGCGTGAGAGCTCCAACAGCTTCGCCGAGGTCTATGCCAGCCTTGAAGCCTGGAAGCCCGGCAAGAGCGAAAAGGTGCTGGACGCCCTGCGCGCCGACTTCGCCAAGTACCCCGGCGCGCGGATCACCGTGGTGGCCTTCGAAAACGGCCCGCCGATCGACGCGCCGATCGCCATCCGCATCACCGGCCAGAACCTCGACGTGCTCAAGGCCTTGGCCGCGCGGACCGAGGCGGTGCTGAAGGACACGCCCGGCGCACGCGACGTCAGCAATCCGATGCGCCTGGACCGCACGGACCTTGACCTGGGCGTCGACGAGGCCAAGGCCGCCGCCCTGGGCGTGCCGGCCGGCGCGGCCCGCCGCGTCACCCGCCTGGCGCTGTCGGGCGAAGAGGCCGCGCGCTTCCGCGATCCGGACGGCGACGACTACGCCGTGCGGGTGCGCCTGCCCACCGCGCAAGTGGACGGGGCGACGCGCAATCCGCTGTCGGCCCTGAACGGCGTCTATGTGCCCACCGCCGAGGGCGAGGCCGCGCCGCTGGGCGCGATCGCCACCCCAACCCTGCGCTCCAGCCCCGCCCGCATCGACCGCTTCGACCGCGAGCGGACGGTGACGGTGACCAGCTATGTCGCGACCGGCTACCTGACGGCCAAGGTCACCCAGGACGTCGTTCAGCGCCTGGAGAAAGAGGTCCCCATGCCGCCGGGCTATGGCCTGTCGCTGGGCGGCCAGGCCGAGGCCGCATCGGAAAGCTTCGCCGGGTTGGGCGCGGCGGTGCTGGTGGCGGTGTTCGGCATCCTGGCCGTGCTGGTCCTGGAGTTCCAGAAGTTCAAGACCGCCCTGGTGGTCGCCGGCATCATCCCGTTCGGCGTGTTCGGCGCGGTGCTGGCCCTGGCCCTGACCGGCAACTCGCTGTCGTTCACCGCGACGATCGGCGTGATCGCGCTCATCGGCATTGAGATCAAGAACTCGATCCTGCTGGTCGATTTCACCGAGCAGCTGCGGCGCGAGGGCATGAACCTGCACGACGCCATCGAAAAGGCCGGCGAGGTCCGCTTCCTGCCGGTGCTGCTGACCAGCGTCACGGCCATCGGCGGCCTGTTGCCCCTGGCCCTGGAACGCTCGGGCCTCTACTCGCCACTGGCCATCGCGATCATCGGCGGCCTGATCACCAGCACCCTGCTGAGCCGCGTGGCGACGCCGGTGATGTACTGGCTGACGGCGCGCGGGAAGGCGGAGGCGGTCTAGCGAAAATCCTCCCCCTAGCGGGGGAGGTGTCGGCTCGAAGAGACGACGGAGGGGGAAGAGGCAAGGTCAGCAGAACTTCCCCCTCCGGCCTTCGGCCACCTCCCCCGCTAGGGGGAGGATTTGGGCTGCCCCCTTGCCTATTATACGATCGTACAGCAACACTCTCCTCATCCTCGGGGAGAGCACATCATGGCGGTCACCCAGACCCGCGACGCGGTCATCATCGGCGGAGGCCATAACGGCCTCGTCTGCGCCTTCTACCTGGCCAAGGCGGGCTTGAAGGTCACGGTCTGCGAGGCGCGGGGCGTGGTCGGCGGCGCGGCGGTGACCGAAGAGTTCCACCCCGGCTTCCGCAACTCGGTAGCTAGCTACACGGTCAGCCTCTTAAACCCGCGCGTGATCGCCGACATGGGCCTGCGGGAGCTGGGCCTGACCTTTCTGGAACGGCCGATCTCGAACTTCCTGCCGATCAGCGACGACAAATACATCAAGCTGGGCGGGGGCCTGGAGCGCACCCAGGAGGAGTTCCGCAAGTACAGCCGCCGCGACGCCGAGGTGCTGCCGGCCTACTATGCGATGCTGGACGAGATCGGCGACATCCTGCGCGACCTGGCCCAGGAAACTCCGCCGAACCTGGGCGATGGCCTGCCCGGCCTGCTGCGGGCCCTGCGCCAGGGCGGGCGGCTGGCCTTCCTGTCGCGTCAGCGCAAGCGCGACCTGCTGGACCTGTTCACCAAGAGCGCCCGCGACGTGCTGGACGGCTGGTTCGAGAGCGAGCCGGTCAAGGCCGCCTTCGGCTTCGACGCCGTGGTCGGCAACTTCGCCAGTCCCGACACGCCGGGGTCGGCCTATGTGCTGCTGCACCACACCTTCGGCGAGGTGAACGGCAAGAAGGGCGCCTGGGGCCACGCGGTCGGCGGCATGGGCGCGATCACTCAAGCGATGGCCAAGGCCTGCGAGGCGGCCGGAGTCGAGATTCTGCTCGACGCGCCCGTCGAGGCCGTCCATGTCGACGGCGGCAAGGCGGCCGGCGTGCAGCTGGTCGACGGCCGCCAGATCATGGCCCCGATCGTCAGCGCCAACGTCAATCCGGCCCTGCTCTACAAGAAGCTGGTGCCGCCCTCGGCCCTGACGCCCGACTTCCGCAAGGCGGTCGACGGCTACAAGAACGGCTCGGGCACCTTCCGGATGAACGTGGCGCTGTCGGAGCTGCCCAGCTTCACCTGCCTGCCCGGCAAGGAGACCGCCGAGCACCACCAGTCGGGCATCGTGATCGCCCCCAGCCTCGACTACATGGACGCGGCCTATCGCGACGCCAAGGGTCTGGGGATCAGCAAGGCCCCGATCGTCGAGATGCTGATCCCGTCCAGCCTGGACACCAGTCTCGCCCCGCCCGGCCAGCACGTGGCGAGCCTGTTCTGCCAGCAGTTCGCGCCGGAGCTGCCCGATGGTCGGTCCTGGGACGACGCCCGCGAGGCCGCCGCCGACCTGATCATCGACACGGTCGATCAATGGGCCCCAGGCTTCAAGGCCTCGGTGCTGGGGCGGATGATCCTGTCGCCGCTGGACCTGGAGCGGAAGTTCGGCCTGATCGGCGGCGATATCATGCACGGCCACATGTCGCTGGATCAGCTGTGGGCCACGCGGCCGCTGCTGGGTCACGCCAGCCACCGCGCGCCGATCGCCGGCCTCTATATGTGCGGGGCGGGCACGCATCCGGGCGGCGGCGTCTCGGGCAATCCGGGGCGGAACGCGGCGCGGGAGATCCTGCGGGACAAGGACTTCGCCACGGCGGTGAAGCTGTCGGTGGTGGGGCGGTGATCATGCGGCAAGCTCAGCAGCGCCCCCACCTGACCTCACTCCGCGAGGTCGTCCGCCCCCAAAGGGGGCAGAAGGCAACCTTCTTCCCCCTCCGGGGGAGGAGCGCGAAGCGCGGAGGGGGCAAGTGACCGCCCTCCCCAACCACGACCCCCTCTCCGACTGGGGCCTGCCCGGCTGGATCTACACCAACGAGCGGTTCTTCAAGGAAGAGCAGGACAAGGTCTTCCGACCGTCCTGGCAGATCGTCTGCCATCTGAACGATATCCCCAAGGCCGGCGACTTCCACACCTTCGACTTCATCGGCGAGAGCCTGGTGGTGGTGCGTAGCAAGGACGGCGGGGTGCGGGCCTTCGCCAATGTGTGCCGCCACCGCGGCGCGCGGCTGCTGGACGGCCCGGTCGGGCGCTGCGGTGGGCGGATCGTCTGCCCCTATCACGCCTGGACCTATGACCTGGAAGGCCGGCTGATCGGCGTGCCGATGCGCGACGACTATCCCGCCCTCGACATGGCCAAGGAGGGCCTGGCGACGATCGAAGTCGAGGTCTGGCGCGGCTTCGTCTTCGTCCGGCTGGAGGGCGACGGCCCGTCGGTCGCGACCATGATGGCCCCCTACGAAGACGAGGTGGCCCACTACCGCTTCGAAGAGCTGCAGCCGTTCGGCCGCGTGACGCTGCGCCCGCGCGCGGTGAACTGGAAGAACATCAGCGACAACTATTCCGACGGCCTGCATATCCCCGTCGCCCATCCGGGCCTGACCCGGCTGTTTGGCAAGGGCTATGGCGTGGAGGCCGAGGCCTTTGTCGACAAGATGTGGGGCCAACTGATCGACGAGCCGTCCGAGAGCCCGTCCGAGCGCCTCTATCAGGACATCCTGCCCGACGTTGCGCACCTGCCAGGCGACCGCAAGCGGCTGTGGACCTATTTCAAGCTGTGGCCGAACTTCGCCTTCGACATCTATCCGGACCAGGTGGACTTCATGCAGTTCATCCCGATCTCGGCCGAGCAGACGATGATCCGCGAAATCGCCTACGCCCTGCCCGATGAGCGGCGCGAGATGAAGGCGGCGCGGTATCTGAACTGGCGCATCAACCGGCAGGTCAACGCCGAGGACACCGAGCTGGTGGCTCGCGTCCAGCAGGGCATGGCCTCGCGCACCTTCACCGCCGGGCCGCTGGCGACCAGCGAGGTCAGTTTGCGCAGCTTCGGCCGCAAGATGCGGGCCCTGATCCCGGAAAGCCGGCTGCCGAGGCCGCCGGAGGGTTGGTGAGTTCATCACCTCGGCAAGTTCACCGTGTCATCCCGGCCTTAGCGCAGCGGAGAGCCGGGACCCAGGGGGTGAGGAACCTCCGAGGAAGCCGCCCCTGGGTCCCGGATAGCGCTTCGCGCTTCCGGGATGACACGGCTTGTTTGGCAAGGCGCTCACCGCCATGACCCGCGCCGCCTTCACCCGCGAGGCGCCCGATGTCCGTCGCCAGGCGCTGGTCGCCGCCGCTGAGGCGGTGCTGGCGCGTGAGGGCGTGGGCGGGACCAGCGTACGCGCCATCTGCGCCGAGGCTGGGGTCTCGCCGGGCCTGCTGCGGCACTATTTCGAGGGCGTCGATGATCTGATCGCGGCGGCCTATGAGGCGGTGTCGCAGCGGATCGACGGCGCGCTGGACGCGGCTCTGGCGGCGGCGGGGGATGATCCCCGCGCGCGGCTGCTGGCCTATCTGGGCGCCAGCTTCGCCCCGCCGGTGCTGGACGAGCGGCTGCTGGCGGCCTGGGTCGGCTTCTGGTCGCTGGTCAGGACCAAGCCGCGCATGGCCGCGATCCATGCCGCTTCGTACGCGGACTTCCGTGCGCGGCTGGAGGTCTTGCTGGCCAAGGCCGGCGCGCGCGACACGCGCCTGGCGGCCATAGCCCTGACGGCGAGCGTGGACGGGCTGTGGCTGGAACTCTGCCTGGATCCAGCGACCTTCAGTCCGGACGAGGCGCGCGCGATCGTGACCCGCGCGCTCGACGGCTGGCTCTAGGCTACGGCGGCCTGGTTCGCCGCGCGATTACGGCCCCACGAGGGCGTGCGTGCCTCGGCTTCGAAGATATGGACTTCCGCCTTGCGGCCTTGCACCCGCATGTGGCGGGCCAGCAGCTGCGCCAGGGACTCGGCCTCGTGCTGCGACGAATACGAGCCGATCAGGTCGGCCGAGTCGTTCCAGGTCACATGCCACACCCCGGCGACGGGACGGACGTAATAGTGGTTCTCGGTCATGACGACCTCCTTGGACCAACTCAGCGTGTACTTACACACGCGGACATGACAGTTGTTTCGCTATCGCACAACGAAATAGCGTTGCGATGCACAATGCATGAGCCGCGCCAGAGCCCGCCTTAGTCGTCCCTGACCACCGCCCCGCCCTTCATGACCTTGGCGACCTTGGTCAAGGCCGAGACGTCGGCGAGCGGATCGCCGGCCACCGCGATCAGGTCGGCGTAGCAGCCCGAAGCGTTGCAGCCGACCTGACCTGTCTTGCCCATCAGCTCGGCCGCGACCGTGGTCGCCGACTGGATCGCCTGCATCGGCGTCATGCCGTACTTGACCATGTAGGGCATCTGGCGAGCGTTCCAGCCGTGCGGATAGACGCCGGCGTCGGTGCCGTAGGCGATCTTGACCCCCGCCTTCACCGCCTTGCGGAAGCCCTCGCGCTGGGCGTCGGTGGTCTCGCGGTTCTTGCGGATCATGTCCGCCGGCCAGCCGTGCTCGCGGCCATAGGTGTCGATGAAGTCGCCGTTGTAGATGTCGGCCACCAGGACCGCGCCCTTGGCCTTCATCAGGGCGATCCCCTCGTCGTCGATCAGCGAGCCGTGCTCGATCGACCGGACCCCGGCGCGGACGGCGATCTTGATCCCCTCGGCGCCATGGGCGTGGGCGGTGACATAGGTTCCGCGCTTGGCGGCCTCTTCGACGGCGGCGCGGATTTCCTCTTCCGACAGCTCCAGCTGGCCCGGCTCTGTGCCCTCGGTCAGCACCGCGCCGGTGGCGATCAGCTTGATGAAGTCGGCCCCGCCCACCAGCAGGGCGCGGACTTTTCTGTGGACGTCGGCGGCGTCCTCGACCACGCCGCGTCGCATCTCGGCCGGGATCGCCACGTCGGGCGCGACGCCGGTGATCTCCCCGCCCCCGCCCGGCGCGGTGACATAGGCGCCGGCCACCGACATGCGGGGCCCGGGCACGAGCCCTTCGTTGATGGCGTCGCGCAGAGCCGCGTCGCCCAGCGCCCGCCAGGTTCCGACGTCACGGACGCTGGTGAAGCCGGCCATCAGGGTCGCGCGCGCATGACCCGCGCCGATATAGGCCTGCTGGGCGGCCGAGCGCAGCAGCGGCAGGGCGATGTTCTCGCTCTGCTCGTCGTCGACGATGTGGGTGTGCATGTCGATCAGGCCCGGCAGGACGGTCAGGCCCGACCAGTCGATGACCTTGGCGTCCTTGGGGCCGTCCTTGGGCGCGCCCTTCCACGGCCCGACCGAAACGATGCGCTCGCCCTCGATGCGGAGGAGCTGGTCGGTCAGCACCTTGCCGGCCTGGGGATCGATCAGCTTGCCGGCGCGGACGTAGGAGACCTGCGCCGAGGCGACGGCCGGTAGCAGCGCTGCGAGGGCGGCGACGCAAAGGGAACGGGCGATCATCGGGCGGCTCTCCGCATCAGCCAGTAGACCGGCGCGCCGACAGCCAGCAGCACCAAACCCCAGAAGGTGACCGACCATCCCGCGCCGTAGAAGGTCCAGATCGAATAGATCGCGCCAAGGCCAGCCACGACGCCCAGCGCCTTGGAGCGGACCATGCGTCCCTGCCTCTGCAGGCGCAGCACCGCCAGCGAACAGAAGAGGTAGGCGAACAGGGTCGCGGTCGTCGACAGCAGGGCCATGAAGGTGAAGGCGTCGGCCATCGACTTGGCGTAGTTCATCAGCACCAGGACCGTCACCAGGACGCTGGAGGCCAGATGCGCGCGCACCGGCGTGCCGTTGGCGGAGGTCTTGGCGAACCAGGCGGGAAAGACGCCCTCGCGCGCCATGGCGGCGGGCAGCTCGCCCTGGATCAGCGACCAGCCGTTGAGAGCGCCCAGGGCGCTGATCGCGGCGAAGCCCGCCAGCGCCAGCCGGAAATCCCCGCCCCCGTGATAGGTCACGAAGTCGACGAACGGCGCGTTGGAGCCCTGCAGCACGGCGCTCGGCGTCAGCAGCAGGACGCCCGACGAGACGACCAGATAGACAAGCCCGGCGAAGGCCGTGCCAGCCAGAGTGGCGCGCGGGATCGTGCGGGCGGGATCCTTGACCTTGTCGGCCGGGATGGTCGCGGTCTCCACCCCCAGCAGCGCCCACAGGGTCAACGCCGCCGCCGCAGTGATCGAACCACCCGACAGCAGCGAAGGCTCGAAGGGCGTCACGGCGGCCGGCCCCTTCCGCAACAGGACGCTGAGCGCCAGGCCGGCGACCGCCACCAGCGGGACCAGTTTCAACACCGTCGTCACCATCTGGGTCCATCCCGCCGACCGGGCGCCCGCGCAGTTGATCGCGGTCGCGGCCCAGACCACCGCCACGGTCAAGAGCGCGGGAAGTGCGGGGACCTTGGCGACGCCGGGCAGAAAGACGCTGAGATAGCTGACCGCCGCAATGGCGATGGCCGCATTGGCGACCCAGACCGAGATCCAATAGGACCAGGCCACCAGAAAGCCCGGCGCCCTGCCGAACGCTTCCTCGGTATAGGCGAAGGGGCCGCCCGCGCGGGGGAAGGCCCCCGCCAGCTTGGCGAAGACATAGGCCAGGCACAGCGACCCGCCGATGGTCAGCACCCAGGCGATGACGGCGTTCCAGCCATACGGCGCCAGAGAGGCGGGCAGCATGAAGACGCCCGAGCCGATCATGTTGCCGACCACCAAGGCCGCGCACATCCACACGCCAAGCGGCTTGGACTTGAGGGACGTCATCCCGATCCGGCCTCCCCGGAAAACAAAAGGGGCGGCCCGATGGACCGCCCCCGATACGCTACCCACAAATCGCTAGAACGCCTTGCCCAGCTTGACCCCGATGGTCCGGGGCTGGTTGGGCGCGATGTAGTACTGAGCCCCGCAGACGCTGATGGCGCATTGGGCGTTGCGGTCCAGACTGGCGCGCTTGTCGAAGACGTTCTTCATGTAGAAGCCGATCGACAGACCATCCTTGTCCATGCCGCCGGACAGATCGAAGGTCTGCCAACCCTTCTGCTGGCCAAGCGTCGAACGGTCCGAGAGGCGCAGGTCGGTCCAGGTGCTGGACTGGCCTACGACCGAGCCTTGGACATAGCTGTCCCACTCACCAAAGCTGAAGTCGTAGCGCGCGGTCAGGTTGGCCTTGAACTTCGGCGTGACGGGCAGCGACGTGCCGTCCGGCGCCTGCGGCGATGCGCAGGTGGTGACCGGATTGCCGGCCGCGTCGGTGAACCCGCAGTAGTTCGCCGTCAACTGGGCGTCGGTATAGGCAGCGCCCGCATTGATCGTCAGCCCCTGGACCGGAACCCAGGTGATGTCGCTTTCGATCCCCTTGATGCGAGCCTGGTTGGCGTTCTTGATCTCGGTCAGGCCGTTGGCCCCCAGGATCGAGAACTGGAAGTTCTGCCAGTCCTCCATGAAGACCGCGCCGTTCCAGCGGAAGCTGTTGTTCAGCCAGGTCGTCTTCCAGCCGGCCTCGTAGTTCTTCAGATAGTCGGCGCGGTACGGCGCCAGGGTCGAACGGCGGTTGATGCCGCCCGGCCGGAAGCCCTTCGAATAGGTGGCGTAGACCAGCCGATCATCGTCGAGCTTGTAGGTCAGGGTGACCTTCGGCGAGTTGCCGCTTTCCTTGACGCCCTTGTCCAGGTTCGTACAGGGCGAGCCTGGAACCACAGCGGCCTTGAAACAGGCCCGCTCGCCGGTTGAACCATAGCCGGTGCCGTAGCCGTAGAAGCCGACCAGGGTGTTATGCGCCTTGAAGAAGCGGATGCCGGTTGTGAGCATCAGCTTGTCGGTGATGTCGTACTCGGCCTGACCGAACACGGCCTTGTCGCGGTCGACGCGCTGCTGCTTGGTCAGCCAGATCGTGCCGGTATAGCCCGGCACCGAGATGCTGCTGCCGATGTCGGGGATCCGGTAGTTCTGGAAGATGTCGTGCGTCTGCTTCTGGTAGAAGCCGCCCACCACGAACCGCAGCTTCTGATCCTGCGGCGAGGCGATGCGGATTTCGTGGCTTTCCTTCTTGTAGTCGTCCTGGCCCTGGATGAACTGGGAAGGATTGACCAGGTTGCCGGCGTTGTCGGTCCAGTAGAAGCCGTAGCCGACCTGATCATAGAAGAACGAGTAGTCGGTGTAGTCGGAGTTGGTCTCCGTCTTCCGCTTCAGGTACGAGCCGGCATAGGTGACATCGAGATTGGCCACCTGGCCCTCGATGGTCATGGCCGCCTGGTACCACTTGTCCTTGGCGCTCTCCGGATAGAAGCGCTTGACCTTCAGGTCGCCGAGCTTGGGGTCGTAGGAGAACGAACCGTTCGACTTCTGGACCTGGCCCATCACCTGGGGCGTCACCACCCAGTTGTCGTCCAGCTCGACCCGCAGGGCGGCGCGACCGCCTTGGGTGTAGACGGAGTTATAGTCCTCGCGCACCCGGGCCCGATTGTTGATCGTGAAGTCATTGGCCGGGTTGGTGTCCCCGCGCGTATAGGTGCGCGTGCCCGCCACGTTGTCGATATAGCCGCCGTCACGGACGTCCCAGCCGACCAGACGCACGGCGATCTTGTCCGACAGCGGCACGTTGACGAAGCCTTCCAGCGCGTGGCCGGAGTCGCCATGGGCGACCTTGTTCAGCTCCACATCCACGCCCGCGGAGAAGCCGGCCGTCGAAGGCTTGTTGGTGATGATCCGCAGGGTGCCCGCCTGCGAGCTGGCGCCGTAGAGCGTGCCTTGCGGACCCGCCAGCGCCTCGACCCGGGCGACATCGTAGACGTGGATGTCCAGAGCGCCCTGGATGGTGGTGACCGGCTGTTCGTCCAGATAGACGCCCACGCTGGGCAGCGAGCCCGAGTGGTTGCCATCGCCGCCGCTGGCCACGCCGCGCATATAGACCTGGCCGAAACCCGGACCCGAGCTCGTGAACGAGACGCTGGGCAGGTACTGCACATAGTCGGCGAAGGCGCTGATCTGCAGCTGATCCAGCTTTTCGCCGCCCAGCGCCTGGATGCTGACAGGAACGTCCTGCAGATTCTCGCTACGCTTCTGGGCGGTGACGACCACCTCCTCGAGCGCGGTGTTCTGGCCCGACTGGGCCTGGGCGTAGGCTACGCCCGACAACATGGTGCTGGCCAACAATGCGGCGGAGTAGACCCCCGCCTTTTTGAAACGAACCGATCCCGACGACATACAGTCGCTCCCCTTGCGGCTTTGAAGGAACGATGTTCGACCCGTGCCTAACCGATGGGCAAGATTGAATTTTCGGTTTGTCGTCAATTCCTGTGAGTGTTGCAGAAATGGCGAGGTGTTGGGCAGGTGGTCAAATAACAGGCGCTTGCGGGTAAGAGTCGAGCACAGGTCCCAATGCCTGCTTGAGTGGCGCTAAATGCGATTCGAATTTCTGCCAGTGCTCAACCGCATCCTTGAAAATGGGGCGACGGACCTGTTCTGAACTGGCGGTTCGGACGGCGCGATCGTTCTCATGCGGCGACAGGCAGGCCGCCTCGAACGGCAGGCCGCAATGATCCAGCAGGGCGCGAATCTCCGCCTCCGGATCATCGATCATCCGCTCGTAGATCACGCGATGCACCCGGCCCGGCAGCACCGTGTCGAAGTGGGCCATCAGGTCGACATAGTCGGCGTAGTAGCGGCCGATGTCGGTCAGGTCGTAGCTGAACGCCTGACCCCGGGCGAAGTGCTGCTTGAAGCCGGAAAAGCAGCACCCCAGCGGATGTCGGCGCGCGTCGATGATCCTGGCGTTGGGCAGGATCAGGTGGATCAGCCCCGCGTGCGCGAAGTTGTTGGGCATCTTGTCGATGAAGAACGGCTTGTCGGTCTTGCGCTGGATGCGGGTGCGCTCGATGAACTCCTCGCCCAGCGCCTTGAGGTCGTCGGGCGACAGCTCAGCAAGGCTTTCCGGATAGGTCGACTCGGCGCGCTTGGCGGTCTTGCCGCCCAGACGACGGGCCATGACGATCAGGTCGGGCAGCTCCATCGTGCCTTCGACCAGCGAGTGGCTGGCCAGGATCTGCTCGACCAGGGTCGAGCCCGAACGCGGCAGGCCCACGACAAAGATCGGATCGGGCGCCTGACACCCCTGCCCCGCCCGCGCCGCGATGAAGGCGGGTGAGAACACCGCCTTGGTCCGGAGCGTGTCGGCGGTGTTCTCGTCGGGGTCGTAGTCCAGCTGTTCGCGTCGGATGGCCGCGCCGGCGGCGTAGTGCTGGAACGACCCGTCCCAGTCCTGGGCGTCTTCCTGCGCCTTGCCCAGCGCATAGTGCAGATGCAGCCGATCGTCTTCCGACAGTCCCTCGGCCTCAAGCGCCTGACTCATGGCGGCCAGATCTTCCGGCGTGAACCTGACGGTCTTGAGGTTAGCGAGACTCCACCAGACCTCGCCCAGGGTCGGCGCCAGATCCAGGGCCTTGCGATAGGCCGCGACGCCGTCGGCCTGGCGCCCCACGGTCTTGAGCGCGTGGCCGTAGCTCATCCAGCCCTTGGGCTGGTTGGGATAGTCGGCCAGCACCTGGTCATAGACGGCGATGGCGCGATCATACTCGCCCAGCCGCGCCAGGATCGCCGCATAGAGGTTGGCGTAGCCCGGATGGCGGGCGTCCTTGGCCACCAACTGCTCGATCTGCGCCAGCGCTTCGAGGTTCTTGTTCTGGCGATAGAGCATGGTCGCCAGGTTGTGCCGAGCCGCAGCGAAGTTCGGGGCCAGCTCGATGCAGCGGGTCAGCAGCGCCTCGGCCTCGGCGTAGCGGCCCAGCCGTGCGCCGGTCTCGGCCAGCATGCGGATCGCCGCCACGTCGCCGGCGTCAGCCTTCAAGCGATCCCGCAGGAGGCGTTCGGCCTCGCCCAAACGATCCTCCGCAAGCGCCGTCGCCGCCTCGACCAGCAGCGGGTCGCGGGTGGAGGCGCGAAGCTGCCGGGCCAGAGCGCGTTCGGCGCCCTGGCGATCGCCCAGAAGCTCCAGGCTTTCCGACAGGCCTCGCCAGGCTTCGGACAGGCGCGGCTCCAGGGCGCTGGCGCGGTCGAAGGCGCGGGCGGCCTCGGCGGTGCGCCCCAGACGCTCCAGGCAAAGGGCCAGCTCGAGTTGCGCCAGGGGCAGGTTGGGCAGGGCCTTGGCCAGCGGCGCGACGTTGGCGAGCCCGCCCTCGGCGTCCCCGGATAGTCGCAGGGCTGCAGCCAGCACCCGGGTGGTATCGGCGTGACGCGGCACGACCTCGAGGATCGCCCGCGCCTGCTCGGCCGCCATCAAGGGATCGGTCTCCAGCAGCCGCTCGGCGTGCGCGAAGGCCTCAGCGAGACTGGCGGCGGGCTGGGCGGTCGTCGTGGTCATGGCATCAGGAGAGCGGGGTCCGGGTGGGGGTGTCAATCACGGCTTCGCCAAATCCTCTCCCTGGTGGGGGAGGTGTCGGCTCGCAGAGACGACGGAAGGGGAAGAGGCAAGATCTGCAAGCACTTCCCCCTCCGGTCGCTTCGCGACCCCCTCCCCCTGGCGGGGGAGGATTGAACGCGTCACAACCGATCCCGCAGCGCGTACCAGCTGAGCCCCGCCACGGTCAGCGGCCAGCGCAGCAGGCGTCCGCCCGGGAACGGCGGCGTGGGGACTCGCGCCATCAGGCTCAAGACCTGGGTGTTCCCCTCCGCCAGCAGCTTGCCGACATAGGGCGCCAGCATCACCCCCTGCCCCGAATAGCCCGAGGCGACCCGCACGCCGGGCGCCACCTCGCCGACGAACGGCATACGGCTGAAGGTGATGCCCAGAGTTCCGCCCCAGGCGTGGGTGATCTCCACATCGGCCAGGCGCGGATAGATCTTGGCGAGGTTCTTCCGGACCATGCCGGCGATGTCCTGCGGAAACCCGGGGCGATAGTTCTCACCGCCCCCGAACAGCAGTCGGCCGTCCGGCGTCTTGCGGAAGTAGTTCACGACGAACCGGCTGTCAGAGACGGCCGCGTTAGAGCGGATGATCTCGTTGGCCAGCGCCCCCAGCGGCGCGGTGACGGCGATGAAGTTGTTGATCGGCATGACCCGCGCCTGTGCGTGTCCGGCCATGCGGTTGAGAAGACCATCGCCGCTGAGGATCAGTCGATCGCAGGTGACGCGCCCGGCTCCGGTCTCGACCACGATCTTGCCGCCCTCGCGTCGCCAGGCCTCGGCGCGGGTGTTCTCGTGGATCACGGCGCCGGCCGCCCTCGCCTGGGCCGCCATGCCCTGAGCCAGTTTCAGCGGATGGACATGGCCGCCGCCGTGGTCGACGAGGCCGCCGTGATAGACGCCCGTGCCCAGCTCATCCGCCAGGGCTTCCTCGCCGATCAGCTCAAGCTGGTCATAACCGTAGCGCTCGGCCATCAGCGCCAGATAGTCCGCGTCCTCGGCCTCGCCGCCCGGCTTGTGGCGCGCGTGGATCATGCCCGGCCGCCAATCGCAGTCGATCGCTTGGGCAAGGCTCGCGAAGTGGGCGCGGGCGTCTTCGGCCAGGCGCCAGAGCGCCAGGGCGTCGTCGCGGCCCACCGTCTTTTCCAGCCAGGCCTGATCGCGCCTCTGCCCGGTATGGACCTGGCCACCATTGCGCCCGCTGGCCGCGCAGCCGACCCGGCCAGCCTCCAGCACGACGGCCCGGCTGCCCAGCGCCAGCGCCGCGCCCAGGCCCGTGAAGCCAGCACCGACGATGCAGACCTCGGCGGCGACGTCGCCGTCCAGCGGTGGATGATCAGGGACGTCAGCAGCGGTGGCCGCGTACCAATTCCCTCTCCCATAGGGAGAGGGGTAGGGGTGAGGGGTTTGGGCGGTCATGGGTGTAACCCCTCATCCCCCCACGCCTGCGGCGCGGGTCCCCCCTTCTCCCTCTGGGAGAAGGTGACCATCACCTCACACATTCAGCAGCAGGAACTCCCGCTCCCACGGGCTGATCGTGCGCATGAAGGTCTCGTACTCGGCCTGCTTCACCCGGTCGTAGGCCGCGCAGAAGGTCGGGCCCAGGATCTCGACCAGCGGCTTGCAGTCGACGAACAGACGGAGCGAGTCCGACAGGCTGCGCGGCAACTCGATCCCCCGCGCGCCGGCGTCGATCGCCACCGGCTCGCTGGGTTTCAGCCCCTGGATCATGCCCAGATAGCCCGCCGCCAGCGACGCGGCGATGGCGAGATACGGATTGGCGTCAGACGAGGGAATCCGGTTTTCGACCCGGCGGTTGTTGGGTCCCGACGGCGGCACGCGCAGGCCGCAGGTGCGGTTGTCGTAGCCCCATTGGGTGTTCACCGGCGCGCCGCTATCGCGCGAGATGCGGCGATAGCTGTTCACGTAAGGCGCCAGGATGGCCATGATCGCCGGCAGATAGGTCTGCTGGCCGGCGATGAAGCCGTGGAACTGCGCCGACTCCGTCCCGTCCTCGTTCGAGAACAGGTTGCGCCCCTTCTTGTCGACGATCGACTGGTGGATGTGCATGGCGCTGCCGGGCTCATTGGCCATCGGCTTGGCCATGAAGGTGGCGTAGATCTCGTGCTCCAGCGCCGCCTCACGGATCGTGCGCTTCATCATGAACACTTGGTCGGCCAGCTCCAGCGGATGGCCGTGCTGCAGGTTGATCTCCATCTGCGCCACGCCGCTTTCGTGGATCAGGGTGTCGATCTCCAGCCCCTGGCGCTCGGAGTACTCGTACATGTCCTCGAACAGCGCATCGAACTCGTTGACCGCGCTGATCGAATAGCCTTGCCGCCCCGTTTCCGGCCGGCCGGACCGCCCGATGGGCGGCTTCAGCGGATAGTCAGGATCAGTGTTGCGATCGACCAGATAGAACTCGATCTCCGGCGCCACGATGGGGTTCCAACCCTTCTCTGCGTAGAGCGCCAGCACCCGCCGCAGCACCTGGCGCGGAGCCTCCTCGACCGGGCGGCCGTCGGGGTGGAAGGCGTCGTGGATCACCTGGGCGGTCGGATCCTGCGCCCAGGGCACGGCGGCCAGGGTCGCAAAATCGGGGGTCAGGAAGATGTCCGTGTCGGCCTGCACCCCGTTCACCGCGCCCTCGAACTCGGGAAAGTCGCCGGTGATGGTCTGGTAGAACACCGCCAGCGGCAGGTTCATCGAGGGCGTGCCCAGGAACTTGCGCACCGGCATGATCTTGCCGCGCGCCACGCCGGCCAGATCGGGCACCACGCACTCGATCTCCTCGATGCTCTGGCGGGCGAACCAGTCCTTGGCCTCCTCGATCGTCGAGACGCCACGATCCAGGATCTGGTCGCGCTTGGCCTTGTTGTGCTTGGGCTTCATGACGCGCTCCGAGAGCTTGGCCGAAAGCTCGGTTTTTCCGGATTTGTTCTCGAAAGGTTTCTGTTATCGTAGGGCATGGCCGAGCCTGACCCCGACATCTTCGACGAGTTTGAAGACGAAGCTGACCGCTTGGCCGATGCCGAGGCCGACGCCGACTTGGCGGCTGGTCGTGTTGTGCCCCACGAACGCGTCGTGGATTGGCTGAAGTCGCTCGGAACGCCACACCAGCTTCCGACTCCGTACTCGTGGCGCAAGTAGTCTGGACTGACCGTGCGATGGCCGATATCGACGCCATCGTCGCCTACATTACCAGTCAATCGCGCCCGATCGCAGCACAACGATTGGGCCAAAGATTGCTCGCAGCCGGCGCGAGCTTGGCGGACCATCCAGAACGCGGTCGGCTCAGCACGCGAGGACGTCGCGAACTGGTGGCCGTCCCGCCCTATGCGCTGCGATACCGCATTGTCGGCGACCGTGTCGTCATTGGCGGTGTACGCCATGGGGCGCGTCGACCTCTCTAGCCTCATGACATAGCCTGCGGCTTCAGCGCGCGGAGGATCGGTTCGGCTTCGGTTAGCGACTTTTCGATGATCCCGACCAACTCATCGATCTCGGCGTGGCTGACGATCAGCGGCGGGCAGCAGACGATGCTGTCGCGGATAGCGCGAACCATCAGACCGTTCCGGATGCAGATGTCGCGGACGATCGGACCGGCCTCGCCCTCCTTGTCGAGGAAGCGATGGTTGGTCCCCTTCTCGCGGACGATCTCGACCGCGCCGATCAAACCGAGCGACCGGGTCTCGCCGACCAGCGGATGGTCGTTCAGGCGGGCCAGGGCCTTGGCGAGGTAGGGCCCTGCGTCGTCGCGGGCGCGCTCGACCAGGCCCTCACGCTCGATGATCTCGATGTTCTTCAGCGCCACGGCCGCGCAGGTCGGGTGGCCCGAATAGGTAAAGCCGTGGATGAAGTCGCCGCCCTTCTCGCGCAGTTCGGCGACGATGTGGTCGGCCACGCCCACGGCCGAGATCGGCAGGTAGCCGGACGACAACCCCTTGGCCATGGCGATCAGGTCGGGCTTGATGCCGTAGTGCTGGTGGCCGAACCATTGGCCCAGACGCCCGAAGCCGCAGATCACCTCGTCGCAGACCAAGAGGATGCCGTACTTGCGGCATAGGGCCTCGACGGCGGGCCAGTAGCCGTCAGGCGGAATGATCACCCCGCCCGCGCCCTGCACCGGCTCGCCGATGAAGGCCGCGACGTTCTCGGGCCCGACCTCGAGGATCTTGTCCTCGATCTCCTTGACGGCGCGATCGCGGAACGCAGCCGGATCCTCGCCGAAGCCCTCGCCGAACTGGTAGGGCTGCATAACATGCTCGACGCCCGGGATCGGCAGGTCGCCCTGCACATGCATGTGCTTCATGCCGCCCAGCGACACGCCCGCCACGGTCGAGCCGTGGTAGGCGTTCCAGCGGCTGATGAAGACCGTTCGGTTCGGCTGGCCCTTCAGCTTCCAATAGTGGCGGACCAGACGGAAGACCGTGTCATTGGCCTCCGACCCCGACGAGTTGAAGAAGACGTGGGTCAGATGACCACCCATCTTCTGCGCGATCTTGGCCGCCAGGGTCACGGTCGGCGGCGTCGCGGTCTTGAAGAAGGTGTTGTAGTAGGGCAGCTCCAGCATCTGCTCGTAGGCGGCCTCGGCCAGCTCCTTGCGGCCGTACCCGACATTCACGCACCACAGGCCCGCCATGCCATCCAGGATACGGTGGCCGTCGCCGTCAGTGATGTAGCAGCCGTCGGCGCGGGTCACGATGCGGCTGCCACCTAGCTCGGCGATGACCTTGTGGTCGGCCTGGGCCGGCAGGTGGTGCGCCAGGTCCAGGCGCTTGAGCTCGGCGATGTCGTGGTTGCGGATGGGGGCGTTCATGGGGCGACTCCTGACTCGACGAGCGGCGCGCCTCTGAGGGCGCGTCCGAAAATTTCAAAGAAGATCTGCGACTGCCGGTTCTGCGCCGGCTTCCATTCGGGGTGCCACTGGACGGCGAGGACAGGCGCGGCGTTGACGGTGGCGGAGAAGGCTTCGACCACGCCGTCGGGGGCGCGGGCCTCCACAGCCAGCCCCTCGCCCAGACGATCAACGCCCTGGTAGTGGACCGAGTTCACCACCGCGGCCTCGGTTTCAAGCGCGCGCGCCAGCACCCCGCCCGGCGTCAGGACCACGTCGTGGACGTGGTCGAACATGCCGTTGAAGTCGACGTCGTCGGGGGCGTGGTGCGCGATCAGGTCGGGACTGGCGGCCATGTCCCGCCGCAGCGTGCCGCCGAACGCGACATTGATCTCCTGGAAGCCGCGGCAGACGCCGAACACCGGCTTGCCCAGGTCCAGCATCGCCTTGATCAGGTCGGCGGTCATGCCGTCGCGGGCGGCGTCGAACGGCCCCGGCGCATCGCCGATCTCCTCGCCATAGAGGGCGGGATCCAGGTTCGAGGGGCTGCCCGTCAGCATCAGGCCGTCCAGCCGCCCGGCCACCTCGGCCGCGCGCATCCGCCCCGGCAGCGAGGGGATCAGCAGCGCGGCCACATCGCCATAGGCCATGGTCGCGTCGACATAGCGGCTCATCACCGCCTGGGCCGGCTCGACCCCGACGGTGCGCGTGCAGCAGATGATCCCGGCGACGGGGCGGATCATGGGTTCAGCGCCCTTTCCCGCGCCCTTTGGCTTGTCATCCCGGAAGCGCGTAGCGCTATCCGGGACCCAGGGGCCGGCGCATTGCGGTCACCTCTGGGTCCCGGCTCTCCGCTTCGCTGCGGCCGGGATGACAGGCTTTGGTTGGCTTGAACGGTGTGGGTCACGACAACAGCACCGCCGGCGAACAGGCGTGCCAGCACAGCCACACCGTCTCGCCCAGCTTGAAGTCCTCCTGGTCCCAGCGCGTCAGGTTCGAGCGCTGAACCTTGACCCGGCGACCACCGGCGATCTCGACCTCATAGGTGGACGAGCCCCCCAGATAGGCCTCGTGTTTGATCACGCCCTCCACGGCGTTGGTCCCCTTGGGCGCGTCGCCGAGGTTGGGCGGGGTGTCGTCGGTCTTCTTGTGCAGCTCGATCTTCTCGGGACGGATCGCGGCCCACACCGTGCCGCCGCGCGGGCCGGTGACGCCGTGGTCCAGGAAGATATCGACCGGCAGGTCCGGCGACTTGATCACCGCGTGGCTGGGCTCGTCGACCGCCAGCACGCCCTCAAACAGGTTCACCTGGCCGATGAAGTCGGCGACGAAGCGGCTGTTGGGGAACTCATAGAGGTCGCTGGGCGTGGCCACCTGCTGCAGAAGCCCCTTGCTCATCACCGCGCAGCGCGTGGCCAGGGCCAGGGCCTCGTCCTGGTCGTGGGTGACCATGATGAAGGTGATGCCGACCTTCTCCTGCAGGGTGCACAGCTCGGTGCGCATCTGCTCGCGCAGCTTGGCGTCCAAGGCCGACAGCGGCTCGTCCAGCAGCAGCACGCGGGGGCGCTTGACGAGGGCGCGGGCCAGAGCGACCCGCTGGCGCTGACCGCCCGACAACTGGTCAGGCTTGCGCCCGCCTAGGCCGCCCAGCTGCACCAGCTCCAGCGCCTCGTCGACGCGGGCCTCGCGCTCGGCCTTGGGCACGTTGTCGACCTTCAGGCCGTAGGCGACGTTGTCGGCCACGGTCATGTGCGGGAACACGGCGTAGGACTGGAACACCATGTTCACCGGCCGCTTGTTGGGCGGCACGTTGGAGATGTCCTGGCCGTCGATCAGGATGCGCCCTTCGGTGGGCGTCTCGAAGCCGGCCAGCATCCGCAGCAGGGTGGTCTTGCCGCAGCCCGACGGGCCCAAGAGCGCAAAGAACTCGCCCTCGTTGACCGTCAGCGACACGTTGTCGACGGCCGCCAGCTTGCCGAAGCGCTTGGTGACGTTCTCGAAGGTGATGATGGGTTTGGTCACTTCGATTGTCCCCCGACACACAAAATCCCGAACAAAGCGCCCCCTCCGTCACGATGCGTATTCGCATCGCGCCACCTCCCCCGCCTTGCGTGGGAGGAAGAAGCCGCACCCTCCTCCCCCGTGACCCGCAAGGGCGGCGAAGCCAAACGGGGGAGGTGGATCGACGCGAAGCGGCGAGACGGAGGGGGCGCTGCGAACACGCTCATTTCCCGTCCCCCGCCCCATGCCCCGCCGCGGCCGCGGGGTTGCCCTGCAGTTTCAGCGCCGCCGCCGTCAGCAGCACGGTCAGCACGATCAGCACCGTCGAGGCCGCGTTGACCTCCGGCGTCACCGAGAAGCGGACCATCGAATAGACCTTCACCGGGAAGGTCACGGTGTCCGGGCCTGCGGTGAAGAAGGTGATGACGAAGTCATCAAGGCTCAGCGTGAAGGCCAGGAGCGCGCCGGCGATCAGCGACGGGGCCATATGCGGCAGGATCACGTCCTTGATGGTTCGGAACTCGCCCGCGCCCAGGTCGCGGGCGGCTTCCTCCATCTCGCGGTTGAAGCTGGCCATGCGCGCGCGGACGACCACCGCCACGAACGGGAACGAGAACGACACATGGGCGATGATGATCGCGCCCAGGTTCAGCGGCCAGGGCATCCCCTGCGGCCAGGGCAGCACCTTGGCGAAGAACACCAGCATGGCCACGCCCATGCAGATCTCGGGCACCACGATCGGCAGGGCCATCGCCCCGTCCACCGCCGTCTTGCCGGGGAAGCGGAACCGCCACAGCGCCAGGGCCACGGCCGCGCCCAGGAACAGGCTGATCACCGTCGACGCCGCCGCGATCGTCAGGCTGTTGCCGAACGCCTCGAGCAGCTCGGAATTGTTGAACAGCTTCTCGTAGTATTTGAGCGTGAAGCCCTTCCAGACGATGTTGCGCTTGCTGTCGTTGAAGCTGAACGCCATCAGCGCGATCAGCGGCGCGTAGAGGAAGACGAACACGGCCGCCAGCCAGGCCTGCATCTGCCAGCGACGCAGGTATTCGAGGGGGCCGGGAGCGGATTTCTTGGTCATCAGAACGCCCCCTCCGTCTCGCCGCTTCGCGTCGATCCACCTCCCCCGCAAGCGGGGCAGGAGGGAGCCTTGTTCTCCTCACCCGTGAAACGGGGGAGGTGGATCGCTGCGGATACGCAGCGAGACGGAGGGGGCGTCATGCAGCGCTTCATCCCTTGGCCTCCGGGGTCTTCCGGTTCAGCACCGCCTGGATCGCGATGGCGATGAAGGTCAGGTACATCAGCAGGAAGGACATGGCCGCGCCGAACGGCCAGTCATTGGCGCGCTTGAACTGGCGCTCGATGATGTTGGCGATCATCTGGCTGTCGGGACCGCCCAAGAGATCCGGCGTCAGATAGGCGCCGAGCGCCGGGATGAAGGTGATCAGCACGCCCGAGGCGATGCCCGGAATGGCCAGCGGCACAACGACCTTGAACAGGGTGCGCAGATGCCCCGCCCCGAGATCCAGGCTGGCTTCCAGCAGCGACTTGTCCAGGCGGTCCAGCGCCGAATAGAGCGGCAGCACCATGAAGGGCAGGTGCACATAGACGAGGCCCAGGATCACCGCGAAGTTGTTATGCAGCAGCTCCAGCGGCTGGAAGTCGCCGAGCGGCTGCAGGCCGGCCAGCGCGGCCAGACCGCTGCCCCCTTTCCAAAGCCACTCCAGGCCCTGGTTCACATAGCCCTCGGTGCGCAGCACGGCGATCAGGGCGTAGGTGCGGATCAGAAGGTTCGTCCAGAACGGCAGCATGATCAGCAGCAGCAGCCAGGCCTTGGCCTTGTCAGACGCGAAGGTGATGGCCAGGGCGACCGGGAAGCCGATCACCAGGCACAGGCCCGTGGTCAGGCCCGCCACCCAGACCGATTTCAGGAAGATCTTCAGGTACAGCGGCTCGATGGCGCGCGCATAGTTGTGGAACGTGCCGCTGATGGCGATATCGGTCAGCCCGACATTGTGCCCAAAGCTGTAGGCCCAGACGATCGCCATGGGCGCGAGGAAGAACAGCACCAGCCACACCAGCGGCGGTCCCAGCGCCGCGGCGAACACGGCTTTCGCCTGTTTCCAGGATTGTTCCATCAGGTTCTCCAATCCTCCCCCCAAGGGGGAGGCGGCCGAAGGCCGGAGGGGGAAGTGGCAGGGTCAGCGGAACTTCCCCCTCCGTCGCCTGCGGCGACACCTCCCCCGCCAGGGGGAGGATTTGACTTCGCGCCGCGCCCTTAAGCCGCCCGCACCCGGGTGATCAGTTCCTCATACTGGCTGGCCTTTTCCGCGCCCTCGAAGGCCCCGTACTCGCACTTGGCCATGATGTCGGCGGGCGGGAAGATGACCTTGTTGCTCTTGTAGTCGTCCGGCATCAGGGCCTTGGCCGCCGCGTTGGGGGTCGGATACAGGATCGTCTTGCTGATCTCGGCCCCGGCCTGCGCGTCCAGCAGGTAGTTGATGAAGGCGTGGGCGTTGTTCGGCCGCGGCGCGCCTTTCGGGATGCACAGGGTGTCGGAGTTGATCAGGCTGCCTTCCTTGGGCACGACGAAGTCGAGGTCGGGATCCTCCTTCATCGCCTGGGCGATGTCGCCGTTGTACTCGAGCACCAGATCAACCTCGCCCGACAGCAAAAGGTCCTGGCCGTTGTCGTCGTGGAAGGCCTTCACGAAGGGCTTTTGCTTGATCAGCATCTGCTCGATCTTCGGCAGCATATCCGCCGGGATATTGTTGACCGAGTGGCCCATATACTTGGCCGCGAGGCGCACGAGGTCAGCGCTTTCCGACAGCAGGGCGATGCGCCCCTTGTACTGGTCGCTGTCGAACAGCCACTTCCAGCTGTCGGGCACGCCCTGGACCTTGCTCTTGCGATAGCCGATGCCCAGCAGCAGCCAGGTGTAGGGCATTGAGAACTTCCGGCCGGGATCGAACTCGGGGTTCAGGAAGCTGGGGTCGATGTTCTTCATGTTCGGGATCTTGGCGTGATCCAGCGGCTCCAGGAGGCCGCCCTGGCTCATCCGCGTCACGAACTCGTTCGACGGCACCACGACATCAAAGCCCGGATTGCCCGCCTTCAGCTTGGCGAACAGTTCGTCATTGGTCGCGAACAGGCTCATGTTCACGTCGATCCCGGTGGCCTTCTTGAAGTCACCGAGGGTGGTTTCACCGATATAGGTGTCCCAATTGTAGAAGTTGAGCTTGGCCTCCTCGGCGCCGGGCGCGGCCTTGGGCTTCTCGCCGCAGGCGGTGAAGGTCAGGCCGATCGCGGCGGCGCCGGTGGCGGTCAGGAGCGAGCGGCGGCTCAGGCCCGCCTTGTTAAGTCCTCGCTGGGTGATCGTGCTCATCGTCTCGAAACTCCCCTTATCGCTTCGTTCCATGTGGGGCCGGGGCCCGCAGCTGAGTTCACGCTACATCGCCGCGCCGTCAGGCGTTGCGCAGGTACCAATCGAAATCCAACTCAGTGACCACTTCAAAGAAGCGCGCCTGTTCGGTGCGCTTCACAGAGACAAACATGTCCACGAAACGGTCGCCCAGATAGTCGCGCAGCACGCTCGACTGCTCGAACAGGTCGACGGCGGCGAACCAGTTGTTGGGCAGCCGGATGTTCTCCTTGGCGGCCGCAGCGTAGCCGTCGCCGACCACCGCCGGACCAGGATCCAGCTTGTTCTTGATCCCGTGGTGGGCGCTGGCCAGCAGCACGGCCAGGACCAGGTACGGGTTGGCGTCGGCGCCGGCCACGCGGTGCTCGACGTGGCGGGTCTTGGGCGGCCCCGCCGGCACGCGCAAGGATACCGTGCGGTTGTTGACGCCCCAGGTCGGCGCCACCGGGGCGTAGGAATTGGCCTTGAAGCGGCGATAGCTGTTGGCGTTCGGCGCCAGGATCGCCATGCCCTCGCCCAGCAGCACCTTCATGCCGGCGATAGCCTGCTTCAGCAGGTCCGAGCCTTCGAGGTCTTCGCTGGCGCAGAGGTTGTTTCCCGCCGCGTCATTGACGCTGAGATGAACGTGGAAGCCGTTGCCGGCGCGGTCGCTCCACGGCTTGGCCATGAAGGTCGCCTCGATACCATGACGCAGGGCCACGCCCTTGGCGGCGCGCTTGTAGAGCACCGCATCGTCGGCGGCGCGCAGGGCGTCGGGCTTGTGCTTCAGCGTCAGCTCCACCTGGGCCGGGGCGAACTCCGAAATCGCGCCTTCCAGCGGCACGCCCAGGGTGTCGGCCACGTCCCACAGCTCGCGCAGGAACGGGGCGTGGGCCTCCAGTTCCGGCAGGCCATAGACCTGGATGCCGGTCGGCCGCAGACCGGTCTGCAGCGACTTGGCGGGCAGCAGTTCGCCGTTCGGCCCGCGCTGCAAGTCAACGAGATAGTATTCCAGCTCGCAGGCCGCGACCGGCGTCAGGCCATCGGCGGCGTAGCGATCCAGCACCCGCTGCAGCACGTGGCGGGGATCCAGATCATTGGGCGTCCCGTCCAGCTCGTAAAGCGACAGCATCACCTGGGCGACGTCGGGGCCCAGCCAGGGGGCCAGGGTCAGGGTTCCCGGCACGGGCCGCGCGCGGCGATCGGCGTCGCCGTCTTCCCAGACCAGGCCCGTGTCCTCGCAGTCGGCGCCGTTGGTGTCGACCACCAGCACCGAGCCGGGCAGGAAACGGCCGTACTCGTAGATGGCCTCTAGCTCATGCACCCGCAGCCGCTTACCGCGCGGCACACCGGTCATGCTGGTGAAGAACACCTCGACGAACTTGACCTGCGGATGGGCGGCGAGGAAGTCGCGGCACTCCTGGATGTCGGCGACCATGCTCATGCGGACGCCCCCTCCGTCACGTCGCCTATCGGCGCCGCGCCACCTCCCCCGCAAGCGGGGCAGGAGCAAGGCCCGGTTCTCCTCACCCGTGCAACGGGGGAGGTGGATCGATGCGGATACGCATCGAGACGGAGGGGGCGCTCAAACCGCGAAAAACTCATTCCATTTCCCCCATCGCCGCCGCGAAGCCGTCGACGGCCGCGACCAGTCGGTCGATCGCCGCGTCTTCGGTGACGGGCGAGACCAGCATCATGTTGTGGAAGGGCGCGATCAGGACGCCCCGGTTCATCAGCCACAAATGCAGCGCTTCCACCGCCTCGTGGTCCAGCACTTTCCGCATTTGGGCGGCGTTTTTTGGCGGCGGATCGGCGAAGACCAGCTCCACCCGGGCCCCGACATGGACCACCGACCAGGGCGGCTTGCGGGCGGCGATCACCGCGTTCAGCCCCGCCACCAACCGCTCGGCGCCGGCCAGCATCTTGCCATAGGCCGTCTCGGTCATGACCTCGCTCAGCATGGCCCGCATGGCGGCCATGGCCAGGGCGTTGCCCGACAAGGTGGTCCCGATGCCCGACTGGCCAGGACCGATCCTTTGCTGAGCCGCGTCCATCCGCGCCGAAAGCTCAGCCGTGACACCCCAGACCGCCGCCGGCACGCCGCCCGCGACCGCCTTGCCCAGGACGAAGACGTCGGGCTCCAGACCATGGGCGCGGGTGTAGCCGCCGGGGCCGGTCGAAATCGTATGGGTCTCGTCGATGACCAGCAGCGTTCCGGCCTCGCGCGTCAGCCGACGCAGCGCCTCAAGAAAGCCGGGCTCGGGCAGGATCATGCCGCAGTTGGTCATCACCGGCTCGGCCAGGACGGCGGCGACGTCGCCGGGCGCCAGCGCGGCTTCCAGGGCGGCCAGATCGTTGAACGGCACGACGCGGGTCGTCGTGGTCAGATCCTGCACCTGCCCCAGCAGACCCGGCTTCATCACCGGGGCGCCGTCCTTCAGCACCACGAAGGCGTCATCGACCATGCCGTGGTAGCAGCCGTCGAAGACCAGGATCACCGGGCGGCCGGTGACCGCCCGCGCCCAGCGGATGGCCGCGCGGTTGGCGTCGCTGGCCGTGGTCGCCGCCTGCCACAGCGGCAGACCGAAACGCTCGGAGAGCAGCTTGCCGACGATCGCGGCGGAAGGCGTCGGCAACATGAAGCCTGCGCCGCGCTTGATCTGGTCGGCGACGGCGGCGGCCACCGAGGGGTCGCCGTGCCCGAACATCGACGGCGTGTCGCCCAGGCAGAAGTCGTCATAGAGCTTGCCGTCGACGTCGGTGATCTGAGCCCCGACGCCCTGGACCGCGAAGATCGGCGACGGGCTGGCCCAGTCGTTCATCCAGTGCATCGGCGCGCCGCCCCGCCAGTGGGCGCCCGCCGCCTTGGCCATGGCGACCGAGCGCGGATGCTCGGCCGTGAAGCGGGCGCGCTCGGCGGCGAGAAGGTCGGGGAGCAAGCGGGTGAGGTCGGCGATCATTCCGCCGCCTCAACAAAAACTGTCATCCCGGGCGAAGACCCGGGACCACCGCGAACGCTGAGCTTCCGACGGTCCCGGATCGGCGCGCTACGCGCTTGTCCGGGATGACAAATTTGGATGGCGAGCGCCTGTCTCATCCCACCCCGCCGAAACACAGGTACTTGGTCTCCAGATACTCCTCGAGCCCCTCGGAGGCGCCTTCGCGGCCCAGACCCGACTCCTTGACCCCGCCGAAAGGGGCGACCTCGGTGGAGATCAGGCCCTCATTGATGCCGACCATGCCGGCCTCGATCTGCTCGGCCACGCGCCAGCAGCGGCCGACATCGCGGCTGTAGAAATAGGCCGCCAGGCCAAAGGGCGTGGCGTTGGCCAGCTCGACCGCCTCGGCCTCGGTCTCGAACTTCACGATCGGGGCGACCGGGCCGAAGATCTCCTCCTGGAAAATCCGCATCTGCGGTGCCGCGCCGACCAGCACAGTGGGCTGATAGAACAGCCCGCCCAGGCCATGGACGTCGCCACCGGTCAGCACCTCGGCTCCGCCCTGCACGGCGCCGCTGACCAGACCCACCACCTTGGTGAGAGCCTTCTCGTTGATCAGCGGACCGATCTGCACGCCCTCGCCGGTGCCGGGCCCCACCTTCAGCGCGGCGACCTTCTCGGCCAGCCGCGCGGCGAAGGCGTCATGGATGCCGGACTGGACCAGCAGGCGATTGGCGCAAACGCAGGTCTGGCCTGCGTTGCGGTACTTGCTGGCGATCGCCCCATCGACGGCGGCTTCCAGGTCGGCGTCGTCGAAGACGATGAAGGGCGCGTTGCCGCCCAGCTCCAGCGAGAGCTTCTTCATCGTGCCGGCGCACTGCTGGTACAGCACCTTGCCGATGGGCGTAGAGCCAGTGAACGACAGCTTCCGCACCCGGCTGTCGTCGCACAGCACCTTGCCGACCTCGCTCGAGCGCGTCGTCGTGACGATGTTGAGCACGCCCGCCGGTACGCCCGCCTCGATGGCCAGGCGCGCGATGGCCAGGGCGCAAAGCGGCGTCTCGGCCGCCGGCTTGACCACCACCGTGCAGCCGGCCGCCAGGGCCGGGCCGACCTTGCGGGTGATCATGGCGATCGGGAAGTTCCACGGCGCGATGGCGGCGCAGACGCCCACGGGCTGCTTGATCGAGACCAGGCGCTTGCCCGGCATGGGCGTCGGGATCGTGTGGCCGTAGGCGCGCTTGGCCTCCTCGGCGAACCAGTCGATGAATGACGCGCCGTAGACCACTTCGCCCTTGGCCTCGGCCAGCGGCTTGCCCTGCTCGGCGGTCATCAGCCGCGCCAGATCGTCGGCGTGGGCGAGCATCAGGTCGCTCCACCGGCGCAGGATCGCACCGCGCTCCTTGGCGGTCTTGGCGGCCCAGGCCGGAAAGGCGCGATGGGCGGCGTCGATGGCCAGCGTCGTTTCTTCCGCCCCCAGGTCCGCGACCTTGGCGATCACGGCTTCGTCGGCAGGATTGAGCACTTCGAAGGTCGCCTCGCCACGGACCCAACGGCCGTCGATCAAGGCATCGGATTCAACAAGGTTCAGGGCGGTCATGCGGGGGTCACCTCAGCGTCACGGACACCGACTTCAGGTCGGCGTACTTGTGCAACGCATGAAGGCTGCGGTCACGGCCGAAGCCCGACTGCTTGAAGCCCCCGAACGGCATGGTGATGTCGCAAGCGTCCCAGCCATTGACCCAGACAAGGCCCGCCTTCAGCCGCCGCGCGCCGCGCAGCGCCCGGCTGACGTCGGCGGTCCAGAGCCCGGCGGCCAGACCGTACACGGTGTCGTTGGCCAGGCGCATCGCCTCATCCTCGGACTGGAAGGTCATCACGCCCAGGACCGGGCCGAACACCTCCTCCCGCGCCAAGGTGTGATCGGGCCGCACCTGGTCGAAGATCGTGGGCTCGACATAGAAGCCGCCGGTCTCCTGGCGCACGCGCTGGCCGCCCAGCACGCGCCGCGCGCCCTGGCTGTCGGCGGTGGCGATGTAGTCGAGCGCGGTCTTCATCTGCCGCTCGCTGACCATGGCGCCGAACTGGGTCGACGGATCCAGCGGATCGCCGACCTTCATGCCCTTGGCGACCTCGATCACCCGCGCCAGGAAAGCGTCCTTGATCGAGGCCTCGACCAGCAGCCGAGAGGCGGCGGTGCAAACCTCGCCCTGATTATAGAACACGCCCCAGGCGGCGGCCTGGGCCGCAGCCTCCAGGTCGGGGCAGTCGGCGAAGACGATCTGGGGCGACTTGCCGCCCAGTTCCAGCGACACGCGCTTGAGGTTCGAGCGCGCCGAATACTCCATCAGCCGGCGCCCCACGGGCCCAGAGCCGGTGAAGGCGATCATGTCGACATCCATCGACAGAGCCAGCGCCTCGCCGGCCACGCCGCCGAGCCCCGGAACGACGTTCAGCACACCTGGCGGCAGGCCCGCCTCCAGCGCCAGCGCCCCCAGCTTCAGCGCGGTCAGCGGGGACTGCTCGGCGGGCTTGAGCACCACCGAATTGCCCATGGCCAGGGCCGGCGCCACCTTCCACATCGCCATGTGCAGCGGGAAGTTCCACGGCACGATGGCGCCGATCACACCCAGCGGTTCATGGACCGCATAGCTCAGTCGATCCGCCGGCGAGGTCCCGACCTCGCCATAGACCTTGTCCAGCGCCTCGGCGTACCAGCGGCAGGTGTTGATCGCGAGCGGGATGTCGACGTTGCGCGCATCGCTGATCGGCTTGCCCACATCCAGGCTTTCCAGCAGCGCCAGCTCGTCGGCGTCGCGCTCCATCAGTTCGGCCAGACGGAACAGCACCGCCTTCTTCTGGCGCGGCCCCTGATCACGCCAGCGGCCGTCCTCGAAGGCGGCGCGCGCGCCGGCGACCGCGCGCTCGACGTCGTCGGCCTGGCAGGCCGTGACCAGGTTCAGCACCTGCCCGTCACGCGGCGAGACATTGTGGAAGGTCGCGCCCGACGCAGCCTCGACCAAGGCGCCGTCGATCACCGCCTGGCTGGGCGGCGCAAGCTTGGCGAGGCGCTCGGCGATATCGGCGGGAAGGGTCACGCGGGGCAATCCATACTGTTGTGATCACAGTTTTCCGCATCATGCGGCGTGTCAAGCGCTCGACTTAGGCGCTCGCCTCGACGGCGATCCGCATCTTGTCCATGCCTTCGGAAAGGTCAGCGGCGATGGCGCGGCGGGCGCCGTCGGCGTCGCCGGCCTTGACGGCCTCGATCGCCTCGGCGTGACGGTCGGCGACCAGAACATCGGCCCCCACCCGTCCGAACACTACGCGCATGAAAGGCCCGATCTGCAGCCAGAGACCGCCCGCCATCGCCAACAGGACCTCCGCGTCCGCCCGTTCATAGAGGGCGAAGTGGAACGCGTGGTTGGCCGCCATGTAGCGGTCGACATCGCCCAGCCGCAGGGCCTCATCGAGGTCGGCGTCGATGGCCTGAAGTTGCCGGATCAGGCTCGCATCCGCCCTGGCGACGGCTCGCGCAGCCAGTTCAGGCTCGACCCACAGGCGGGCCATGGAAAGCTGCTCCAGGCGATCGGCGGTCAGCGACGGCACCGACAGACGCTTGTTGGCCGGGTTTATCGCCAGAGCCCGCTCCGCCACCAGGCGCCGGACGGCGTCGCGCACCGGCATCGGCGAGACGCTTAGCTCGGCGGCCAGGCTGCGCAAGGACACGCCCTTGCCCGGCGCGATCCGACCGGCGATCAAGGCCTGCCGGATCGCCTCGTAGACCTGGTCGTGGACGGCTGTTGAATCAGCAAGCGGCCGGCGGGTCTTCATGCATCAAGTTCCAAGAAGGCCTTGCCAGTTGGCCCTCAATTGCGATCACAATGCAAGCGCTCGCAAGGACCCGCCCCATGCCCGATTTCGGCGCCAATGACCTCGACGCCTTCTGGATGCCGTTCACGCCGAACCGGCGGTTCAAGAGCCATCCGCGCATGCTCTCCTCGGCCAGCGGCATGTGGTACCGCACGCCGGAGGGGCGGGAGGTGCTGGACGCGACCGCGGGCCTCTGGTGCGTCAACGCCGGCCATGACCGGCCCAGGATCCGCGAGGCCATCCAACGCCAAGCGGCTGAGATGGACTACGCCCCCTGCTTCAACATGGGTCATCCCCTGGCGTTCCAATTCGCCTCGCGCCTGGCGCAGATCACCCCGAAGGGCCTGGACCGGATCTTCTTCACCAACTCGGGCTCGGAGTCGGTCGACACGGCGCTGAAGATCGCGCTGGCCTACCACCGCGCGCGCGGCAAAGGGACCAAGACCCGGCTGATCGGGCGCGAGCGTGGCTATCACGGCGTGGGCTTTGGCGGCATCTCGGTCGGCGGCATTCCCAAGAACCGGATGTACTTTGGCAGCTTGCTGACCGGCGTCGACCATCTGCCCCACACCCATGGCCTACCGGGCAACGCCTTCGCCAAGGGGCAGCCCGAGAACGGCGCGCACCTGGCCGATGATCTGGAGCGGATCGTGGCGCTGCACGACGCCTCCAACATCGCCGCCGTCATCGTCGAGCCCGTGGCGGGCTCAACCGGCGTGCTGATCCCGCCCAAGGGCTATCTGGAGCGCCTGCGGGCGATCTGCGACAAGCACGACATCCTGCTGATCTTCGACGAGGTGATCACCGGCTTTGGTCGGGTCGGCGCGCCGTTCGCCGCCGAACGCTTCGGCGTCACGCCCGACCTGATCTGCATGGCCAAGGGCCTGACCAACGCCGCCGTGCCCTGCGGCGCCGTCGCGGCCTCCGGCAAGATCTACGACGCGATGATGGAGGGCGCCGACGCCCCCATCGAGCTCTTCCACGGCTACACCTATTCGGCCCACCCGCTGGCCTGCGCCGCGGGCCTCGCCACGCTGGAGACCTATCGCGAGGACGATCTCTTCGCGCGGGCCGCCGGGCTGGAGGGCTATTGGCAGGACGCGATGCACAGCCTGGCCGACGCTCGCCACGTCGCGGACATCCGCAACCTTGGCCTTATCGCGGGGATCGAACTGGAAGCCCGCCCCGGCGCGCCCACCGCCCGGGCGATGGAGGTCTTCGAGACCTGTTTCGACGAAGGCCTGCTGATCCGCGTGACCGGCGACATCATCGCCCTGTCGCCACCGCTGATCCTGGAGAAGGATCACATCGACCGAATTGTGGAAACGATCCGACGCGTATTGGCCAAGGTCGAATAGGCGAACACGCTAAACGTCTGAAATAGAGCCCTTGCTATCCGATCTGATTGTTTCACTCAGATCGCAAAGGGCTCTAGGCGGGCGTACGCTCTGGAAAGCCGCGCCACTCCACCCAGTCGCCATAGGGATGGCAGGTGGCCAGGATCGTGGTGTCGCCATCCGGCCAACGCGTGCAACGCAGTTGGACCTCACGGCGGTCGGGCGTCCATTCCAGGCCGATCTCGACCAGCGGCCGGTCGGCTGTGGACCCCGCGCCGGCGGCGGCCATCATCTTGGCGATGTCCTGACGTTCCCGGTCACTGAGGTACTGAATGAACATGGTGTGGACCACAGCGCGACACACGCCGTCGTCCTGACGCTCGGCCAGCCGCTGGGCGAGCCACAGCTTGGCGTCGCCGCGATGGACGCGCGGCGGGTGGGCGACGGCGATCTGCAGAGCCGCTTCCAGCCGCTGGGAGCGCGCGGGTTGGTCGGCCCAGGTGAAGGATAGCAATCGTTCGCGATGCGACGGATCCAGAGCGCTCAGCGGGCTCAGATCAACGCCTTGCGCAGAAGCGATCGAGACGTCGGCGACCGGCGGATTGGCGCCGCGCCAGGCGGGGGCGATGCGGACCGGCGACGCGGTGTCGCCCGCTGCGACCGTACCCAGCTGGTAGGCGTAGCGCGCCAGATTGAGGTTAAGACCGCAGCTGGAGCCAAGCTCGAGGATTTGGAAGGGCAGAGGCCGTTCGGCCGCCACCGCCATCAGCGCCGACATCACCGCGCCGCCCCGGGCGACCTCATTGGTTTGGGTCGGATAGCGCATCCAGTCGGCGATGAACTGGTCTTCCTGCGCCAGCGCCTCGGCGATCGCGCCGTCGAAATCGTCGTGCTCGCCGCTGTAGAGATCGGCGAGATATTGCGGCTTGCCGCGACGCGCGAGGGCGTGCAGCGCCCCGTTGACGCGCATCGCAACGGCGGCTGCGGCGGGATCTCCGCGCCAGCTCTCGACCATCTTCTTGCTTTGCGGGGCAAGCGGGAGCTGCCGATCGACGGCCTCCAGGACGGCGGCGACGAAGTCAGAGCC
The DNA here is from genome assembly GCF_002310375.3 of Caulobacter vibrioides. GTDB lineage: Bacteria > Pseudomonadota > Alphaproteobacteria > Caulobacterales > Caulobacteraceae > Caulobacter > Caulobacter vibrioides_D. The sequence continues at coordinate 3,492,675 of NZ_CP023315.3, forward strand.
CGTCGAGCGGCAGTTTTCCGCCTGGCGCACGAACTCATACTTAGCGCCAGTAACGAGCATCTTCATGAAATACAATCCACACGGGCAGCACGTCCCGGAAGTGGGACAGGTCAGTTTAAAAGTGTCGCCGTCGAGTGACGTAGACGTCCTATTCTTTGGCTTCTTCTGGTTACGCGGCCACCGGCACCTAAGGGCGCCGCCCGTTAAGGCCGAATAAATTACGATCAGTCTTTTCAGTGACACTATGTCGCGCCCCAAAATGGGGACACGCCAAACGTCGTTAAGACCCGCGAAATCACTGTTGTTTAGCTCTAGGGGTCGGCTTCCAGAGGCAGATTCCGCGCTTTGGCGATCACGTCAAAAAGGGGCGGTCAGCAGCGGGGCCATGCGGCGGACCGACTATTGAGTAGTGGAACGATGACGACCGATATGAACATTCCGAAGAAGCTCAGCCTGTCGTTCGTTTTCATCTGCGTTTCCGCAGCCATCATGATGGTTGTCTTCTTGGCGACGATCCTGATGATCCGCGCCTCGACTGAGAACAACAACCTCAGCCAAGAAATTCACGCCGACGCCCTGGCGCTCGAGACCGCCATTCTTCGGCAGAACAGCCAGTTCCGCGGCTATCTGGTCACCGGCGACGACACCTACCTCAAGTCTTACTATGAGGGCCGGGACGAATACGACCAGGTCTCGGCGAAGCTGTCGTCCACCCTGACCGACCCCGAGATGCTGAAGCACATCGAGACCTCGCGCGCCGCGACCCTGGCTTGGCGCAAGGATTGGGGTGATCGTCTGATCGAGGTCGTGAAGTCCGGCCAGCGCGACGCCGCGCAACAAGAAGTCCGTGACGCCGGCAAGAAGGTGCTGGTCAGCGCTGCGGTGCTGCCCCTGCGCGAAGTCCGCAACGCGGAAGTCAAGCACATCGCCCAGAACGGCGAGCGCCAGCAAACCGCCATCGTCACCGCCATCGCGGCGCTCGCCATCGGCGGCATCGCCCTGATCACCATCGCCATGCTGGCCGCGCGCAGCCTGAGCCGCTCGATCGCACGCCCCATCACGACGCTTACCGCGGCGATGACGCAGCTGGCGCGCGGCGACAACGACATCTCGGTCGACGCCAATCGCGGCGACGAACTGGGCGACATGGCCCGCGCCGTGCTCGTGTTCCGTGACGCCGCCCTGGCGAAGGCCGAGGCCGACCGCGCCAAGGAAGCCGCTGACCGCGCCAAGGCCGAAGCCGACCGCGCCAAGCTGGGCGCCGAGGCGGCCCAACGTCGCGTGGTGGAGACGCTGGACACGGCGCTGGCCGCCCTGGCGTCCGGCGACCTGACCCACGTCATCGCCAGCCCGTTCGAACCCGAGTACGAGCGTCTGCGCCAATCGTTCAACAGCGCCGTCGAAGGGCTTGAGCAGAGCATTTCCGGGGTCGCCCGCTCGGCCAAGACCGTGCGCTCCGGGGCCGCAGAGATCTATACGGCCTCCGAAGACCTTTCGCGCCGGACCGAACAGCAGGCCTCGCGTCTGCAGGAGACGACCACGGCGACCAAGCAGGTCACGGTCATGGTCGGCGAGACCGCCCAGCGCGCCGCCGACGCCCGGACCGCGATCGAGGTCGCCAACGGCAACGCTGCGGAAGGCGGCGCGATCGTCACCGAGGCGATCTCGGCCATGGACGCCATCCAGACGAGCTCCGAAGAGATCAGCCAGATCATCAACCTGATCGACAGCATCACCTTCCAGACCAACCTGCTAGCGCTGAACGCCGGTGTCGAAGCGGCCCGGGCCGGCGACGCGGGCAAGGGCTTCGCGGTTGTGGCCTCGGAAGTCCGCGCCCTGGCCCAACGCTCGGCCGACGCGGCGCGCGACATCAAGACGCTCATCCACACCTCGTCCGAGCAAGTGGCCAGCGGCGTGCGCCGCGTCGGCGACACCGGTCAGATGCTGACGCTGATCGGCTCGAAGATCGGTGACACCAACACGCTCATCAACGAGATCGCGCACAACACCGAAACGCAGGCCGACAACCTGAAGCAGGTCAGCAGCGCCGTGGCGAGCATGGACAGCATGACCCAGCAGAACGCGGCGATGGTGAAAGAGGCGACTGCGGCAGCGCGCAGCCTCGCGGGGGAAGCCGACGAGCTGGCCACGCTGGTCGCCCGCTTCCGCCTGCGCTCGGCGGACTTCGGCCAGGCCTCATCCCCGGCCGCCCGCACGCTCAGAGTGGCTGGCGCCGGCCGGGGCTGACCCGGCGGCGCGCCACACCCCACGACAATCCCGAACCACCCCATCAGGCGCCCGCAAGGCGCCCGAGCCAACACGCTCGCGCCTCACGACGCCGAGACGCGATCCACTGAGCCAAATAAAGCGTTAGAAAAATGGACATATTGTCGCAGGCACTTCCCGCGACCGATAAGTCTAGATTCATCTTATTGCTTTAGCGAACGCACCAACGAAACTCATAACTACACAAGATACAAAGAGAAAAACGGAACCCTCTCATGAAGTACCTGCTCGCGACCGCTGCGATTGCGCCCCTCCTGATGTTTTCTTTCGCGAACGCAGAGGCGCTGAGCGCCGAAGCCGCCGATGCGGCCAAGCCCGCGGCTGAGAAGGCCGTCCAGAGCGCCGGCGGCAAGGGGAACGGCGAAGCGGTGTTCTCGACCGGCGTCGCCAAGGGCCGCGACCGTCTCGATAGCGCGACCTCGACGAGCGCCCTGCGCGGCACGGAAGCCGAGACCTACGGCGCCCGCTCGCTGGGCGAAGTCCTGCGCAACATCCCCGGCATCCGCGCCGAGTACGCGGGCGGCGAAGGCAACGCGAACTACTCGATCCGCGGCCTGCCCCTGTCGGGCACCGGCTCGAAGTACGTCCAGCTCCAGGAAGACGGCCTGCCGGTCCTGGAATTCGGCGACATGCTGCAGTTCACCTCCGACATGTTCATGCGCGCTGATCTGAACCTCGCCCAGATCGAGACGATCCGCGGCGGTTCGGCCTCGACCTTCGCGTCGAACTCGCCGGGCGGCGTGATCAACCTGCTGTCCAAGACCGGCGACGCCGAGGGCGGCGCTGTCCAGGGCACCTACGGCCTGAACTACGGCGAAAAGCGTCTCGACGCCGACTACGGCGCCAAGATCAGCGACACCCTGCGCTTCCACGTCGGCGGCTTCTACCGTCAGGGCGAAGGCCCGCGCGACGTCGGCTACACGGCCTACAAGGGCGGCCAGATCAAGGCCAACCTCACCAAGACGCTCGAAAACGGCTACGTCCGCGTCTACGCCAAGCTGATGGACGACCGGACGCCGTCCTACCAGTTCGTTCCGATCCGCGTGACCGGCACGAACGCCGACCCGACGTTCTCGAACCCGGCCAACTTCGACCTGAAGACCGACTCGCTGCTGTCGCCCTACACCAGCAACGTCGTCACGCTGGACGAAGCCAACAACGTCGCTCGCGACGACATCCGTCAAGGCCAGCGCGCCAAGGTCGCCTCGATCGGCCTCGACACCCAGATCGACGTGAGCGGCTGGACCATCAGCGAGAAGTTCCGCATCTCGAAGATCTCGGGCGGCGTCCTGCAGGTCCGCCCCATCGCAGTGGCTCCGGCCGCCGCACTGGCGTTCTCCTATGGCGGCGTGGGCGGCGCGCTCAGCTTCGCCACCGGTCCGCAGCGCGGCCAGGCGATCAGCGCCCCCTCGACCCTCAACGGCAACGGGCTGATGACGTCCGCGCTGATGATCAAGACCGACATCAACAGCCTCGACAACGTCACCAACGACCTGCGCGCCAGCCGCGTGTGGAAGGTGGGCGAAGGCAACCTGACCACCACGGTCGGCTATTATAAGTCGTCGCAGGACTACAACTCGTACTGGTCGTTCCTGAACATGCTGACCGACGTTAACGGCGAGGGCCAGACCGCGCTGATCAACGTCCGCACGGCCACCGGCGTGCCGGTCACCCAAGACGGCTTGCTGGCCTACGGCATTGGCGGCGCGCTCTATCACCGCAGCTACGACGTGAACTATGGCGTCGACGCGCCGTACGCGTCGGTCAACTACCACATCGGCAAGATCGCCGTCGGCGGCAGCCTGCGCTACGACATGGGCAAGGTGGACGGCACCCTCTACGGCGCCGAACTGGGCGGCGGTCGCCAGGGCGTGATCACGCGCGACATGAACAACGACGGCGTCATCACGCTGGCGGAAACCAAGGTCGCCGCCCTGCCGCTGGGCCAGCCGGGTCGTGTCGACTACGACTACAACTATCTGAGCTATTCGACGGGCGTGAACTACCGCGTCGCCGAAGAGCTTGCCGTCTTCGCCCGCTACAGCCGCGGTGGTCGCGCCTCGGCCGAAAAGCTGCTCTTCACGCCGGCGGTCAACTACAGCACCGGCAAGCTGGTGGACGACGAGAGCGCCTATGACACCGTCAAGCAGGCGGAACTCGGCCTGAAGTACCGGATCGCGGGCGTGACCTTCAACGTCACGGGCTTCTCGGCCAAGACCGGCGAGCGCAACGTCCAGGTCAACAGCGCCGCCGACGGCTCGATCCGGGTCGAGAACATCGTGCGCGGCTACAAGGCCAAGGGCGTCGAGCTCGAAGCCGCCGTCCGCAAGGGTCCGTTCAGCGTGACCGCCGGCGCCACCTATACGGACGCCCAGATCACCAGCGACGTCCTCCATCCGGAGTACAAGGGCAACAAGCCGCGCCACCAGGCCGACTTCATCTACGCGGTGACCCCGCAGGTGGACCTGAAGTACGGCACGGTCGGCGTCAACGTGATCGGCACCACCAGCAGCTACGCGCAGGACTCCAACCAGCTGAAACTGCCGGCCTACACCCTGGTGAACGCCTTCGTGCAGGTTCGCCCGGTTGAGAACGTGCAGTTGATGCTGAACGTCAACAACCTGTTCAACACGCTGGCGCTGACCGACTCCGAGCAGGCCGCCATCCCGGCCAGCGGCGTCATCCTGGGCCGCGCCTACGCGGGCCGGACCGCTTCGGCGACGCTGCGCTACACCTTCTAAGACAGAGGCGGCCGGAACGCACAGGCGTTCCGGCCGCAACTTTTTCGACGACAGCGCGACCATCGGCGACACCAGCGCCATCAAGGCGATCGCGCTCTAGACCGATACCCAGGCCGCATCCGAAGCGGGTCACCAGCGCCGTGGCGCGCTGCCGACGCGACCCCGCAAAGCGCCCTGACGGCGGCCCTGGCGGACCAGGATCTCCCGGAGCGACGCGCTCCCTCCCCCACGACATTAAACAGACGTCCGGACACAGACGTTCAGGCAACGGGCGCCCAGTCGGGGCCCAAACGGCGCCCAGGCTGTTACGCATGCGCCGTAAAACCCCAGATTGAATCAAGTCAAAATCAATACACCACAGAAAAGTGGACACAATGTCGCACCCATGGGCTGCGGATGATAAGTCCAGATTTACCTTATTGCTCTAATCGGGACGCCAACATCACCTCAAACTACACAAAACACAGAAATAAAACCGGAGCGCTCTCATGAAATATCTGCTCGCGACCGCCGCTATCGCCCCCCTTTTGATGTTCTCGTCTGCGTACGCCGAAGCGCTGAGCGCTGACGCCGCCGATAGCGCCAAGCCCGCCGCCGCGAAGGCCGAAGAGAGCGCCGGCGCCAAGGCGAACGGCGAGGCGGTGTTCTCGACCGGCGTCGCCAAGGGTCGCGACCGCCTCGACAGCGCAACCTCCACGAGCGCCCTGCGCGCTTCTGAATTCGAGACCTACGGCGCCCGTTCGCTGGGCGAAGTCCTGCGCAACATCCCGGGTATTCGCGCGGAATACGCGATCGGCGAAGGCAACGCGAACTACTCGATCCGCGGCCTGCCGCTGTCGGGCACCGGCTCGAAGTACGTCCAGCTGCAGGAAGAGGGCCTGCCGGTCCTCGAGTTCGGCGACATGTACCAGCTCATCGCTGACATGTTCATGCGCGCCGACCTGAACGTTTCGCAGATCGAGACGATCCGCGGCGGCTCGGCCTCGACCTTCGCGTCGAACTCGCCGGGCGGCGTGATCAACCTGATCTCCAAGACCGGCGACGCCGAAGGCGGCGCAGTCCAGGGCACCTACGGCCTGAACTACGGCGAAAAGCGCCTCGACGGCGACTACGGCGGCAAGATCAGCGACACGCTGCGTTTCCATGTCGGCGGCTTTTACCGCCAGGGCGAAGGCCCCCGTGACGTCGGCTACACCGCCTACAAGGGCGGCCAGATCAAGGCCAACGTCACCAAGACCTTCGACAACGGCTATGTTCGGATCTACGGCAAGTATCTGAACGACCGCACGCCAGCCTACACCTTCATCCCGATCCGGGTCACCGGCACGAACGCCGATCCGACCTTCAGCAGCCCGACCAACTTTAACATCAAGACCGACTCGCTGCTGTCGCCCTACGTCAGCAACGTCGTTCGACTGGACGAAAACAACAACCTTTCCCAAGGCGATCTGCGCGGCGGCCAACATGCCGTGGTCAAGTCGTTGGGCTTCGACGCCCAGTTCGACGTGAACGGCTGGACCATCACCGAGAAGTTCCGCTTCTCGGACGTCGGGGGCGGCACCCAGACCATTCGTCCGATCGCAGTGAACCAGGCGTCGGTTCTGTCGGTGGCCTATGGCGGCCCTGGCACCACGCTCAGCTTCGCCACGGGCCCGCAGGCGGGCCAGGCCATCACCAGCCCGTCAACCCTGAACGGCAACGGTCTGCTGACCTCCTCGCTGCAGCTCGACACCAAGATCAAGAGCCTGGACAACGTCACCAACGACATCCGCGCCAGCCGCGTATGGGACGTCAACGGCGGCGCTCTGACCACGACCGCCGGCTTCTACGCCTCGTCGCAGGACTACGCGACGGACCTGTCGTTCCTCAACGTCCTAGCCAGCGTCGCCGGTGACGGCCAGTCCACCCTGATCAACACCAGGACGGCTGCCGGCGTCGCGTTCACGCAGGATGGCTACGTTTCCTACGGCCTGGGCAACACCTTCCGCCGCAGCTACGACATGAACTACCGCGTCAACGCGCCGTATGCTTCGGTCAACTACCACGTCGGCAAGATCGCCGTCGGCGGCAGCCTGCGCTACGACATGGGCACGGTCCGCGGCACGCTTTTCGGCGCCGAACTGGGCGGCGGTCGTCTGGGCCAAGCGTCCTTCGACATGAACCGTGACGGTACGATTTCGACGGCGGAGACCAAGGTGTCGGTCCTGCCGCTGGGCCAGCCGGGCCATGTCGACTACGACTACAAGTACCTCAGCTACTCGACTGGCGTGAACTATCGCGTCGCCGAGCAACTGGCCGTCTTCGGCCGCTACAGCCGCGGCGGCCGCGCCTCGGCCGACAAGATCCTGTTCACGCCGGCGGTCAACTACAACACCGGCAAGCTGGTCGATGACGAGAGCGCCTATGACACCGTCAAGCAGGCCGAACTTGGCCTGAAGTACCGGATCTCGGGCGTGACCTTCAACGTCACGGGCTTCTCGGCCACGACCGGCGAACGCAACACCCAGATCGTCAGCGGCGCCGACGGCTCGGCGCAGGTCTTGAACATCGTTCGTAGCTACAAGGCCAAGGGCGTCGAGCTGGAAGCAGCCGTTCGCAAGGGCCCGTTCAGCGTGACCGCCGGCGCCACCTATACCGACGCCCAGATCACCAGCGACGCCCAGCGTCCGGAACTCATCGGTAACAAGCCGCGCCACCAGGCCGACTTCATCTACTCGGTGACGCCGCAGGTCGAGCTGAAGTACCTGACCTTCGGCGCGAATGTGATCGGCACCACCAGCAGCTTCGCGCAGGACACCAACCAGCTGAAGCTGCCCGGCTACAGGCTGGTCAACGCCTTCGTCCAGGTCCGTCCGGTCGAGCGCGTGCAGTTGATGCTCAACGTCAACAACCTGTTCAACACGCTGGCCCTGAGCGACTCCGAACAGGCCGCGATCCCGGCCAGCGGCGTCGTGCTCGGCCGCACCTATCTGGGCCGGACCGCTTCGGCGACGCTGCGCTACAGCTTCTAAGACAGAACCGGCCGAGACGTTCACGCGTCTCGGCCACAGCCTTAAAGACGCCGGCGCGGGCTGTCCCGCGCCGGCGTCGGCGTGTCTGGGAGGGGGCATCGCGCCAAACCTCGGGGGAGCCGCTAGAGCCTATCTGGTTTAGATGGAACCATCTAAACCAGATAAACAGGCTCTAAAATCAGATACTTAGAGCCCTTTGAAACGCTTTAGATGATTCCATCTAAAGCTAAAGGGCTCTAGGCGATGGCGGCGCCGCGGGCGTTCGGTCACGCCGACCGTGAAGGCGCGGCAGGTTGTCGCAGGCGAGCTAAGTCTCGCTTCATCTTTTGCGGCGATTTCTGGTTACTCGTCGCATTTCGGGGAATGACCGTGTCCAAAGTTTGCAGCGGCTGCCGGGATGGCCAGGACTTCGAGACCCCCTTCTCGATGGCCTTTCAACCGATCGTCAGTCTGTCGTCCGGCCAGGTTTACGCGCATGAAGCCCTGGCGCGCGGAACCGAGGGCCAGGGCGCGGGGACGGTGCTGTCGACCATTTCGGACCAGAACCGCTATGTGTTCGACCAGCAGTGCCGGGTGAAGGCCATTGAGCTGGCCACGACGCTGGATCTGCCGCAAACCAACGCCCACCTATCGATCAACTTCATGCCGAACGCGGTCTATGAGCCCCGCGCGTGCATTCGCCTGACCCTGGCGACAGCCATGCGCACGGGCTTCCCGCTCAATCGCCTGATCTTCGAATTCACCGAGAACGAGCAGCTGGACATCCAGCATGTGCTCAACATCCTGCGCACCTATCGCGCCATGGGCTTCAAGACCGCCATCGACGATTTCGGGGCGGGCTATGCGGGCCTCAACCTGCTGGCCAAGTACCAGCCCGACATCGTCAAGCTGGACATGGAGCTGATCCGCGACATCGACCGCGATCGCAGCAAGCGGGTGATCGTCTCCAACCTCTTGAAGATGCTGACCGAGCTGGAGATCCTCGCGGTCTGCGAAGGCGTCGAGACGATCGATGAGCTCTCGGCGCTTCGCGATCTGGGCGTCGACTATGTCCAGGGCTACGTGATCGCAAAGCCGGTGTTCCAGGGCCTGGCGGCGCCCGACGTGAGCGCGATCATCGCGGCCGATACGACATCGCCACGTCACAGCGCTCATATCGAGCCCCGAATTTCCGCATGATCGCTTCGTCGTGGACGAAACCCAGCTTCTCGTAGAGGTGAACCGCCGCCGCGCATTTGCGGTTGGTCAGCAGGTAGATCTTGTCCATGCCCAGGCTGGCGGCGCGCTCCAGGGTCTTGGCGAGCAGAAACTCCCCGGCCTTCACCCCGCGCACGCTCTTGAGCACGCCCATCTTCGTCAGCTCGACCCAGCCGTCCTTCGAGACCATCAGCGCGCAGGTCCCGACCACGCCGTGCTCGGCCGTCTCGGCGAACAGCACCACCCCGCCCTTGTCTAGGATCAGCTCGCGCGGCCTCGACAGCAGCGCGATGTCGTTTTCCTCCAGAGCGAACATCTCCTCGATCCACTCAGCGTTGATCCGATAGAAGGCTTCGGCCAGATCGTCGGAGAAGTCGCGCGTCCAGACCAACGGGGCTCCGGCCGCCTGGGCGCGGCCCAGCAACGACCGCTCAGCCAGCCGCGCCTCCACCCTGGCCAGCCCCAGCATGAAGTCCCCCTCCAGCCCCGCCACCAGCTCGGCGGCCGCAGGCTCGATGCGCGGCAGAAGCTCGGCCTGAATCCGCGCCATGAGCGCCCTGCCCTTGTCGGTGAAGGCCAGGCGCTTGGTGCGCTGGTCTCCCGGCGCGCGGCGAACCTCGACGAAGCCGTCCCGCTCCAGCGGACCCAGCGCGCGGGTCACTGTCGGCTGGGCCAGTTGCAGGCGCTCGGCCAGCTCGCCCACCGAGATCGGTTCATGCATGCGGATCGCCAGCAGCAGGGACATCTGCGCCGGCTGGACCGGCAACTCCAACGACCGCGCCACCTCGGCGGCGTCGGCCTGCATCCGCTCGGCCAGACGCTTGAGCCGGCTGCCCAGGAACCCGACACCCAGACCGGCCAGAAGATCCACGTCCATCGCCCGCTCCATTTCATAGCACGCTATATAGCTAGCTATTGAATGACCCAGGACGCAAGCCCTCCTCACACAGATCGTGACGCTTGACGCGCAATCGTTACATTTGTAGCGTATACACGACACAGATCAGTGAGCAGCACCGCATGACCGAACCCTCCGACCTGGAACTGGAAGTGCTCAAGGCGTTCTGGCGCGGTGGCGCGATGAGCGCTCGCGAGGCGCAAGGCCTGATCGAGCCCGAACTAGGCTGGAGCGCCTCGACGACCCGCACCGTGCTGGAGCGGATGGTGGCCAAGGGGCTGCTGATCCGTCGCGCCGTGCACGGCCTGGCGGTCTATGAGGCCAAGAAGGCCAAGGTGGATGTGATCGGCGGGGTGCTGAACCGTCTGCGCGGCCTGCTCGAGATCGATGGCCGCCTCCCCGCCTCGGCCTTCTCAGGCAGCCAGATCCTGTCGGAGACCGAGATCCAGGAACTGGAGGCGCTGCTGAACGCCAAGACGCCCGTCGATGGAGAGGCCAAGTGATGCACCCGCTTTTCGCGTCCGCCGCCCTCGGCCTCGTCGCCGCCTGGCCCGCCAGCGGCCTGGGCTGGCTGCTGGGCAAGGCCGCCGATCGCCTGACCGACGACCCGGCCCTGCGCACCGCAGCCTGGAACCGCGCCGTGGCCCTACCGCCAGCGCTGCTGGGCCTGATGACGGGCATCTCGCTACTGCCAGAAGAAGCAACGACGCCGGTCTATAGTGTGGTCGCCAGCACAAAGGCGGCCGCCACCGCCGGCGCCGTCGTAAACGACGCAACCGCGCGCATCGCATCCAACCTCAACACGGTCGAGACCGCCGCCGCCCTGCTGATCCTGGGCGCCGCCGGCGGCCTGGCGGTCGCGACCGTCCGGCAGGTGATCGGCCGGGCCAGGCTGGCGCGCATCGTCCGTGACGCCCGGCCCGCCGAAACGGACCTGGCCCTGGCCATTGGCGCGGCCGCCCGCCGCCTGGACACGGGCCACCCCGAGGTGCGGATCAGCGATCGGATCGACCAGCCGCTGCTGGCGGGCCTGACGAGGCCGGTCATCCTGCTGCCTCGTGACCTGGTCGAACGCCTGCCAATTGAGCGTCTGGTTCCGATCTGCGCTCATGAGCTGGGCCACCTGAAGCGCGGCGACAACTGGCGGCTGCTGTTCGAGCACCTGGTGGGCGGCCTCTTCTGGATGGTCCCACCGTTCGCCGTGCTGCGCGCCCGAGCCGCCGCCGCCCGCGAGGAACTCTGCGACGCCTTGGCCCTGACTGGCGCAACGCCCGAAGTCCGTCGCGGCTACGCTGAGAGCCTGCTCGCGGTGCTGCGCGCCCACGCTGCTCCAACCCTGCACCCCGCCTTCACCGGCAAAGGAAGGAAACCCACCGCCATGCGCCTGAAAGCCATCACCGATCCGCACCCCGCCGCCGGCTGGGGTCGCAAGGCCCTTCTGGGCGCGACGACCGCCCTCGTCGTCGCCGCCACCGGCGCGACTTCGATGGCCCTGGCGCAGCAAGACCGTGGCGGCGCAAGCGTGCGAAGCCAACTGATCGCGACAAACGAAAACAAGTCCGTGACGATCACGGCGGACACGGTCTGGATGGATCGCGCCGAAACGGACGGCAACGCTCTACGGCTCCCCGGCGGTCAGACGGCGACCTATGTCGGCGATATCGAGATCCGCGGCCGATTGGGCGAGAACGCTATCATCCTCCTCAACGGGTCCGCCGCCCCTGCAGGCTTCGACCCCACCCGCCTGGAGAGGGGCGCCATCAAGCGACTGGAAGTGAAAAGCTGGCAGGAGCAAGATCGGGTGATGAACAGCTTCAACGTCGTCATGAACGCTAGGCCCTGACGAAAAGGTCGCGAATGACACCGGTGGACAAAGCCGGACTCAGTCGTCATTTTCAGCCCTGACCTAAAGGGCGGCGCCCATAACGCCGCCCACGCCTGTCGGGGATGGAACATGTTCAGCCGCCACCTTCGCGCCGCTGCGGGCGCTCTCGCCCTGACGCTCGCCGCCGCCCCCGCCCTGGCCGGCGACGTCACGGCCTTTCCCGGCGCTGAGGGTGCGGGACGCCTCAGCCTTGGCGGGCGCGGCGGGGCGGTGTTGCGGGTCACCAACCTGAACGACTCCGGCCCGGGCTCCCTGCGCGCCGCGGTCGAGGCCAAGGGGCCGCGCACGGTCGTCTTCGACGTCGCCGGCACGATCCCGCTGAAGTCGCCGCTGAAGATCAGCAACCCGCGTATCACCATCGCCGGCCAGACCGCGCCCGGCGGCGGGATCACCCTGCGCGACCAGACCCTGGTGGTCGGCGCCGATGACGTCGTGATCCGCTTCATCCGCTCGCGCCTGGGCGCCGAGAGCAAGATCGAGGGCGACGCGATCTGGATCAGTGGCGGCCGACGGATCATCCTTGACCACGTCTCGGCCAGCTGGTCGGTGGACGAGACGCTGTCGGCCTCGGCCCGCTACGGCGAGCCGGGCCAAGGCTTCCATGACCTGACGGTCCAGTGGTCGATCATCGCCGAGAGCCTGGCGCGCTCGATCCACGTCAAGGGCGACCACGGCTATGGCAGCCTGATCCGGGGCGGCCAGGGCAGCAAGATCAGCTTCCATCACAATCTGTGGGCCAACCACATCGCCCGCATGCCGCGCCCGGGCAACTATGACGGGCCCGACAAGGATCCCGTCGGCCCGCTGTTCGATTTCCGCTCCAACGTCTTCTACAACTGGGGCAAGGGCTATGCCGGCTACAACGCCGACAAGGCTGCGCGGGCGGCCTACAACTTCGTCGACAACGCCTATGTGCCCGGCCCCGACACCGGCAAGCGCGTGATCTTCCAGGAGAGCAATCTGGAGGCCAAGGGCTACTTCGCCGGCAACAGCATGGACGGGGTGGTTCCGGCCGATCCCTGGAGCCTGGTGACCTTCACGATCCCCGAGCCCGCCGGCTATCGTCTCGCCGCGCCGCTGGACGTCGCGCCCGTCACGCCAGAGAGCGCCGACAAGGCCTATGAGCGCGTCCTGGCCGACGCCGGCGCCTCGGTGTGGCGCGATCCCGTCGACCGGCGGATTGTCGAGGGCGTGCGCTCTCGCCAGGGCAAGGTGATCAACACGGAGGCCGATGTCGGCGGCTGGCCGGAGCTGCCCGCCGGCAAGGCGCTGCCCGACACTGACGGCGACGGCATGCCCGACGCCTGGGAGACGGCGCGTGGTCTCAATCCGAAAAGCCCGGACGGCGCGATCCTGGCCAAGGACGGCTCGGGCTGGACCAACCTGGAGCTCTACCTGGCGGACGCGGCGAAGGTTCGGGGCTGAATATGAAAAAGGGCGGATGTGGCCCATCCGCCCTTTGACAGGCCTCCTTTCGGAGGCAAGGACTTGCGTCCAGCGGCCTCTAGGGCCGTGTCCGAGACTTAGGCCCAAAAGCGCCAAAAATCAAGGTTCTTCGCGCGGAAGGTCCGGCGGAAGGGTCAGCGACGCCTCCATGATCCTATGCAAGGCGCGCCGAACCCGCTTGCCGATTTCGTGCATGTCGCCATCGCCGAGGACCGGAAACCGTGGATGTCCGTAGATGTCGGTCATCGGCCGCAACCGCTCCGACGCGACGGTATAGATGTGATGACAGACCACCCATGAGGGCAGGTTCGGCTTCTTGGGATTGGGATTGCGCGTCAAGGCGTGGGCGTAGACGTCGCCGGTATGGTCGACGGTCGTCATCGGTACGACAAGATGGGGGCGATCCAGCTTGTGTCCCGAACGGATCACAACGGCGGGATGCACGTCATCGAACTCCGGCAGGACGTTCGAGATCGCAAAATCGCACCAGTAGACTTGCCCGAAGCGCGGAACACTCTTGAGCAGGAGGGGCGGCTTGGGCGGCTTGTCGTGCATTTCTGGGTCGCGGGCGGCGGAAGATTAACCCTAGATTGCACTTCAAGTTCCCGCAACCGGCGCCGGCGTGACCACTTTGCCCCTCCGCGCGCTTTCCGCTAGAAGCCGCCCCATGTCGCACAACACCTTTGGTCACCTGTTCCGCGTCACCACCTGGGGCGAGAGCCACGGCCCGGCGCTCGGCTGCGTCGTCGACGGCTGCCCTCCCGGGATCGCGCTGACGGCGGAGATGATCCAGGCGTTCCTCGACAAGCGCCGCCCGGGGAACGGCAAGTTCGTCACCCAGCGCCAGGAGCCGGACGCGGTGCGAATCCTGTCGGGCGTGTTCGAGGACGAGCGCTCGAACGGCCAGCGCACCACGGGCACGCCGATCAGCCTGATGATCGAGAACACCGACCAGCGCAGCAAGGACTATTCGGAGATCGCCCAGGCTTTCCGGCCGGGCCACGCCGACTACGCCTATTTCGCCAAGTACGGCGTGCGCGACTATCGCGGTGGCGGGCGTAGCTCGGCCCGCGAGACCGCCGCGCGGGTGGCGGCGGGCGCTGTGGCCCGGCTGATCATCCCCGGCGTGACGGTGCGCGCCGCCCTCGTCCAGATCGGGCCGCACAAGATCGACCGCTCCAACTGGGACTGGTCGCAGACCGAGCAGAACCCCTACTGGTCTCCCGACGCGGCCATCGTGCCGGTCTGGGAGGAGCACCTCGAGAAGATCCGCAAGGCCGGCTCGTCCACCGGCGCCGTGGTCGAGGTCGAGGCCGTCGGCGTGCCGGCCGGCTGGGGCGCGCCGCTCTATGGCAAGCTGGACGCCGAACTGGCCGCCGCCCTGATGTCGATCAACGCCGCCAAGGGCGTGGAGATCGGCGACGGCTTCGACAGCGCCGCCCTGACCGGCGAGGACAACGCCGACACCCTGCGGATGGGAGCGGACGGGGAGCCCGTGTTCCAGTCCAACCACGCCGGTGGGATCCTGGGCGGCATCTCCACGGGCCAGCCCCTCGTCGCGCGCGTGGCCTTCAAGCCGACCTCGTCGATCCTGATCCCGCGCGAGACGGTCAACGAGGCCGGCGAGGAGATCGAGCTGCGCACCAAGGGCCGCCATGATCCGTGCGTGGGCATTCGCGGCGTGCCGGTGGTGGAGGCCATGACGGCCTGCGTGCTCGCCGACGCCTTCCTGCGCCATCGCGGCCAAACCGGTGGCGGCAGCTTCCGGCTCGGCGCGAACTAGCACTCGGGAAACTTGTGAAGCCAAGATCAGCCGGCAAGGGTCCGCGTACCCGATATGACCGGGGTGGCGGCTTGACCAGCGACCGAGCCTCCGAGTAAGCCTCCGATCTAGGTAAACGATTGCAGCGGATTACGCTCGCATAGATTGCAGGGTGCGCGGCGGCGGGGAGGCTTGGCGTGCGGTTCGACCTCCTTAAAATTCTGCTGGTTGAAGACAACCAGCACATGCGCATTCTGCTGATCGAGATGCTTCGTGCGATCGGCGTACGCTATATCCATGAAGCGGCGGACGGCGCCGAAGCGCTGACCACAATGCGCTCGACCCATATCGATGTGGTGTTGACGGACCTGTCGATGAGCGGCCTCGACGGAGTCGAGTTCGTGCACCTGCTGCGCCGGTCGCCCGACAGCCCCAACCCGTTCTGCCCGATCGTGATGATCACCGGCCACTCGACCGAGCGTCGGGTTCGCGAAGCCCGCGACGCGGGGGTCAATGAGTTCCTCGCCAAGCCGATCACCGCGCGCGGGCTGGTGCACCGCCTGACCCTGCTGATCGAGAACCCGCGCCCCTTCGTCCGGGCCGGAGACTACTTCGGCCCCGATCGCCGCCGCCGCGACGATCCGCGCTATCAGGGTCCCCGGCGCCGCGCCGAGGACGCCAGCCCGTTCTATCTTGACGACCTGGATTCCGAACGCGGCCATCCGACACGCAGACTGTAAACCTTTGCGGGTCTACAAGATGGTGAACAGCGCTTTACGAGCTCCGCCATGACCCTCCGCCGCCTCGTCCCGATCGCTCTCGTCCTGGGGGGTCTTTCCCTCACTCAAACCGGATGCCTGGCCGCTGCGGCCGTGGGCACGGTCGCTGGCACGGCGATCGGCGTCACCGGCGCGGTTGTCGGCGGCGCGGCCAAGGTCGGGGGCAAGGCCGTGGTCGCCACAGGGAAAGCGATCATCCCGGGCGACGGCGACAAGAACGATCTGGCCGAGCGCCGCGACGAAGAAGAGTAGGTCTCTCTAGAGCGCCAGCGAGCAGGTCTCGCCGATCGTCGGGCGCGAGAGCACGATCCGCGACAGCCCGGGAAAGCGCGTCTTCAATCGCTCGGCGAAGTAAAGGCACAGGCGCTCCAGAGTCGGGACCTCCAGGCCAGCCTTGTCATTCAACAGGCCGTGATCCAACTCGGCCGCGACAGCCTTGAGGGCGACGTCCAGCGTATCCAGATCGGCCACCCAGCCCGCGTCCAGCATCTCGCCGCGCACGCTGGCCTCGACCTTGAACGAATGACCGTGCAGACGGCGATAGCGATGGTCCGACGGACCTTGCTCGATATAGTGAGCCGCGTCGAAAAACGCGGCCTTCGTGATCTCGAAGACGGGCTTCATCAGTGACTTCTTTTGACTAGGCCTGGGAGGCTCTAGCGCAACGACCCTGTCACCAAGTCGAGCGCCTTATCCGTCAGGGCAGGCCGAGATATTTGTGCGTTTGGACGCTTAAACGCCATTGTGGGTGCGAAAGGCAATAGGCCACGGCCAATTGCGTGTTTACGTCGCGGTCCGGACCGTCCATCGGCTGCAGGTAGAACCGCTCGAAATCCAGGTCCGCGAACCGTTCGGGCATGGCCTTTTCCTGCGGGAAAACGAGCTTCAGCTCTTGGCCCGAGGTCTGAACGACAGGCGCATCGGCCTTGGGGCTGACGCAGATCCAGTCGACCCCGGCCGGCGCCTGGATTGTGCCGTTGGTCTCGACCGCGATCTGGAAGCCGCGCGCGTGCAGCGCGGCGATGGCGCCCGCGTCCAGTTGCAGGAAAGGCTCGCCGCCGGTGCAGACCACCAGGCGATCGTCCGGGCCACCGGTCCACTGAGCCTCGACCGCCGCCGCCAGATCCTCGGCGGTCGCGAACTTGCCGCCGTTCTCGCCGTCGGTTCCCACGAAGTCGGTGTCGCAGAAGGTGCAGACCGCCTTGGCGCGGTCCTGCTCACGGCCGCTCCAGAGATTGCAGCCCGAGAACCGGCAGAACACAGCGGCCTTGCCCGCCTGCCCGCCCTCGCCCTGCAAGGTGAGGAAGATCTCCTTGACCGAATAGGTCATTGGGCCAGCGCCTCGCGGCCCGCCGCGTCCCATTCGACATAGCCCTTCTCGCGCAACTCGCACGCAGGGCATGTGCCGCATCCGTGGCCCCAGGCATGCAGCTCGCCGCGTTCGCCTTGGTAGCAGGTATGGCTTTCCTCGACGATCAGCCCGACCAGATCTTCACCGCCCAATTGTTTGGAGAGACCCCAGGTCTGGGCCTTGGTCAGCCACATCAGCGGCGTCTCGATGCGAAAGTCGCGGTCCATGCCCAGGTTCAGCGCGGCCTGCATCGCGTCCAGCGTGGCCCGCCTGCAGTCGGGATAGCCGGAGAAGTCAGTCTCGCACATGCCGCCCACCAGATGGTCGATCCCCCGCCGGTCGGCCAGGGCCGCCGCGTAGGTCAGGAACACGAGGTTGCGCCCCGGCACGAAGGTCGAGGGCAGCCCCCGCTCGGTCATCTCGATGGCGCGATCTGCAGTCAGCGCCGACTGCGCCACCGCGCCGAAACTGCGGATGTCCAGAACGTGGTCTTCGCCGAGCCGTCCAGCCCAGTCCGGGAAGCGCGCCGCGATCTCGCGCCGCACCGCCTGACGCGCCTGCATCTCGATGGCGTGACGCTGACCGTAGTCGAAGCCGACGGTCTCGACGCGATCATAGCGCTCCAGGGCCCAGGCCAGGCAAACGCTGCTGTCCTGGCCGCCGGAGAACAGAACCAGGGCCGCTTGGCGCTCACGGGGGCTCATGCGGGCCTCTCGATGTCCATGGAAAGGGGAAACATGGCCCCTCCTCTACACGAGCCGAGCCGCCCCCGGAACCGCCCCCCGCACAGCCTCGCGACTCGGTGGATACTCAGCTCACGAAAAGAAATGAACTCTTTCGCCCACGAAATAACACCAGAGCCCGTTCTGAATGGACCAATTTCGAGATCGGACCGGAAACTTCCGCAAGGGAAATCACAAACCGATCCTTCTAATCGCGCGGAAACTTACCCGCGCCAGGAGAACATGACCCCCAGGAAAGTGAAAAGGCGTAACCTATCGCTGTTCACTTACGTTCTGGCCAGTTGACAGCCCTCAAACGCAAGTATGCAATCTCTGAATGCTGCGAGGGGCTCGCCGTACGCCCACGCGGTGAAAATAGTACGGCGCCGAGGAAACATCGACGCTCGCAGGCTCCACCCATAAGGCGCCGCTTGCGTTCAGGGAGGGAATTCAATGTCGCAAACTCTGCGTATGCGGAGCCTGTTAGTCATGGGCGCTTCGGCGGTCGCGATCTCCGGCTTCGCTGTCCCCGCGTTCGCCAAGCAGGCCAGGCCCGCTCAACAGAACACCACTGTCATCGAAGAACTGGTCGTCACCGCCCAGAAGAAGGAAGAAGCGCTTCAGGACGTGCCGATCGCGGTTTCGGCCTTCAGCCAGGACACTCTGGAAGCCCAGAAGATCGACGGCGGCCCCAACCTGCAGCTGGCGATTCCGAACGTCACCTTCGCCAAGAGCAACTTCACCAACAGCTTCAACTTCCAGATCCGCGGCATCGGCGCCAAGGCTGTCGGCGCTTCGGCCGACCAAGGCGTCGGCGTCCACATGAACAACGCCCCTCAGCAATCGGGCAATCTGTTCGAAGCCGAGTTCTACGACGTCGAGCGCGTCGAGGTGCTGCGCGGTCCGCAAGGCACGCTGTACGGGCGCAACGCCACCGGCGGCGTGGTCAACGTGATCACCGCCAAGCCGACCGACATGTTCGAGGCGAACGTGCGCGCCGAATACGGCAACTTCAACTCGATGAAGCTCCGCGGCATGGTGAACGTGCCGATCTTCGGCGACAAGCTGGCCGTGCGCCTCGCCGGCACCACCCTGAAGCGCGATGGCTTCGTCACCAACACCTTCAATGGCCACAAGGTCGACGACCGGGATCTGTACTCGACCCGCGTCCAGGTGATGTTCAATCCCACCGAGAAGCTACGCACCAACTTCCTCTGGGAACGGTTCCACGAGGACGACAGCCGCGCCCGCACCGGCAAGCAGCTCTGCACCAAGGATAACGGCCCGGCTACGGTGGGCGGCGTGCCCACCGGCGCGTCCCGCGTCTTCCTGACCCAGGGCTGCGTCTCCGCCTCGCTCTACACCCCGGCCGCCTACGGCACGCTGAACACCTCGGGCTCTCTGACGGGCCTGCTCGGCAATATCTTCGGCTTCACCTCGGGTGACGTGAACGCCGGCGACACCACCTCGACCAATCTGCGCGAGATCGAAACCGCGCTGGATCCGATCTACCAGTCGAAGTCCAACACCTACCAGTTCACCCTGAACTACGACATCACCGACGAGCTGACCTTCACGGCGATGACCTCGTACGGCAAGGGCGACGTCTGGACCAAGCAGGACTACAACCGCAACGTCGCGACGGTGCCGTTCAACAACACGCCCTTCACGCCGGGCGGCTTCTTCACCGACCCGCAAGTCGGGCGGACCAACAAGTTCACCACCATCGACGTCTCGTCGGGCCGCTCTGAGCAGTTCAGCCAGGAGTTCCGCCTGCAGTCGGCGTTCGACGGCCCGCTGAACTTCACGGTCGGCGGCATCCACTTCACCTACCGGACGCTGACCGACTACTATGTGATCGGTAACTCGCTGACGCTGTCGTCGCTGGCGCTGAACTTCTCGAACACGGGCAATCCCAACTGTAATCCGGCGACCACCGCCCGCTGCATCGGGATTGACACCTCGGCCGATCCGACCGGCGACGGCCACAACTACTATTTGAACCGCACGCCCTATAATCTGGTCTCGGACGCGCTGCTGGGCGAGGTGTACTATCAGGTCAACGACGACCTGAAGTTCACCCTGGGCCTGCGCCAGACTCGCGACAAGAAGGCGGTCAAGAACTACTCGACCGTGCTTCTGGCGCCCGGCTATGGCCTGACCTTGAACCCGGCGAACCCCGACCAGCGCGCGCGCTTCAACGAGACGACCGGTCGCGCCGGCTTCGACTACAAGGCCCGCCTCGGCTTCACCGACGACACCCTGATCTACGCCTTCTATTCGAAGGGCTATAAGGGCGGCGGCATCAACCCCGGCGTGCCGGCCAACTCGATCGGCATCCAGCAGACCTTCGATCCGGAGTTCGTCAACGCGATCGAAGTCGGCACCAAGAACACGATGCTGGGCGGCAGCCTGCTCTTCAACGCGACCGCCTTCTCGTACGACTACAAGGGGTACCAGATCTCGAAGATCGTGAACCGCACGTCGGTGAACGAGAACGTCGACGCCAAGGTCCACGGCTTCGAACTGGAGTCCATCTGGTCGCCGGTCCGCAACCTGCGCCTGAACGCCAACGTCGGTTACCTGAAGACGAAGATCGGCGCCGGCGTCAGCTCGATCGACACCATGAACCGCACCCAGTCGAACGCGGCCTATACGGTGGTGAAGGTTGGTCCGAACGCCTCGTCGGTCGGCGCCAACTGCGTGCTCAGCACCGCCGGCGTCGCCACGATCCTCGGCGCCGGCGCGGGGGCGACCTTGCCCTTCGCCTGCTCCGGCGCGGCCGCCTATCAGGGCTTCCTGGCGGCTCCGGCCGCAGCCGGCGGCGCGGGTCTTCCGGCGGCCACGGCGGCGTTCCTCGCCAACGGGGTCGGGCTCTACACCTACGGCTCGGGCTTCTCGATCGAAGGCACGGCGGCCGATCTTTCCGGCAATGAGCTGCCCAACTCCCCGCACTGGACCACCTCGGTGGGCGCTCAGTACACGTTCGAGCTGTCCGGCGGCTGGTCGGCGACGCTGCGCGGCGACTACTACCGCCAGAGCAAGCAGTTCGCCCGCGTCTACAACACCACCTACGACCAGCTGAAGTCCTGGGACAACGGCAACATCACCCTGAAGGTCGAAAAGCCCGAGTGGGGTGTCTCCATCGACGCCTATGTCAAGAACATCGGCAACAAGACGCCGATCGTCGACGCCTACACCACCGATGACAGCTCAGGCCTGTTCACCAACGTGATCACCGCCGAGCCTCGCCTCTACGGGATCGCGATCACCAAGTCCTGGTAGACCCGAAGACGAGAAACCGAAGGAGGGACGGCGGATCATCCGCCGTCCCTTTTTCGCGCCCTGGCCCACAATCGAGCCTGCCTCAAGGCATCACCGCGATGAGAGCGACGCCCGCTTAACGACTCCGCAAGGGCGAGCAAGGCAAGTTGCAAGCCCCAAGCCGTTGACGAAGCGCCGTATGGAAACGCTTTCCCGTCTGATCGAACACCTCGCGCCCATCGCGCCGGCCACGCCGAGCGCGACCGTGGCGGCGATGTTCGACGCCGATCCGACCATCGCCGCGCTGGCCGTGGTCGACGACGGCTCGCCTTTGGGCCTGGTCTACCGAGACGTTCTGCAAGGCATGATGCGGGTCGCGGGCCCCGCTCTGGCCAATCGTCCGATCACCGAGATCATGGACGCCAAGCCCCGCACGGTGCCCGTCGGCACCGACCCCAACACCTTCGTCAACGCGCTCGCCGACAGCCCCACCCCGATCTTCCGCACCGCCTACGTCGCGGTCGACGCCGAAGGACGCTACGCCGGCGTGGGCGGGCTTGCGTCGCTGCTGGCCTCTCACCGACGCCGCCAGCGCGAGGCGAGCGACGCCATGGCCATGGTCGAGCGGATGGCCGTCGACATCGGCGCGCATCTTGACGGTGTGCTGGCCATCACCGAACGCCTTGAGCAGCAACGCCTGACGCCGGACGCCGCCGCCTTCGTCCGAGCCATCGGCGACACCAGCCGCGACATGGGCGAAACGGTCGGACGCGCCGTGGACCTCAATCGCGCGATCAATGGCGGCCTCACGATGAGCCCCGCCCCGACGCGGCTACGGGATTTCGCCGACGCCGTCGAAGCGCGCTGGGCCAGCCGGGCCAGTGAAGGCGGCTCCACCCTTCTGGTCTCCTACGACGGCGATCCTGAGTGCGGCGTTGAGATCGACGGCGAGCGCCTGTTGCAGGTGATCGACATCCTGGTCGAGAACGCGCTCTCGGCCGGACGCGGCATGATCGAGGTCCGCGCCTCCGCACGGTGCGAGGGCGGCGAGATCATGCTGGACTGCCAGCTTCGCGACAACGCCGGCGGGCACGCCCAAGACCGGCTCCAACGCGTCAACGATCCTCTGGGCGCTGTGGGTACGCAGGACCGTAGCGAGATGGCGCTGGGCGTCGGCCTCGCGCTTGCTCACCGCGTCGTTCGGGCGATGGGCGGCCGACTGGTCGCCGAGGCCAATCGCGGCGCGGGCCTTACGGTCGGGTTCAGCCTGGCGTTGACCCCAGCCGCCGCTGAAGCCGTCACCCAGGACCTCCCCGAGCCCGTCGGGGGCCGCTCGGCGCATATCCTCATCGTCGATGACAACGCCACCAATCGCATGGTCGCCGAAGCGCTGTGCGACATGTTCGAGTGCACCTCGGAACAGGCCGTCGACGGCGTGGAAGCGGTTGAGATGGCCCGTAGCGGCCGCTTCGACCTCATCCTGATGGACATTAAGATGCCGCGCATGGACGGTGTGGCCGCGACGCGCGCCATCCGCGAGTTGGGCGGTCGCTCCGGCTCGGCGCCGATCGTGGCCCTGACCGCCAACGCCGACCCGGCCGACGTCCAGACCTATCTGGCCGCGGGCATGCAGGATGTCGTCGAGAAGCCGATCAAGCCTGAGCGCCTGGCTCTGGTGCTGAACAACCTGTTGGCCAGCGACGTCGAAGACAGCGCCGAAGCCGCCGCCTAGAGCCTGCCTGGTTTAGATGGAACCATCTAAACCAGATAAACAGGCTATAAGATCAAACACTTAGAGCCCTTTCAAACGCTTTAGATGATTCCATCTGAAGCTAAAGGGCTCTAGCCCTGCGGCGCCCATCACCCCCCCGTTTTCTTTCAGTTGATGTCGTCCTAGCCTGACGGCGTCGGCGTACGGAGTCGGGCGTGCTGAACACGGCGGAACAACAGGCCTGGGCGTTCCTGAGCCAGGCCCCTCATCTGCGCTCGGCGGAAGAGGTGGAGCTGGAATTCGCCAAGGCGATCGCCGCCTTCGGCTACGACAAGTTCTGCGCCACGCTGGTCAACGCCGAGCACTACGGCAAGGAACCGCCCACGCTCAGCCGCCAGGACTTCGATGTCTGGGACCAGCGATATTGGGGCCAGCGCTACGTGGTCCATGATCCCTGCGTAAAGCTGCTGTTGCGCTCGCCCCGCTCCTTCGCCTGGACGGACGCCAAGCCCCTCGGCGACGGGCGCGCGCAGTCGATGTGGGGCGAAGCCTCCGACCTTGGCATGAACGACGGCTACGTCGTCCGAGTGTTCGGGCCCGCCGGCCAGGAAGTGCTGATCCGCATGTCCACCGAGGCGCCCGACACCGACCCGACCGCACGCGCGGTGATCGAAAGCCTGGCCACCGTGTTTGGCACCATCATGCTCAAGCACTGGGAACTGCAGGACGACAATCCGGACTACGGCGTCATCTCCGAACGTCAGGCTCAGTGCCTCTACTGGGCCAGCCGGGGAAAGACCGACTGGGAGATCGGCGCCATCCTCGAGCTCTCGCCGCGCACGGTGCATCACCACATCGAGGCGGCCAAGAAGCGTCTGGGCGTGGTCAAACGGCAGGAGGCCGTCCTGAAGGCGGGTGAACTGGGCCTGTTGAGCAAACTCTAGAGCGCGTTAGGTTTAAGTGTGAGCGGTTAAACCTAACGCGCTCTAAGCCTATGAATTATAAACTGTTTATCCGGTTTAGATGTTTCCATCTAAACCAGACAGGCTCTAGGCTAGAACTTCCGCCGCCCCGAGACCGTCTCGAACCACAGGCGGAAATCGCCCATCAGGCTGTAGACCGGATACTTGAAGGTCGCCGGACGGTTCTTTTCGAAAACGAAGTGGCCAATCCAGGCGAAGCCGTAGCCGATCAGGGGCGCGGCGACGAAGAAGCGCCAGTCTTGAAGCGCGCCCAAGGCCAGGCAGACGATCACAAGGCTGGTCCCCACCACGTGCAGCCGCCGACTGACCGGGTTGGCGTGCTCGGTCATGTAGAACGGGTAGAAGGCCGCGAAACTCTTGTAGCGTTCGGTGTCCGGGCTGGGCGAGGCGCTGTCCATGGCGGCAAGGCTGCCTCCGGGAACAGAGGATGGCAAGAGCCTCGCACGCCTGCGGGCGTAGGCCGTTTGGCCTATCGGCGGCGGGCCGACCGCTGCGTCTTAATGCCAGCCTTTGGAGTTCCCAGGGGGCAGGCCATGATCCACATCATCACGTCCGAAAACCGCCATCTCTACGGCCCGCAGCTGTGGGCGATGCACGAGGAGCGCCGTCGTCAGTGCGTCGACAAGAACGGCTGGGTGGATCTGGTGGTGCTCGATGGCGGAGAGATCGACGACTATGACGACCACCGCGCCATCTATCTGCTCGGCTTCGATGACGACATGCAGTTGGAGGTCGGCCTGCGCCTGCGGCCGACCGACGACCGTTGCATGCTGGCTGACAAGTTCGCCGATCTGATCGCGCCCGGCGAAACGCACAAGAAGGGCCTCGAGGTTTGGGAGGCTACCCGCCTTTTCACAACCCAGGCCTACCGACAGCGCAAGGGGCCAGGGCGTGGACAGCGCGTGTTCGAATGCTGGGCCGCCGCGTTCGAGCTGGCCCTAAAGAACGGCGTGACCCGGTTCGTGGGCATGATCGACATGCAGCTCTATCCTGGGATCCTCAACTCTCCGATCGAGACCCGACTGGTCGGGATCCCGCGCCCCTACGCGTTCGGCGTGGTGGCGGGGTCTGAGATCGCGATCTCGACGGATCTGCTGGAAGGGGTGCTGGAAGCGATCGGCCGGGAATCGCCCGTGGGCTACGAAATCGACGCGCTGGACCTGATGGCTTTCGGAAACCTGGCCGCGGTTCAGCGGCAGGTGAAACGCGCCATGACGCCCCAACTTGTCGCCGGCCCGGAGCGGGACGAAACCCTCGCGGCGGAAACGCTGTTTCGCCTGCACGACACCACCAGCCAAGCGCGACGGATATGGGACGATCGCGCGTCCCGCAAAACTGACGTGCTGCGCCTGGACGCCTGAGGCCCGTTCCGCGCGGCTCGACCGCCCTCCATCAGCCCGAAACGCTCCAGCGGGTTCGGTTCGCGATCACTCGCGCCAGGCGAGCGCCGATCAAGCTCCGGTTGGCGGCGAATCGCCGAGCCGGCCGATAGCTTCGTGGAACTCGGGGGAGGAGAAGCGTCGTCATCGCGACGTAACGCCGCGCCAAGGCTGGCTCGCTTCCACCAGCGTAACGGTCGTGTCATTTTCCCAGGACAACCGTTGGAGGCGAAAAAACATGAGCGAAGAAACTGAAGGCCGACGCCCCAACCCCGTCGACTTGCATGTTGGCGGTCGCGTCCGCATGCGCCGCAAATTGCTGGGCGTGAGCCAGGAGCAATTGGCCGACTCCCTGGGGCTGACCTTCCAACAGGTGCAGAAGTACGAGCGTGGCGCCAATCGCGTCAGCGCCAGCAAGCTCTACGAGATCGCCAAGACCTTGCAGGTGCCCGTATCGTTCTTCTTCGACGGACTGGCCGATCCGATGAGCGGCGTGGAGATGGACGACGCCAGCCTCCGGGCGGAGAAAGTCGTGCAGGAATTCCTCACCACACCGGAAGGGCTGGAGCTCGCAGAGGTGTTCCCGCGCATCGCGCGTGGCCGCGTCCGTCGCCAGGTTCTCGACTTGGTCCGCGCCATGGCCGACGAGGCCTCGCGCGACGGGGCCTAGAGCCTTGCGCGTCGATCCGACGATTTGACAGAGGGACCTCGGCCGGCGGGCCGGGGTCCCTTTTGTTGTCAACTGACAGCCCCTCAGCCGGTCGCAACATCCGATCGCGACGCCTTCCAGATGCGCTTTGCGGTTCCTGCGGCCGCCGGAGCCAGCCCGCGTAGGTCATAGGTTCGGACGATGCGCATTCCGATCTCGCGCTCGCGCTGCCAGGCGACGGTCACGTCATGCGCCAGCCCGGCGTCGAGGTCCACCAGCTGGATGCGCCCCGTCGGCGCGGCCCCCGTCAGCATCTGTACGCGCGCGCCCTGGCTGGAAAGGTCACGGACCACGCAGTCCCAAGCGAAGTCGCCGCAGAGAATTTTGCCGGACCTTTGGGTCTGGATGCGGACGGCCGCTCTTCGATCATGGTCCGCGCCAGACGCGTGCTTCGTCATGGGCCGATAAACGCACAACGCAGTTAATCGGCCGTGCAGAAGTAAGATTTTTGTAGTGAAGGTTAACGGCGCGGCGCACCCAAAATGAGGTCGCGCGTCGCGCCGCTTGGTGTCAGCCTTGTCGCTCGCGGAAACAG
This sequence comes from Caulobacter vibrioides, assembly GCF_002310375.3. Taxonomy (GTDB): domain Bacteria; phylum Pseudomonadota; class Alphaproteobacteria; order Caulobacterales; family Caulobacteraceae; genus Caulobacter; species Caulobacter vibrioides_D. The sequence goes on from NZ_CP023315.3 coordinate 3,519,334, forward strand.
CGCCTCCTCGACGGCCGCCCCGCGCCTCAGACCCGTTCGACGATCCTGAGCGGCTCCAAGGCCATCTCAAGGTCGGCCAGGATGTCGGCGAGGTCCTCCAAGCCGACGGACAGACGCACCATGCCCTCACCGATGCCGGCGGCGGCGCGCTCCTCGGGGGTGTAGGGCGAATGCGTCATGCTGGCCGGGTGTTGGATCAGGGTCTCGGCGTCACCCAGCGACACAGCGCGACGGATCAGCGCCAGTCGGTTCATCATCGCCACGCCCGCCGTGTGCCCGCCCTTCAGCTCGAACGCCATCATGCCGCCGCCCGAGGCCATCTGGCACGCCGCCAGATCACGCTGCGGGAAGCTCTGCAGGCCCGGATAGAACACCTGCTCCACGGCCGGATGATCCTCCAACCACCGCGCGACCGTCTGGGCGCTCTGGCTATGGCGGGCCATCCGTAGCGATAGGGTCTTGAGGCCCCGCAGGACCAGGAAGGCGGTGAAGGGCGACATGACCGCGCCGGTCATGTCCTTCACGCCGCAGAGGCGAACGCGGGCCATATCCTCGACGCCACCGGCGGCGATCCCGCCGACCAGGTCGCCATGCCCGCCCAGATACTTGGTCGCCGAGTGCACCACGATGTCGGCCCCCAAGGCCAGCGGACGCGTCAGGCAAGGGGTGGCGTAGGTGTTGTCGACCACCACCTTGGCGCCGGCGCCATGGGCGATCCGCGTGATCGCCGCGATGTCGACAAGACGCATGTTCGGATTGGCCGGGGTCTCGAAGTAGACGATCCGGGTCTGCTCCGAGATGACGGCCGCCAGCGCTTCGGGCCGGGTCATGTCGACCTGCTTCACCGTCACGCCGAAGCGGGTCAGGCCATCGCGCAGGAAGGCGAAGGTGCAGCCATACAGGGTCTGGTCGGTGATCACCTCGTCGCCGGCCCGCAGGAAACTCCACAAGGTGGCGGTGATCGCGCCCATCCCGGAGGCCGTGGCGACCGCCGCCTCAGCGCCTTCCAGGCTGGCGAGGCGGCGCTCCAGAAGGTCGGTCGTGGGGTTGGAGATGCGCGAGTAGAAGTGTCCCTCGCGGGTCCCGGCGAACATCTCGCCGCCGGCTTCAGCGCTCTCGAAGGCGAAGGTCGAGGTCAGGTGCAGCGGCGGGGTCAGCGCGCCGTGCTCGTCGGCGGGGTCATAGCCCGCGTGGATCGCCCGCGTGGAAAAGCCGGTCTGGTCGTCGCGCATCTGCTGCTCCCTTTGACGCCACTTTGGCGCGGAGCAAGGCGCTTGAGATTGCGAAGTCTGCTATGATGACTACCAATTTTGGCAGATTCTGCTTCGGAGCCGTGAATGGACGCCAAGGACCGCCAGATCATCCGCGAACTGCAGAAGGATGGGCGCCTCACCAATCAGGAGCTGGCCGAGCGGGTGAACCTGTCGCCCTCGCCCTGCCTGCGGCGCGTGCGCAATCTCGAGGCCGACGGCGTGATCACCGGCTACACGGCGCTGGTGGACCAGAAGGCCTACGGCCTGCCGATCACCGTCTTTGTCCGGGTGCGTCTGGATCGTCATGGTCAGGATCTGATCAAGGGCTTCGAGGACGCCGTGGCGCGCATCGACCAGATCCTCGACTGCTTCCTGCTGGCCGGCGGCGACGACTATCTGCTGCGCGTGATCGTCGACAGCCTCGAGGCCTATGAAGACTTCATGCGCCGTAAGCTGCACGCCATACCCGGCATCGCGTCGATCGACACCAGCTTCGCCTACGGGGTGGTCAAGCAGACCCGAGTCTTTCCCGTGGCCGGCTGAAGCGCTCGCCTCACGCGAACGTCAATCCCAGCCTTACCTTCAGGCGATACGATGGCGGCGCGATGATCGAAAAAGCGCCGCCCCAGTCCAGCGCCCCCATGGCCGCGTCCCCCAGCGTCACGACGGCGCTGAAGCACGCGCCGCTCGGCATCGCCATCTTTGACAACCAGATGCGCTACCTGGCGGCGTCGAGCCGCTACCTGACCGACCAGAACATGCCGCCCGATCTGCCGTTGATCGGCCAGCGCCATTACGACGTCTTTCCCGAGGTGCCGCAAAAGTGGCGTGATCTGCACGCGCAGGTCCTGGCCGAGGGTGTCGAGCTGCGCCACGACGGCGACCCCTATGTCGATCGCCGCGGGCGCACGGAATGGATCCGCTGGTCGATGGCGCCCTGGCGCACCGATGGGGGAGAGATCGGCGGCCTCGTGCTCTACACCGAGGTGGTGACCGCCGGCGTCCTGGCCCGCCGGGCGCTGGAAGCGGCCGAGGCGCGCTACCGCGCCGTCTTCGACCAGACCGCCATGGGCGTGGCGCGGCTCGCCCAGGACGGAACCCTTCTCGAAGCGAACGACAGCTTCTGCGCCATCCTGCGCCGGCCCCGCGAGCAGCTCCTGGGAAGCCACATAGCCGCTCTGGTGCACCCGGATGATCTTGGCCAGGCGATCGCCGACGGCGACGCCCTGTGGGCCGGCGAAATCGAAACCTACGCCGCCGATCGCCGCTTCGTGGGGGACAAGCCCGGCGAGATCCTCTGGATGAACCTGACGGTCTCCAAGGTGAGCCCGGTCGACGAGCCGCCCTATATGGTCGTGATCCTGTCGGACATCAGCCACCGCAAGCAGGCCGAAAGCGCACAGCAGCACCATCAGGCTCAGCTGCGCCTGCTGATCAACGAGCTGAACCACCGGGTGAAGAACACCTTGGCTACGGTGCAGTCGATGGCCGCTCAGACCCTGCGGAACGAGCCGAGCCCCGCGGCGGCTTTCGAGAAGTTCGAGGCCCGGCTGATGGGCCTTTCGGGCGTGCACGACATCCTCACCCGCGAAAGCTGGCACGGCGCGCCCCTTCGCGAGGTCGCCGAACGCGCGCTGCGTCCGTTCGACGAGGCCGGCGCGCGGGTCGACATCTCCGGTCCGGCGGTGCGTCTCCAGCCAGGCGGCGCCCTGACCATGGCCCTGATCTTTCACGAACTGGCCACCAACGCCCTGAAGTACGGCGCCCTATCGACGGCCGGCGGGCGTGTGAGCCTGAGCTGGACGTACGACCCGGAGGCGCGCGCGCTGGAGTGCCGTTGGATCGAGACCGGCGGTCCGGCGGTGACACCCCCCACGCGCAAGGGTTTCGGCTCGCGCCTGATCGAGCGCAGCCTGCGCGGCGAACTGAACGGATCGACCAGCGTGACGTATGATCCGGACGGCCTGCGCTGCACGCTGCAAGCGCACCTTCCAGAGACGGCCTGACGCTCCTGTCCACGCCCTGCGTACGGGTGTGGCCGGGCCGATGAAGTCAAACGCCCCGCATCGACCAAGCCACGCGCCAATTGAGTACGGCGGCCAACGTGCTGGGGGGTTTCAGAAGGCGCTGACGAGACGGAGCGAGGTGGCTCTTGGGCGTCATCCCAATGAGACCAAACCGCCGCGCCCCTGTCGCATGAATCGCGCATAGGGCGCTGCGGAGACCTTTCCGACCATGCGCCTCCTGACGACGACCCTCGCCTTGTTTCTCGTCGCCGCCGCGCCGGCGGGGGCCAACACCTTCCGTCAGCGCCTTTACGACCCCGCCGCCGGGGTCATGGTCGTCGCCCATCGCGGCTGCCATGCTGCGGCCCCGGCCCATGGCTTCCCGTCGACCGCGCCTGAGAACTCTCTGGAGGCCCTGCGGCGCTGCATCGATATCGGCGTCGACATCGTCGAGGCCGATGTCCGCCGCACCCAGGATGGCGCGCTGGTGATCATGCACGACCCCAGCGTGAACCGCACCACCGATGGCGACG